>NZ_JBFREV010000031.1:0-81308 GCF_052114485.1 Cupriavidus sp. KB_39
GCCGGGAAGTCGCGGCGTTGGCCGTAGTCGCCGATCCGGTCCAGGAATTCGTCGAACAGCGCATGGGCGCCGTCCGAGCCGGTGGGCATGGCGATCTCGGGCAGGTTGCTCGGCGCGAAGCCCAGGTCGGCCAGCGTGGGCAGGTCCCGACGATACTCGCCCGGTACCGGCGCCAGCGCGCGACGGTACTTATCCACAGGATAGGGGCGCAGGTCGAACGGCTGCACCGTGCGCAGCCACGCGTTCTTGTAGGGCGTGAACACGGCGAATGGCGCGCCCTGGCCGTTCAGGACCTCGTCGGCCTCGAAGATGACCTGGTCCTTGAAGGTGAACAGGAGGCGGGCGTCGGCGGCCAGCGCGTCGCGCACGGCGGCATCGCGGGCGTTGGCGGACGGTTCGTAGTCGTGGTTGGCGAACACCGCCTCGGCTTCCAGGGCGGCCGCGAGTTGCGGGATCGCCTCGCGCGCCATGGCATCGAGCACGATCAGACCGCCGCCCCACTGGCTCAGGGCCGCGTGCAGCGGGGCCAGTGAGCGCAGGATGAAGTCGACGCGACGGTCGGCCTGGAGCCCCCGTTCCAGCAGGGGATCGAGGATCTCGCGGTCGAAGACGAACACGCACCATACCTGCCGGCAGTGCTTAAGGGCATAATGCAGCGCCGCGTGGTCGTCGGCGCGCAGGTCGCGCCGGAACCAGACCAGGCCGCGTTCGAACCGTTGTTCGATACGATACGGCGCGCGGCCGGCGGCATCCATCGATTGGGGCTGGGACGATCTTGGCATCGTCGTACCCTAACATATGGATACCCCGGCATCACATCCGCATTTCAGAGCATTCCCATGGCCATGACACTCGATCGAATTCTGCAATCCCAAGGCTTCGGCACGCGCCGTTATTGTGGCGACCTCGTGGCCGCCGGGCTCGTCGAGGTCAACGGCGAGCTATGCGAAGACCCCGGCGCACGCTTCGAGGTGGATGGCCTGCAACTGACCGTGGATGGCGAGGCGTGGCTGGCCTGCACCAAGGCCTACCTGATGCTCCACAAGCCCGCCGGCTATGAGTGTTCGCAGCGGCCGCGACACCACGAGAGCGTCTACAACCTGCTGCCGGTGCCGCTGCGTCAGCGCGAAGTGCAGGCCGTGGGCCGGCTCGACCACGACACCACGGGCCTGCTGTTGCTGACGGACGACGGCCAGTTCATCCACGCCCAGACCTCGCCCAAGCGCAAGGTGCCGAAGTTCTACGAGGTAACCACGGCCGAGCCCGTGACCGAGGCGCAGGCCGAGGCACTSCGCACCGGCGTGAAACTCGACGACGAACCGGCCCCGATCGCCGCCGAAGGCTGCGAGATCACCGGCGAACACAGCCTGCGGCTGACGCTGATCCAGGGCAAGTATCAYCAGGTGAAACGCATGGTGGCAGCCGCCGGCAACCATGTGAGCGGGCTGCATCGGAGTGCCATCGGCCGCCTGCAGCTCGACCCGGYCCTGGCGCCGGGCGAATGGCGCTGGCTCACGGCGGACGACCTGGCCGCGCTGAAGCCGGCCGACTGACGGGCCGCATCGACGAACCCTCCGGTGACGGATGCTGCGCAGGCCGGCAGAAAGTTTCGGGCCGACCGGCAGCGATTTGATAAAATGCAGCCATGGCGACGCCCGAAGCTCCAATCAATCTCACGAATCAGTTCCTGATTGCCATGCCCGGCATGGCCGACCCGACTTTTTCGGGTTCCGTGGTCTACCTTTGCGAGCACAACGAACGCGGCGCGCTCGGCCTGGTCATCAACCGGCCGATCGACATCGACATGGCCACGCTGTTCGACAAGATCGATCTCAAGCTCGAAATCCAGCCTGTGGCCCATCAGCCTGTCTACTTCGGCGGCCCGGTGCAGACCGAGCGCGGCTTCGTGCTGCACGATCCGGTCGGTGTCTATGTGTCGTCGCTGGCGGTGCCGGGCGGGCTCGAGATGACCACCTCCAAGGACGTGCTCGAAGCCGTGGCCAACGGCAGCGGGCCGCACCGGTTCCTGCTCACGCTGGGTTATGCCGGCTGGGGCGCCGGGCAGCTTGAGGAAGAACTGAGCCGCAACGGCTGGCTGACCGTCCAGGCCGATCCCGAGATTATTTTCAGCGTGCCGCCCGAAGAGCGGTTCGCCGCCGCAGTGCGCCTGCTGGGCATAGATTTCACGATGCTCTCGGGCGAGGCGGGGCATGCCTGATCAGGCGGGGCGCGCGACGCCCCCGGACGGCACCGTCCTCGCCTTCGACTATGGCGAGAAAAAAATCGGCGTGGCGCTCGGTAATTTCATCACCCGGCAGGCCCGCGCGCTGACCATTCTTCCCAATGTGACCGTGGAAGGCCGCTTCGAGGCCGTGAGCGCGCTGGTGCGCGACTGGACGCCGGTGCAGTTCGTGGTGGGCATGCCGGTCAACCCCGAAGCCGGCCCCGACGATGCCGAACAAGCCTCCATGCGACTTGCGCGCCGCTTTGGCAACCAGTTGAACGGCCGCTTCGACCTGCCAGTGGCCTTCGTGGACGAGCGCTACAGCTCCCGCGCCGCCGCCATGGCTGGGGCGAAGCGCGGCGCGCTGGACGCCGAGGCCGCCCGCATCATCCTGCAACAGTATTTCGACGAGCTTCCGCTATGACCCAGACCTCCACTCCCGACGCCGAGGCGCTCTACCACGCGCTGCGCGACCAGGCCCAGGCGCTGATGCCGGCGGCCGAGCGCGCCAACTGGTCCGTGGCCGGCATCTACTCCGGCGGCGCCTGGATTGCCGAGCGCCTGGCAGCGGACCTGAAGCTCGACAGCCATGGCGTGATCAACGTGGCCTTCCACCGCGACGACTACGCCAAGAAGGGCCTGCACAGCCAGGCCGAGCCGACCACGCTGCCGTTCGACGTGCAGGACCGCAACATCCTGCTGATTGACGACGTGCTGGCCACCGGCCGCACGATTCGCGCCGCCGTGAACGAATTGTTCGACTACGGCCGCCCGGGGCGTGTGGCGCTGGTGGTGCTGGCCGACCGCGGCGGGCGCAACCTGCCGATTGCCGCCGACTTTGCCGCGGCCACCATCGAACTGCCCCAAGACAAGACCCTGGTGCTGTCCCGCCAGGGCGAGGGTGCCGCCACGCGCTTCGCCTTCGCCACCGAAGCCCGTGCCTGACCGGCCCCGACCCGCACCTCCGCAAGCCACCCAGACCGACCCTGCCCGCGCCCGACCTGCCATGACCAAGATGTTCCGCAACCCGCAGCTGACCAAGAATGGCGAGCTGAAGCACCTGTTGTCGATCGAGGGGCTGTCGCGTGACATGATCACGCACATCCTCGACACCGCCAGCCAGTTCGTCTCGCTCTCCGACTCGGACCGCGACGTGAAGAAGGTGCCGCTGCTGCGCGGCAAGAGCGTGTTCAACCTGTTCTTCGAGAACTCCACGCGGACGCGCACCACGTTCGAGATTGCCGCCAAGCGGCTCTCCGCCGACGTGCTGAACCTGAACATCAACGCGTCTTCCACCAGCAAGGGCGAATCGCTTCTGGACACGATCAACAACCTCTCGGCGATGTCCGCCGACATGTTCGTCGTGCGCCACGCCAGTTCGGGCGCGCCGTACCTGATCGCCGAGCACGTGGCGCCGCACGTCCACGTGATCAACGCCGGCGACGGCCGCCACGCACACCCGACGCAGGGTTTGCTGGATATGTACACGATTCGTCACTTCAAGAAGGATTTCACCAACCTGACGGTGGCGATCATCGGCGACATCCTGCATTCGCGGGTGGCGCGCTCGGACATTCACGCGCTGACCACGCTCGGCGTGCCGGAAGTGCGCGCGATCGGGCCGCGCACGYTGCTGCCGTCCGGGCTGGAGCAGATGGGCGTKCGCGTCTTCCACAAYATGGAAGAGGGCCTGAAGGGCGTGGACGTGGTGATCATGCTGCGYCTGCAGAACGAGCGGATGAGCGGCGCGCTGCTGCCGTCCGCGCAGGAATACTTCAAGGCGTACGGGCTGACGCCGGAGCGGCTGGCGCTGGCCAAGCCCGATGCCATCGTCATGCACCCGGGRCCGATGAACCGCGGCGTGGAGATCGACTCCGCCGTGGCCGATGGCTCGCAATCGGTGATCCTGAACCAGGTGACGTTCGGCATCGCCGTGCGCATGGCGGTGATGGGCATCGTCGCCGGCAACAATGATTGAGTCAGGCTCCCCCGAACAACCGAACGCCAAGCGACAGAACATGAAGATTCACATCCAGGGTGGCCGCCTGATCGACCCGGCCGCGAACCTCGACGCCGAGCAAGACCTGTTTATCGCCGCCGGCAAGGTCGTCGGCGTGGGCCGCGCACCGGCCGATTTCAACGCCAACAAGACCATCGACGCCCGCGGGCTGATCGTCTGCCCGGGGCTGGTGGACCTCTCCGCGCGGCTGCGTGAACCGGGCTACGAGTACAAGGCGACGCTGGAATCCGAAGTGGCCGCCGCCACCGCCGGCGGCGTGACCAGCCTGGTCTGCCCGCCCGACACCGATCCGGTGCTGGACGAGCCGGGCCTCGTAGAAATGCTGAAGTTCCGCGCCCGCACGCTCAACCAGACCCACGTCTACCCGCTGGGCGCGCTGACGCTGGGCCTCAAGGGCGAGATCCTGACCGAGATGGGCCAGTTGACCGAGGCCGGCTGCGTTGGCTTCAGCCAGGCCGAGATGCCGATCCGCAATACCCAGGTGCTGCTGCGCGCGATGCAGTACGCGCAGACCTTCGGCTACACGGTGTGGCTGCGTCCCGAGGACCCGTTCCTCGGCGGCGGGGTGGCGGCGAGTGGCGCGGTGGCGTCGCGGCTGGGCCTCTCGGGCGTGTCGGTGATCGCCGAAACCGTGCGCCTGCATACGATCTTCGAACTGATGCGCACCACGGGCGCGCGCGTGCACCTGTGCCGGCTGTCGTCGGCGGCCGGGCTGGAGCTGGTGCGGCAGGCGCGCAAGGAAGGGCTGAGGGTGTCGTGCGACGTGAACATGCACCATGTGGCGCTGACGGACGTGGACATCGGCTTCTTCAATAGCCAGATGCGCTTCTCGCCGCCGCTGCGCAGTGCGCGGGACCGGGATGCCATCATCGCCGCCCTGGCCGATGGCACCATCGACGCGCTGTGCTCGGACCATACCCCAGTGGACGACGACGAGAAGCTGCTGCCATTCGACGAGGCCTCGCCCGGCGCCACCGGCCTGGAATTGCTGCTGCCGCTGACGCTGCGCTGGGCCAACGAGCACAAGGTGCCGCTGGTGAAGGCGCTGGCGCGCATCACCAGTGAGCCGGCCCGCGTGATCGGCCTTGGTGCTGGCACGCTGGCCACCGGCAGCGCGGCAGACGTCTGCGTGTTCGACCCGAAACAGGTGTGGAAGGTGGAGCGTAGCGCGCTGAAGAGCCAGGGCAAGAACTCGCCGTGGCTCGGCTACGAGATGGAAGGGCGCGTGCGCATGACGCTGGTCGGTGGCCAGATCGTGCACGAAGCGCGCTGATCAGCACGGATCTTAGTCGATCAATATCATCCGAGAGCCCTTACGATGATCTGGTTACGCAAGACGCGCCTCATCCTGCTGATGCTGCGCGGCATGCTGATCTGCGCCACGGTGTTCCCGTGGGCGAGTGTGGCGATGCGCGAGCGGCTGATCCGCAACTGGTCGCGCAAGCTGCTGAAGCTGTGTGGCGTGGAAGTGGAGGTGCAGGGTTTGGCGCCCGGCCAGCCCGCGCCGCGTGGCGCGATGATGGTTGCGAATCACATCTCCTGGCTCGACATCTATGTGATCCATAGCTGGCATCCCGCACGCTTCGTGGCGAAGTCCGAGATCCGTAGCTGGCCACTCGTCGGCTGGCTATGCGAGAAGACCGGCACGATCTTCATCGAGCGTGGACGCAAAAGGGACGCGCACCGGGTGCTCCATCACATTACCGAGGTGATGCGCGACGGTGACTTGGTGTGCGTGTTCCCGGAGGGGACGACGACGGATGGGACGGAGGTGCTGCCGTTCCATGCCAATCTGATGCAGGCCCCAGTGGCGGGCGGGCTGCCGGTGCAACCGGTGGGGCTGCGGTATCTGGACGCAGCCACCGGCGAACCGACGGCGGCGCCGGCCTATATCGGCGATTTGTCGCTGCTGGACTCGCTCGACATGATATTGCGGTCGCCGCCGATCAAGGCGCGGCTGACGCTTGGGCCGCAGCTGATGGCGCAGTCGGCGAGTCGGCGGGAATTGGCGGAGTCGGCGCGGGAAGTGGTTGTTCACCTCGCACAGGGGACGCCGGAGGCTGCCATCGCCGTGGCCGACCGGCTTCACCAGCCCGCGCCGGCACTGGCGCCGGTGTCCGCTGCCATGAACTGAGGTTCACGGCTTCCCCGCTGGCGCGGGGCTGACGGACTCAGGCGAGCGGATCAGAATACTGCGGGCAATCGACCTGGACGATGGTCCGGTCCGCCGGATCGGATGCGAGTCGGGCGGCCGTCAGCTTGCCACCCCAGACACAACCGGTATCGAGCGCCATGAGGTTGGGCCGCGTCATCAGTCCGAGCGTGGACCAGTGTCCGCAGACCACGGTGACATCGGCGGTACGGCGGCCGGGCACATCGAACCAGGGCATGACGCCGTTTGGCGCGCCGCCCGGACCTTCCTTGGTTTTGAGATCCATGACCCCGTCCGCGGAACAGAAGCGGAGGCGGGTGAGGGCGTTCACGACCACGCGGTGGCGGTGGATGCCAGTCAGGTCATCTTGCCAGCGATCCGCGGCGTTGCCGAAGACATTGCCGAGGAAGTCTTGCCAGTTGGGCCCCTGCAGCTCCGCTTCCACTTCGCCCGCGAGATCGACGACCTGCGTCGCGGTCCATTGCGGCAGCACGCCGGCGTGGACGATCAGGAAGTCATTCTCCAGGATCGCTAGCGGCTGATGGCGCAGCCATGTGAGTAARTCRTCACAATCKGRGGCGGCSARGATGTCGTCCARGGTGTCCGAYTTGCTCTTCTTGCGCACSCCGGCWGCGACGGCAAGCAGRTGGATGTCGTGGTTGCCCAGCACGGTCCGAGCACGCGGCGCCATGTCCTTGACCATGCGAAGGGTTTGTAGCGAAGCCGGGCCGCGATTGACGAGGTCGCCGGCGAAGCGAAGGGGGGCCTCCCCCGGAAGTTGAGCGAGAAGCGGCGCTAGGGACTGAGCACAGCCCTGCGGATCGCCAATGGCGAACGGGACCGGCGTTGGGTTGGGGAGTTTGGGCATCTTTGCAGGTTGTCCGGAAATTAAGAAGTGCTCGCATTTCCGCGTAATCGTTTTCGCCGAAGGTTACAAGAGGCTACAAAAAGTTGAGGATTGGGCCAGAGCGGCAGGAGTTGCTCAGATAGAATACCGTCACCTCCACAAGGACTAAGCAATCCGCCATCCTGAAAGGGATGAGGCGGTGCCCCGGCTGTTGCCGGACACTCGAAACATATCGATAGGCAGGAGCAAGGTTTTGTCGCACATAATGATTACGGGCGGAGCAGGGTTTATCGGCGCCAATTTTGTCCTCGATTGGCTCAGTGAGCCTGCCGCAGACAGTGTTGTCAACGTCGATAAGCTGACCTACGCCGGCAATCTTAAGTCCCTCGCTGTGCTGGCAGACGATTCCCGCCATATTTTTTCCCGCACGGACATCTGCGACCGGGCAGCACTCGATGCGCTGCTGGCCGAGTATCGTCCGCGCGCGGTCTTGCATTTTGCTGCGGAAAGCCATGTGGATCGCTCCATTCACGGGCCGGCCGATTTTGTCCAGACGAATATCGTCGGCACATTTACCCTGCTCGAAGCGGTGCGGACTTACTGGTCCGGGCTCGATGTAGAGGCGCGGGCGGGGTTCCGCTTCCTGCATGTCTCCACGGACGAAGTCTTCGGCTCGCTCGGCCCCGGTGATCCCCAGTTCTCCGAATCCACAGCCTATGCGCCGAATAGTCCTTATTCGGCCTCCAAGGCCGCGTCGGACCATCTGGTGCGCGCGTATCACCATACGTACGGCCTGCCGGTGTTGACCACCAATTGTTCGAATAATTACGGCCCTTACCATTTTCCGGAGAAGCTGATTCCGCTGATTATCGCCAATGCACTGGCGGGGAAGGTTCTCCCAGTATATGGCGATGGTCAGAATGTCCGCGACTGGCTCTACGTGCGCGACCATTGCTCCGCAATCCGCGAGGTGCTGACGCGGGGCCGACTTGGCGACACTTATAACGTCGGCGGCTGGAACGAAAAAACCAATCTCCAAGTCGTCCATACGATTTGCGACTTGCTCGACGAACTGAAGCCGCGAGCGAGCGGTTCCTATCGCGATCAGATTGCGTTCGTGAAAGACCGGCCAGGCCATGACCGACGTTATGCGATCGACGCGCGCAAACTGGAGCGGGAGCTCGGCTGGAAACCTGCGGAGACCTTCGAAAGCGGATTGCGAAAGACCGTACAGTGGTATCTCGACAATCAGGACTGGGCGCAGGACGTGATGTCGGGCGAGTACCGATCGTGGGTGGCGATGCAATATGCCACGTAAGGCACATCGTGCTCGTGTGGTTCTTGTAACGGGAAGCAACGGGCAGGTCGGTTTCGAGTTGCGCCGAAGTATGGCGGTACTTGGCCATGTGATAGCGGTGGATCGTGCCGCCTGCGATCTGGCCGATGCCGATGCGCTGCAGGCGCTTGTCCGCACGGTGCGTCCGGACGTGATCGTGAACGCCGCAGCCTATACGGCGGTCGACGATGCCGAGACGGACGAGACGCGAGCCTTCGCCGTGAACGCTGCGGCCCCGGGCGTACTGGCGATGCAAGCGAAGGCGCTCGGCAGCCTGTTCGTGCATTACTCTACCGACTACGTCTTCGATGGCGCCGCAGACCGGCCCTATGTCGAATCGGATGCGCCGAATCCCTTGTCCGTCTATGGCCGAAGCAAGCTAGCCGGCGAGCAGGCCGTCGCCGAGTCCGGCGCAAGAGCTATCGTGCTGCGGACCTCGTGGGTGGCGGGTGCGCATGGCAAAAATTTCGCCCGGAGCATCTTGAAAGCGGCAGCCGAGCGGGATCGGATGGAAGTCATTGCCGACTGTTTCGGCGCACCGACCACGGCAGCGCTCGTGGCGGATGCGACCGCGCATGTCGTGGCGAGGCTTTGGGGGCAGCGCGGGGCTGAGGCCGCGCACGGTGGCGTGTGGCACCTGGCGGCCGCCGGCGAGACGTCGTGGCACGGCTATGCCAGAGAAGTGGTCCGCTATGCGCTGGCGCGGGGCGCGGCGTTGCGGCTGAAGCCCGAAGCCATTGCCGCAATTCCAACCTCGGCCTGGCCGCAGCGGGCGCGGCGCCCGGCCAACAGCCGGTTAAACACCGATAAGTTGTGTGAGACGTTTGACATTCATCTTCCGGAGTGGCGGCACGGCGTGCACTACCTGATCGATCAGATACTTTCCTGAACTGGACCATGCGCAAAGGCATAATTCTGGCCGGCGGCTCCGGCACGCGGCTCTACCCGATTACGTTGTCGGTGTCGAAGCAGTTGCTGCCCGTCTTCGACAAGCCGATGATCTACTACCCGCTTTCCACGCTGATGCTGGCGGGGATCCGGGACATCCTGATAATCTCGACGCCCGAAGATACGCCGCGCTTTGCAGAGATGTTGGGCGATGGCAGCAAATGGGGCCTGAGCCTGCAGTATGCGGTGCAATCGTCGCCGGATGGGCTTGCGCAAGCGTTCCTGATCGGCCGTGACTTCGTTGGCAATAATCCTTCGACGCTGATTCTCGGCGACAACATTTTCCACGGCCACGCGCTGATCCGGCAACTCAAGGACGTGACCGCTCGGGAGCGCGGTGCGACCGTGTTCGCCTATCACGTCCACGATCCGGAGCGCTACGGCGTGGTCGAGTTCGATGACCAGTTTCGCGCGTTGTCGCTGGAAGAGAAGCCTGTCCGCCCGCGCTCAAATTATGCCGTGACCGGGTTGTACTTCTATGACAACCAAGTCTGCGATATTGCCGCCGAAATCCGTCCGTCGCCCCGCGGTGAACTGGAAATCACCGATATCAACAAGCGATATCTGGAGTTGTCGCAGCTCGAAGTTGAAGTGCTAGGCCGGGGCTACGCGTGGCTCGATACCGGCACGTATGATTCGCTGCTCGAGGCCGCCAGCTTCATCGCCACGGTGCAGAAGCGGCAGGGGCTCATGGTTGCGTGTCCGGAGGAGATCGCGTTCCGCAACAAGTGGATTGGCGCCGAGGCCGTCGAGCAGATGGCAAATGCCCTGTCGAAGAACTCTTACGGCGCATATCTCCACGGCCTGATCTCGGAAAAATCCCGATGAGTGAGCAACCGGCCCTCCTGGCCACGCCAACCTCGATTCCGGATGTCCTGATCGTGGCGCCGCGGGTGCGCCGAGACGCGCGCGGACATTTCATGGAAAGTTTCAACGCGAAGGTGTTCGAGCAGGTGACAGGCATCCGGCGAGAGTTCGTGCAGGACAACGTGACGCGCTCCTTCAGGCACGTATTGCGGGGCCTGCACTATCAGACGCGCCGGCCGCAGGGCAAGCTGGTACGGGTGACTGCCGGGGAGGTGTTCGACGTGGCCGTGGACCTGCGCCGCGAATCGCCTACGTTCCGGCAGTGGGTGGGAGTGATCCTGTCCGCGGACAATTTCCTCCAACTCTGGGTGCCCGAGGGCTTCGCACATGGTTTCATGGTGATGTCGGATTATGCCGACGTGCATTACAAGATGACGGATTACTACGATCCTCAGTTCGAGGTCGCGATTGCCTGGAACGATGCCGACGTTGGCATCGACTGGCCGGCCACGGAAGCCCCGATCCTGCATGCCCGCGATGCGGCCGCGCCGCCGCTGCGGGATGCCGAGAATCCGTTCTGAGGGAAACCGTGACAGAAGAGTGCCTGCGACAGCATGGTGATTGCCATGACGCACTCGTGAGGGACGAGAGCCATGCGCTGTCGGGCCGCCGCGTCCTTCTCTTCTGCGCCAACACGGCGTGGTCGATGGTCCGCTTCCGGCACGGTCTGCTGGAAGACCTGATCCGTGACGGCTACGAAGTGCATGTGGTGGCGCCGGAAGATAGCGAGGTCCCTGCGCTGCTCGCCATGGGCTGCCGGTTCCATCCGATGGCGATGTCGGCCCAAGGACGCAACCCGATCCAGGACCTCCGCCTCGTAGGGGCACTGCTGGCGCTGTATCGGCGGGTGCGACCGGCGTTGATTTTTCATTACACCATCAAGCCGAACATCTACGGCTCTATGGCGGCGCGGCTGGCCGGCATCCGTTCAATCGCGGTAACTACCGGGCTGGGCTATGTGTTCATCAACCGCGGGATCGTATCCGTGTTGAGCAAGCTGCTTTACCGCCTTGCACTTCGGTTTTCGGGGCAGGTGTGGTTCCTGAACCAGGAAGATCGCATGGCGTTCGAGTCCGCTGGGCTGGTGGACGGCAGGAAGTGCACGGTTTTACCGGGCGAGGGCATCGACCTGGACTTTTTCGCGCCGCCGGCGCAGCCGGACGAGCCGGCGCCGGACCAGTTTCGATTTCTGTTGATCGCCCGGATGCTATGGGACAAGGGCATCGGCGAGTACGTGGAGGCGGCGCGTGCATTGAGGGCGCGCCATGCGCACATGCGCTTCCTGCTGGTGGGTCCGCCCGGGGGGGAGAACCCGAGCGCGATCGCCCAGCGGCAGGTCGATGCCTGGGTAGCGGAGGGGGTGATCGAGTATCTTGGCGTCGCGCGCGATATCCGACCCGTGATCGGCGCAGCGCACTGCGTGGTGTTGCCGTCGTACCGGGAGGGGATTCCCCGGGCCCTGCTCGAGGCGGCCGCAATGGGCCGCCCGGTGATTGCCACGGCGGTGCCTGGTTGCAAGGATGTCGTGGATCATGGCGAGACAGGCCTGCTCTGCCGCGCACGCGATGCCGCGGATTTGGAGGCCAAGATGGAAGAGATGCAGCAACGGAACCTTGATGCCTGGCGCCGCATGGGCAACGCCGGGCGGGCCAAGATGGCATCGAGCTTCGACGAGCGTTATGTCATCGCGCACTATCGGAAGGTCATTCGCGCCCTGGTCTAGCGGCACGGGCGGCACAACGGGCACGACGAGTGCAGATAAATTCGCTTCATGCATGAAATGAATTTATCTGCACGGCCTTTATGTTAAAGTTTCATGTTATCGGGAAGCCGAAGTCGGCGATTGCTATGACATTTGTTCCTGTGATTCTTTCGGGCGGAGCCGGTACGCGACTCTGGCCGGTATCGCGCGAGCTGCACCCCAAGCCRTTCATTCGGCTTTCGGACGCGCAGAGCCTGCTGCAGAAGACATTTCTGCGGGCCACCGCGTTGCCGGATGTCGCCGAGGTTCTCACGGTGACGAACCGCGACCTGTTTTTCAAGACGGAGGACGAGTACCGCGAGGTTAACGCGCAGGGCGTGGCGACGTCCTACATTCTTGAGCCGTTCGGACGCAACACAGCGGCGGCGATCGCTGCCGCCGCGCTCGACGTGGCGGAGCGCCATGACGACGATGCAATCCTGCTGATCCTGGCCGCCGACCATGTCATTCGCGACCAGGAAGCGTTCGGCGTTGCGATTGCCAGCGCGCGCGCGCTGGCCGCGAAAGGTGCACTAGTCACGCTCGGCATCCATCCCGACGGGCCTGAAACCGGCTATGGCTATATTGAGGCCGATGGGTCCGCCGTGCGCCGCTTTGTAGAAAAGCCATCTCACGAAAAGGCCGTGGAATATTGCGCCAGCGGTCACTATTACTGGAACGCCGGCATCTTCTGCTTTACCGTCGGGACCGYGCTGAAGGAATTGGAAGCCCATGCCCCGGACGTCCTGCACGCGGTGCGCGAATGCATGAGCCGGTCGAAGCAGCTACGCGGCGAACACCTGATCCAGCGAACGTTGGACGCCGTGGCGTTCGAACAGGTGCCGAACATTTCGATCGACTACGCGCTGATGGAGAAATCTTCGTCCGTGGCAGTCGTGCCCTGCGAGATCGGCTGGAGCGACGTGGGCTCTTGGAGCGCCATCAGCGACCTGTCCAGCGCAGACGACTGCGGCAACCGCGTGGAGGGGGAGGCGCTGCTGCACGATTCGTCGAACTGCTATGTGCGCAGCGAGGACCGTCTGGTCAGCCTCGTGGGTGCCACCGACCTCATCGTCGTGGACACTGCCGACGCCTTGCTGATCGTGGACAAGACGCGTGCGCAGGACGTCAAGGAAATCGTCCGGCAACTTAATTCCCAAGGCCATGCCGCCAGCCGCATCCACCGTAAGGTGCACCGCCCATGGGGCACCTATACCGTGCTCGAGGGCGGTTCCCGGTTCAAGATCAAACGGATCGAGGTGAAGCCCGGTGCTTCGCTGTCGCTACAGATGCACTATCACCGCAGCGAGCATTGGATCGTCGTGAGTGGTATGGCCAAGGTGATCAACGGTGAAAGGGAATTGCTGGTCAACACCAACGAATCCACCTATATTCCGGCCGGCAACCGCCATCGGCTCGAGAATCCCGGCAAACTGCCGCTCGTCATGATTGAAGTTCAGTGCGGGGACTACTTGGAGGAGGACGACATCGTCCGCTTCGAAGATTCTTACGGCCGCGCTTAAAGACAATACAGGATACGCAATGAAGAAGGTCGCCCTTATTACAGGCATCACCGGTCAGGACGGCGCCTACCTCGCAGAATTGCTGCTCGAGAAAGGCTACGAGGTGCATGGCATTAAGCGCCGCGCCTCGCTGTTCAATACCGACCGCATCGATCATCTGTATCAGGATCCGCACATCGATCAGCGGAATTTCATCCTCCATTACGGTGATCTGACGGACTCCACGAACCTGATCCGCATCATCCAGCAAGTACAGCCGGACGAACTGTACAATCTTGGGGCGCAGTCGCACGTGGCCGTATCGTTCGATAGCCCAGAGTACACCGCCAACAGCGATGCGCTTGGGACCCTGCGCCTGCTGGAAGCGATCCGGATTCTGGGCCTCGAGAAGAAAACGCGTTTCTACCAGGCATCCACGTCGGAACTCTACGGCCTGGTGCAGGAGATACCGCAGAAGGAAACTACGCCGTTCTACCCGCGCTCGCCTTATGCCGTGGCCAAGCTCTATGGCTACTGGATCACGGTGAATTACCGCGAGTCGTACGGCATGTACGCGTGCAACGGCATCCTATTCAACCATGAGTCTCCGCTGCGCGGCGAGACGTTTGTCACACGCAAGATCACGCGCGCCATCAGCCGCATTGCGCTCGGACTGCAGGACTGCCTCTACCTTGGCAACCTGAACAGCCTGCGCGACTGGGGCCACGCGCGCGACTACGTGGAAATGCAGTGGCTGATGCTGCAGCAGGAGAATCCCGAAGACTTCGTCATCGCCACCGGTGTGCAGTATTCGGTGCGTGACTTCGTGCGCGTTGCCGCCGCTGAGCTCGGCATCGCCATGCGCTTCGAAGGCGAGGGCGTGGACGAAGTCGGTATTGTGGACAGCGTGGACGCGCAGAAGGCAACCGCCGCCGGGATCAGGGTCGCGGCGGGTGAGACCGTCGTGCGCGTGGACCCGCGTTACTTCCGTCCGGCGGAAGTTGAAACGCTGCTCGGTGACCCCACCAAGGCGCGCCAGAAGCTCGGCTGGACGCCGCGCACCACCTTCGCCGAACTGGTCAGCGAAATGGTGGCCGCCGATTTCGATCTGGCGCGGCGCGACAGCCTCGTCAAGGAAGCCGGCTTCAAGGCATTCAACTATCACGAGTGAAGACGGCCATGCAAGCTCACGACAAGATCTATGTTGCCGGACATCGCGGCTTGGCGGGCTCGGCGATCGTGCGGCGGCTGCGCGCCTCCGGCTACGACAACCTGCTGTTCCGTACTCACGCGGAACTCGACTTGACCGACCAGGCTGCCGTCGATGCTTTCTTCGCTGCGGAACGTCCAGAGTATGTGTTCCTGGCCGCGGCCAAGGTTGGAGGTATTCATGCCAACAACGCCTATCCGGCCGAGTTCATCCGCGACAACCTCGCTATCCAGACCAACGTCATCCATTCGGCTTGGCAGCACGGCGCCACCAAGCTGCTGTTTCTCGGCTCGTCTTGCATCTACCCGAAGTTCGCGCCGCAGCCGATGCCGGAGAGCTGTCTGCTGACCGGCGAGCTGGAGCCCACGAACGAGTGGTACGCAGTGGCCAAGATCGCCGGCATCAAGATGTGCCAAGCCTATCGGCGCCAGTATGGGTTCGATGCAATCTCGGCAATGCCGACGAATCTTTACGGGCCCGGCGACAACTTTGATCTGCAAAACTCTCACGTGCTTCCTGCGCTGCTGCGTAAGTTCCACGAAGCGAAGGCGGCCGGAGACGAAGAGGTGGTGATGTGGGGGACGGGCACGCCTCGCCGCGAGTTCATGCACGCCGACGACCTGGGCGATGCACTGACATTTTTAATGCAGCAATACTCGGACGAGGGCATCGTCAACGTTGGGGTTGGGGCTGATGTGACAATTCGCGAGCTGGGCGAAATCATCCGGAACGTGACGGGATACCAAGGACGTATTGTTCAGGACCTTGGCAAGCCAGATGGCACGCCACGCAAGCTGATGAATACAGATCGCCTCAGCTCGTTGGGCTGGCGTGCGCGCATTGAACTAAAAGACGGGGTAGCAGCCACCTATCAGTGGTTCCTGGATCACTACAACAAATAGCCTTTTGGCTCAGGGAAAAATGTTTCATGACCCTGCGCCGAAGGGATGGACTGCAGTTTGTGGGAAATTGGATGAGTGCGAGCGACAACATAACCGTCCTGGCCAATGGCCGGTCTGCAAAAGACTATTGGACGGATTTCTTCATGCATCGCGAGTTGCTTTACTTCCTCGCGTGGCGCGACATTCTGGTCCGCTACAAGCAGACGCTCATCGGCGCGGGTTGGGTCTTGATTCGCCCGTTGCTGACAATGCTGGTCTTTACCGTGGTCTTTGGCAAGATCGCGGGTTTGTCGTCGGGGCCGATTCCATACTCGCTTGTGGTGTTCGCGGGCATGCTGCCATGGTATTTCTTTTCGAGTTCCCTGACAGATTGTAGTAATAGTCTGGTAACTAATGCCCAGCTACTATCGAAAGTTTATTTTCCACGCCTGATCGTGCCGTTCAGCACGATGCTGGTCAGTCTGGTCGACTTCACGATTTCCGGGGTTCTGCTGGTCGGCCTTATGCTCTGGTTCGGGCACTGGCCCGACTGGCATATGCTATTCCTTCCGTTCTTCGTTGTTCTGGCTGCCACATTCTCGATGGGACTAGGACTTTGGGCCGCAGCCCTGAACGTGCGGTATCGGGATTTCCGTCACCTCATTCCGTTTTTCCTGCAACTAGGCATCTATGTTTCACCGGTCGGCTACTCCGCGGAGCTGATTCCCGAGAAGTGGCGTCTGTTGTATTCGCTCAACCCGATGGTGGGAATCATTGCCGGTTTCCGTTGGAGTATTCTTGGCGGGGATACACAGCTTTACTGGCCGAGCGTTGTAATAGCCGCGTTCGCGGGAGTGTTGCTGACTTTCACCGGGATTCGCTATTTTCGAAAAGCCGAAGCCAGTTTTGCGGATGTGATCTGAACCATGACGGCTGCAATCAAGGTAGAAGACCTTTCAAAGAAGTATCTGATTAACCATCTGGTTGGCAATCAGCCTCGCTCGATTCGAGAGGCCTTGGGCCGTAAGCTTGCAAGAGTGCTTCCATTTGGCGCCGGACATGCGCGCAATGCCGTGATGGATGAAGGCGAATCGACAACCACAGAAGAATTCTGGGCGCTGCGTGACGTCTCCTTCGAAATCAAGGAAGGCGAGCGCATTGCCGTGATCGGCGGGAATGGGGCGGGAAAATCCACGCTGCTGAAGATCCTGAGCCGCATCACCGAACCGACTCGAGGACAGGTTACCATTCGCGGTAAGGTTTCCAGCCTGCTCGAGGTCGGTACAGGGTTCCACCCGGAATTGACCGGCAGGGAGAATATCTTTCTGAATGGCGCCATCCTCGGGATGCCGCGGGCCGAGATCCTGCGTAAGTTCGACCAGATTGTGGGTTTCTCGGGCGTCGAGAAATTTATCGATACGCCAGTGAAGTACTATTCGAGCGGCATGTATGTCCGGCTCGCGTTTTCAGTATCCGCGTGGCTGGATCCGGATATCTTGATCGTTGACGAGGTCCTGTCCGTGGGCGATCAGGCTTTCCAGAAGCGGTGCATGGATAGGATGCGCGAACTGACCGGATCTGGCCGCACTGTGCTGTTCGTCAGTCATAGCATGGCCGCGGTGAAGTCGATGTGCGAGAAGGCGTTGTATTTGAAGAAGGGCGAGGTTGTTTCGTTTTCGCCTGTCGAGGATGCCGCCACCGCGTACGTTCGCACCCTCGCTGATGAAACGGAGACAGGGGCTTGGCATAAGGCACAATTCCAGTTTCCGGACCCCGATATCAATGTGCAGATCGATTGCGCGGACTACGTGACGTGTCTGGGGGGCGGCATTCGGGATCACGACGGCAAGGAAACCGCCCACCTCGACATCGACAAGCCGTTCAGCATTGCATTGCGATATCGCGTCAACAAGGATGTGCCGTATAGGGTTGTTCCCAACTTCCACTTCTACGATGAGTCTGGAGGACGCGTGTTCATTGCATTCCCAGAAGCCACGCCGCCAAATATGGCTGGTGAGTATGAAGTGGTCTGTCATATCGATCCCTTTCAGTTCAATACGGGCCGCTTTAATCTCATGCCCGCCCTAAGCAGCTACGAGCTTGAGAATCCGCTGCATTTTGCGTTGGAGAACGCGTTGCGTTTCGAGGTCTACGAGCCGGGGTTGATCGATCCGCGCCGCCATGGCTGGACCGGCGGACTCCCGGGTGTTTCCCGGCCGCGTTTGAAATGGGATTGTCACAAGCTCTGAGGGGCGCCGTACGCATGTTTAAAAAAATCCTGGGAACACTTCGCGGTAGAGAGTCAAATACGAACCCTGCGCTTGCGGGCGAAGTACGTGACGATATCGTCAGCGAAGGACGCCGCTCCTTCGCGCAAGCCGGCGAGGACATGATTGTCGACTTCATCTTTCGGGCCATTGGCATCGACAGGCCAAACTATCTCGATATCGGTGCTCACCATCCCACTCGGCTCAGCAATACACATTTCTTTTACACCCAGGGTTGCCGTGGCGTAAATGTCGAGCCTGATCCGGATCTGTTCGACGCGTTCCTTGTAAAGCGTCCTGAAGACGTAAACCTCAATGTCGGGATTGGTGAGGGGAACGTGTCGGCGTTGCCGTTTCATGTAATGTCTACGCGAACCTTGAACACGTTTTCAAGTGCGGAAGCGGCCAGGTACGAGGGCACGGGCTTGCATCGTGTCGAGAAGATTATCGAGGTGCCGGTCGTCAGCATCAACACGGTCATCGAGACCCATTTCGGTGGTGCATCGCCTGATTTCGTGTCTGTCGACGTGGAAGGTCTGGACATTGAGATTGTCAAGAGCCTTGACCTAAAGCGGTTCCGGCCGGCCGTGATTTGCGTGGAAACATTGACATTCAGTGAAACCCGCGAGGAAGAGAAGATCCCGGAAATTGGCGATTATCTTGCCGCGCAGGGCTATTTCGCCTACGCAGATACCTATATCAACACGCTGTTCGTCGATCGGGCGCGGTGGAAGGGCAATTGACTGCCGCCGTTATTCAATGCGTTGGCGTCGGGGTGAAGGAAGATGAAGAAAATGATGTCCAAAATGGCTGCATCCGTGCAGCGATTGCTGTTGAAGGTAGTCACATATTCCGCGGAGCGCGGTGTCCGGATGCAGCCGGAAGATGTCGTACCGCTCCTGGCAACTTTGGTGAAGGCTCAACCGGGCCTTGCTGCTTCGGTGGGCCAGCAACTCGCTTCCGATGACGCCGGGCAGGCGCAAGCGCTGTTGCAAGGTGTGCTTGGCGATCCCGGCAATCGCGCGGCCGCGCGGGAGGACATGGACCAACTCATCAATTTTTCGGCGTACTGGCGCGATGATTGGGTCGCGAGGAAAGCCGCTGAGATGCCGATGGGCGCGCGCGTGCTGGACGCCGGGGCAGGCCAGTGTCGCTACAAACCGTTATTCGCGCATACGGCTTACAAGGCGCAAGATTTCGCACAGTACCAAGGTAGCGTGGACGGACCGCTGCGGGAAACTTGGGACTACGGCGCCATCGATTACGTCTGCGATATCACGAATATCCCGGTTGATACAGGGGTGTTCGATGTGGTGCTCTGTACGGAGGTACTGGAGCATGTACCTGATCCCATTAGTGCATTGCGTGAGCTTGTCCGGGTCACGACCTCCGGCGGGCGCCTGCTATTGACAGCACCGCTGGGCAGTGGCATCCATCAGGAGCCCTATCATTTCTATGGCGGATTTTCGCCATATTTCTACGAGCGTTACCTCGCCGACTTTGGTTGCGAGATCGTTGAAATTAAGCCGCTGGGCGGATTGCTGCGCCACGTGGCCCAGGAGGTACATCGTGCCGGGCGGACACTGACCGAACTGCAAAACGGGGTGACGCCGGCGCAGTCCTATGTGCTGATGGACTGGCTGCCAAGGCTACTGAGCCAAGCAGAGAATGACTGCCTAATCGAGCAGTTTACAGTTGGTTATATGGTCGAAGCGCGAAAGCTTCCCATCGCTTAGTCGGATTACAGTTCATCGTCATGTCGAAAATCATTACCAAACTGATAGGTGGCCTCGGCAATCAGATGTTCCAGTATGCTACGGGGCGCGCACTCGCCCATCGACTGGACGTGCCGCTTTCGCTCGATGCATCGGGGTTCGAGCACTATGATCTGCGACGCTATGAGCTCGGCGAGCTGGCCATCTGGGCCACCGTCGCCTCCGAGGAAGAACTCGCGCAAGCGGGCGTTACATCGCGGCCGCATTCGCTGGCTGACCGGGCGATGAAATTCCTCGGTGTGCGGCGCCCAGCCAACGTAATACGAGAAGCCACGTATGCCTATGACGAACGTCTGGAGTATGCGGGCGCGCCAGCGTATCTGGATGGCTATTGGCAGAGCGAGCGCTACTTCAGCGGCATCGCGGATCTGCTGCGACAGGAGTTCTCGTTGAAGGCTCCCGTGAATGATGCCAATGCGGCGCTGGCGCGGCAAATCGGTGCAGCAGGCAGCAATGCGGTGTCCTTGCATATCCGTCGCGGCGATTATGTCAGCAACGCACAAACTGCCCAGTATCATGGCGTCTGCTCGCTCGACTATTACCGGGCAGCGGTCGATCACGTGGCAGAACGCATCGATGTACCGCATTTCTTTGTTTTTTCCGACGACCATGCATGGGTCAGTCAGAACTTCCGGCTCGACCATGCCGCGACGCTTGTCGATGTGAATGATGCCGACCACGGTGCCTGGGATATGGCGCTGATGAAAGCGTGCCGTCACCACATCATTGCCAACAGCTCATTCAGTTGGTGGGGTGCGTGGCTCAATCCCCATGCGAATAAAATCGTCGTGGCACCCGAACGCTGGTTCAGCGGGGCGTCGCACGATACGAGCGATCTGATTCCGGCTTCTTGGAGTCGACTATGACGACACCTCTCATCAGCGTGGTCTTGCCCGTCTATAACGGGGCGGCGGATGTTGAAAGAGCCGTCGGCAGTATCCTGACGCAAACGTGCGACGACTTTGAGCTTATCCTGATCAATGATGGCTCGAAGGACAACTCGGCTGACGTGCTTGAATCTATGCGAGATCCGCGGATTCGCCTGTTTCATCAGGGCAACATAGGACTGGCCGGCACATTGAATCGGGGCATCGGGCTAGCGCGTGGTCGTTATATCGCGAGGCAGGATCAGGATGATCTTTCGCATCCCGAGCGCTTTGCCCGACAGGTGGAATTTCTCGAGCGCCATCCAGACCATGGCCTGCTCGGTTCCGCGGCCGAGATCTGGGTCGGTGACGCGCCCACTGATCGCACGCACGATCATCCGATTGACCATGGCGCCTTGAGCTTTGAACTCCTGTTCAACAATCCGTTCGTGCATAGTTCGGTAATGGTGCGCAAGTCGGCGATCGAGGCGGTAGGAGGATATACCACCGATCCTGCCCGGCAGCCGCCGGAAGATTATGAGCTTTGGTCGCGCATGGCGCGGCACACACGCGTGGCCAATCTGCCGGAGCGGTTGCTGATCTATCGCGAAGTACCCGCTAGCATGTCGCGCACGGGACCAAATCCTTTTCTAGAGCGTCTGGTGCTGATCTGCGCGGAGAATCTTGCTGCGGTGCTGGGTTACAAGGAGCCCCCAGTGGAAGTTCTGGACGTGGCTGCCCTCACGCATTCCGCCCTGCATCGATTGTCCCCGCATCCCGATATCGAGCGTATGTGCCAAGCGGTGCATGCCGCCGGGGAAAGACTGGCGAGCGAGTCGCCCCATTCCGATGTACCCCGCCGCCTGGCATCGCGCATTGAGAGCTTGCGCCACCAATACTTGATTCACAAGCACAACATGCATTGGGCTCGACCGATTGCGCGCAAGTTGCGCGCAATCGGTCGGCAACTCGGCGTTTTGCCACGCTGAGCGGGGGGCGAGGAATGCGATTACTGTTCTGCTGCGAATTCTATTTTCCGAGCGTAGGCGGGGTGCAAGAGGTCATGCGCCAGATTGCTGAGCGACTCGTCATGCAGGGGCATGACGTCACGGTCGCCACTACGCGGTTGGCGGAGCGGAACTTTTCGGCTCACAAGGGCGTGAAGATCGTGGAGTTCGGCATTACGGGCAACACGGTGCGTGGCATTCACGGGGAGGTGGAACGCTATCTCGAGTTCGTGACCGCCTTCGACGGTGATGCGATCATGATCAAGGCCGCCCAGCAGTGGACTTTTGACGCGCTCTGGCCAGTACTGGACCAGATCCGTGTGCGCAAAGTATTTATTCCCTGCGGTTTTTCGGGTCTCTATGAGCCATCCTATACCGAATACTTCAAGGCGCTGCCCGACGTACTCAGGCAGTTCGACCATCTGATCTTCTACGCGGAGCGATATCGCGACATCGATTTCGCGCGTGAGCATCATCTCGCGCCGTGCACCATCCTGCCAAATGGGGCAAGTGAGATCGAGTTTCTTGTGCCAAAGGATCCGGATTTCCGCCGGCGCCATGGCATTCCTGAGGAAAGTTTTGTTTTTCTCACGGTTGGCAGCATGACGGGCGTGAAAGGGCACAAAGAAATTGCTGAAGCGTTTGCCCGACTTCGCAGCGATCGCAGACATGTCACACTAATCCTGAACGGCAATCCGCCACCTGCTCCCGCCGTGATGATCACGGAAGGGCCTCGTGCCGGAGCCCAGTTCGTTGAGAGCGGCGGCACCAAGCGAGTACTCGCCTTCATCGGTCGCCGAATTCGGCGGGTGGCGGGCTTGGCTTGGCGGTCGATCAGTGTGTTGCGGCGGGAAGGTTTGCCTGGCGTAAGGTCACGCATCTCCGCATTGGCTGTGGCGCAACTGGAAGATATTGGACGTTTGCAGTGGGTACCGCGAAACTGGCGCAAATCTGCCGACCCTATTGGCTACTGGACGGAGCGTGCCGGCGGGCAGGCAAACAAGTACGTGCTCAAGGTTGACCTTGGGCGCCAGGAACTGGTCCAGGCGTACATGAATGCAGATCTGTTCGTGTTCGCCTCGAATATCGAGTACTCACCGCTAGTGCTATTTGAAGCCACCGCAGGCGGCACCCCCTTTCTCTCCGTGCCGGTGGGGAATGCGGAAGAGATTGCGCGATGGACGGGCGGCGGTTTCATCTGCCCCGCGCCGAAGGACGAGCGGGGATATACGCGCGCCGATCCGCAGCAGTTCGCGGCGGAGATGAAGCGATTGATGGACGAGCCGGAGGCGTTGTCGGAGGTTGGCCGCGTGGCGCGCGAACGATGGATGAAGCAGTTCACATGGGCTCGCATCGCGGAGCGCTACGAGTCTATTCTGCGTGGGTCTGAAGCGGTGCATCGCCCGGAAAGCACCGCTGAGCGGTCTGTGACGTAAAGAAGGCGGTTTTGCGAGTGAAAGTAACCAAGGTGAATCGATGATGCATTGTTCTGTGATTGGGGGAGCCGGCTTTATCGGCGCTTGGCTCGTCCGCGAACTCTTGGCGTCCGGGCGTGAGGTGACCGTGCTCGGCCGACGGCCGACGCGGCCTGTTCACTTATCCCAGGCGGCGCGCTATGTATCGGTCGGCCAGGGAGAGGTGGACTGGCGTGCCCAACTTGCTGACGCGCACGAAGTCATCGACCTTGCGTACGCGACCGTGCCGAAAACGAGTTATGCGGATCCTGTCTTCGACATCCTCGCCAATCTTCCCCCTACAGTCGGCTTGCTGGAAGCCGCATGCCAGTTGCCGTTGCGCAAGATGGTGATGGTTTCTTCGGGCGGTACAGTCTATGGTCACGCGTCCACACTGCCTATCGTGGAATCCAGTCTGACCAACCCGGTCTCGCCTTACGGAATCACGAAGCTGACGCAGGAAAAGTATTCGCTTATGTTCCATCGGCTGCATGGCGTTCCAATCAGCATCGTGCGACCCGCGAACGCTTACGGGGTGGGGCAGCAACCGTTCACTGGACAGGGGTTCATTGCGACGGCAATGGGCGCGATTTTGAGCCAGCAGGATGTGACCATATTTGGCGATTTCGGCACGATTCGCGACTATATTCACGTCGCCGATGTCGCACGCGGCATCATGGCCGTCCTCGACAGCGGAGTCGTAGGGGAAATTTACAACCTGGGCTCAGGTGTGGGTAGAAACAACCTTGAGGTAATGCGAGCGATCGAGCCGTTGACTGCGGCCAGCAACTTGCCGATGCGGATTCGTCACGAGCAGGCGCGGCAGTTCGATGTATCGGCAAATGTGCTGGATAGCAGCAAGCTGCAGGCGTGCACAGGGTGGGCGCCGGACGTCGACTTCCAGCAAGGCCTGTCGACAATGTGGGAAGCCATTTCCAGCGACATGGCGCGGCGGCAATGAGGGAGTGGAGCTGAGCCATGGGACCAACGATATCCATCCTTCTTCCAGCCTTCAATGCCGGGCAGACGCTGGGCCTGGCATTGCGCTCGCTGTGCGGGCAAACGTTTTCGGATTTCGAGATCCTGGTGCTCGATGACGGCTCGGACGACGATACGGTTGATATTGCGCAGTCCTTCTCCGATCCGCGAGTGCGTGTTATTCGAGACAGGCGCAGATTGGGCTTGGCGCGTCGCTTGAACATGGGAATTGAACTGGCGCAAGGCCGATATATCGCGCGGATGGATGCTGATGACGTGAGTTTTCCGGAGCGGCTGGCGCGCCAGGTGGCTTTCCTTGAAGCACATCCCCACATCGATCTAGTGGGATGCCGGGCGGTGGCGTTCCGCACAGACGGCGAGGTGCTAGGCCTTCTGCCGTTCGCGGGCACGCATGAGGCAATGTGCGTGCGGCCGTGGCGAGGTATTCCTTTGCCGCATCCGGGCTGGATGGGTCGTCGCGAGTGGTTTACGCGCTTTCGCTACGGCTTGCCGGAGGTCATGCGAGCAGAAGACCAGGAGTTGCTGCTGCGCAGTCATCGCGAAAGCCGCTTTGCGTGTCTCGAGGACGTATTACTTGGCTACAGGCAAGGCTACTTCAATCTGCGCAAGACGTTGTTGGCCCGTCGCTCGTTGCTAGGGGCACAATTGAGATATTTCATGCAGCAACGGCAGATCTCGTATGCTGCAGGCGCGCTGGCGCTGACTGGCGTACGTGTTGCGGTAGATTTGCTGGCTGCGTTGCCGTTTGCCGGCCGTCTTTATTTCATGCGCATGTCGGAACACGCGCCATTGGAAGTGGTCGCCACGCTTCGTAGCAGTCTGGAGCGGTGCGCGGCGCCTGTCGGCAAGCGATAGACTTTACAGTGACCTCCTGTACTTAGGCATGCCTGCGCAGTTTCCGGATTACCGCACCATACAGTCGTGCAAATACGGCAGTTGTGCGCCCGCCGACATACCAGCACAGCATCAGCAGCGCGTTGCATCGAGCATCTGCGTGTTTCAGTACTTTCCGATTCTTCCACAGAAACCGCGCGGTGTTATAGAGCGCATAGGCCTCATACGACAACCGGCCCCGTCCGCGTGCGCCGCCTGTCGCTTGGGATGGGGGCAAGTTAATTTGTAGGGCGCGAGGTTCATAGGTGATGGTCAACCCGCGCGCACGGCAGCGCACCAAGAAGTCTGTCTCTTCGCGATAGCAGTTGCCGATGTAGCCCGTATCGAAGTCCAGGGCCTTGGCTGCATCAGCGCGGATCAAGAACGATGCGTGGCACACAGGCACTTTCAGCGGACGCGCGGCGTTTGCGGCAAAGTCGAACTGAAGTCGGCTGAGATTCACCACATCGTCTACTTCGGTCGCTACCGTTCGGCGTGCGATGACCGCGCTTTCGCTATCCTGGTCATCACGCAGATACAGTGCAGAGGCGCCGACGATATCGCTTGACGTCTCTCTTGCCGTGCTCAGAAGAATGTCAAGTGCACCGGGACTCAGGCAAGAGTCATCGTCGCCAAAGTAGACGAACTCGGTAGTTGCCAGCGCCTTGCCACGATTCTTTGAAGTCGTCTGCTTGCTATTCACCTCGTTACGAAGATACGTGATCCGCGGGTAGCGCCGCATGAGTTGACGCGCCACTTCCGGTGTATCGTCGGGCGAACAATCATCCACGAGCACCAGTTGCGCCACTTCGGCCTGCAGATACGTCGGGATTGTCTCAGCTAGCAAATGCGAGCGCTTGTAGGTCGGAATGACAACAGTGACTTTAGGCTGGTTCTCTGGCATGGACCTTTGCAATGATGAATACGAGTCCGGCAAACAGCATGGCCTTCAACAGCGGGACCAAGAAGAAGAATTGGTTCTCGCGCGGTAACAGTAGGAAAAAGGGGAGCGTGGCGGCAAAAACGAACAATCCACGAGGAGAAGCTTTCGCTGCCTGGTAGAGGAATCGCAGGCAGCCGCCGGTGAAGAGACCGGCAATCAGTGGGCCAAACAGTTCCGAGTAAAGCATGGACTCAGCGACGGCGGAACCGCCCATGCCCTTGCCGTTCAGGTACATCTCAGCATCGACGATGAACGAGATACGGTGTGCGAGACTCGTGGTGTGATGGGCGAAGTCGATGGTCTGGACCACGGCCATGTCGCCGAAAAAGCGATGGTAGCCATCAATGAACAGGGCAAAGGTCGAATTCAGGCCGTCGAGCACTGGCGTGAACTGCCCAAGGTGCTTGATTGTGGAAACAACGAAGATTAGCGACACGCCCTGGCCGTAGAAGAAGCCAAAGAGCGTTTCGAAGGGGTCAGCGGAGAAGACTGTTCCGATCGGCATGCCTATGCGGACGCGGCCTACTATGTCGGCGAGCACGGCGAGGCCGACGCCGGCGGCCACCGTTTTCCAACCTGAGACGCGGATACCCTGCGTGGAAATCAGGAGCCAGGTCAGGCAAAGGATCTGCGCCATGGGAATCCCGCGAGCACCCTTGAACATTTCCATCACACACAGGAGCAGGCCGAGGCCGTAGGCGACGAGCGCTTGGCGCCGCGTCGGCCGCGACGCAAGGTAGGCGAACGCGCAGAGGATCATCCAGCCGCCCAGCGCGTACAGCAGGCCCCCCGGGCCGCCATACTTGTACATGGACAGGTAGTCGCCGCTCTTCCAGGTGTTGAGATTGACATACAGCCGGTACGTGGCGAAGGGCAGCAACAGCAGCCCAGCACCGAGTGCAAAGCGGCCCAGCGCCGCATCGTGCCTCAACTGAAATTCTCCCAGTTTGCCTGCCGTCAGCACAATGCCGCATAGGAAGAGGGAGATCGCGGCCAATGCCTGGGCCAACATGGCGTCGTCCATTGGGCCCATCAGGAACCAGTCGCCATATCGATAATCGGCCCAGCCGAAGAAATAGGTAATCACGAACCGGCTCAGCAGAAACAGGGCCGTCGTGAGGCAAAGCAGGCTAGTTGGGTTGATCCGGCTCGATGAGGCCTGACTAGCCCGTGCAATACAGACGAGAAGCGACAGTGCGGTAATCGGCGCCTGTACGTCCAGGCTGCCGAAGGCGCCGCTGACCAGATTGGCCATGGCCATCGCCAGCGTGGCAATCAAAAGCATATCAGGCATCCCGTGTCCTCCAGAACATAACAAAAGCGGTAAGCAGCAGGCTCAGGTTGGCGAGTACATAGGCGATCGGGGCGCCAGCCAGACCTGCGATACCGRTGAGCACATAGGTGGCCAATACAAAGCAGATCGAGAACATCAGTTCAAGAATCCACGAATAACGCAAATTTCGCTGATAAATAAAAAACGCGACAAATGGCATAGCCAGGCATTTGATGGCATCGCCAAGCAGTTCGATCCACAGTAGCGGCGCGATACTAGCGAACTGATCGGAATACAGCAGCCTTACAATCCGGTCGGCACCAAACGCTAGAATCAACAGCCCTAACGCGCCGCCAGCTGCGACCAGCAAGACATAGCCACGCAATCGGCCCCTGAGTGTACGGTGTGGCGATTCGCTACGAAACACCTCCGGAAGGAGGACAAAGCCCACCACTGCCTGTGCCATGGCCATCACTGCATCGGATATCCGAAACATGCCTTGCCATAAACCGGCCGCGTCCAAGCCGAGTCGCATGGCGATGGTTTCCCGAACGGCGATGACCGCGGCGGTGCCAACCACTGCCGGCGCCAGCGCGATAGCCACGTAGGGTGCCAGCGAGCAGGCGGCCGCGAGGGCCTCCCGGCTCGGACGCACGCCGCCCAGCCAACGTGTACCGGTTGCTGCAGCCACAAGTAGCCACACCGCCAGGGTGGCGCCAAAGCCTGCGAGCAGCCCATGCACGGCGCTCTGCACCGAGTCGGTCTGGACGAAAGTCCAATAGCTCGCCAACGCCAGCAGACCCGACAGCGCCACCACCATCGCATTCAGACGGGAGCGGCCCTGGGACAGCAAAGCTGCCTGGATGTGCAGCGCCAAGCCGGCGAYTACCGCCAGCACCAGCGCGGCCAGCGGCGTCAGCCACGCCGCGCCGCTGACGATGTTCAATTCGCGGAAACCGGCATGCCAGACGGCGATCAGCAACGGCATGCCGAGCACGAACAGCATGCCGCCTGACAACCAGGTCGCGCGGGCGCGGTCTGTCCGGCCCGGCGAGGACAGCCGGGCGATCAGGCCCTGGCTGATTCCGCCGTTCGAAAACGTGGTGTAAAGCGTGGCCAGGCTGAACACGTTGCCCCACGTGCCAAAGGCTGCCGGGCCCAGTTGTGTGGACAGGATCTTGTTGGCAGCCAGCCCGCAAATCAGCTTAAGGAGAACGCCCAGACCTGAAATCAGCGCGTTCAATGCCATGGAGGCGACGTCAGCGTCTGGTTCGGTCCGAAAACGCGGGCAGCGAGGCGCGACGCCATAGCGGTGCAGAGAAAGCTCGCCAGGAAGAACGTCGATGTGAGTTTGCCGAAGCCTTCCATCGTCCGCATGATGAACCATACCGACTTCGCCGAACGCACCTTGTTCGACGAGAACGAACGCTTGCGCACACGATACCAGGCGAGCGCCTTTGGCAGCCGTTCGCCGCGCAGCCCGCCCTTGATCAGAATTGCCCACGCCGCGAAATCCTCGGCCACGAGGCCGGGCGGCATTGCCGGGAACACGCCGTCGCCAGCGATACTGCGCTTGAGCATTACCGCCAGGCAGCCCACGCCGCGCCGGGCATTATGGGTAAACAGGGTCAACCGGTCCGGCCCGCAAATCTTGGAGAGAGGGCGGCCGCTGCCGTCCTCGAACGGAATATAGTCGTGATAGCTGAAATCGAGCGCATGGTCGCGCATGAATCCAACCTGCTGCTCCAGCTTGGTGGCATCCCAGATGTCGTCGGCATCGAGAAATGCCACGTAATCCCCCCGAGCTGCAGCGATGCCGATATTTCGGGCCTTGGCGGGACCATATGCAACGGGATTTGTGATTATCCGAATGCGTGCATCGGACGCGGCAAGGCGGGCGAGTACCTCAGCGGTCTCGCCATTCGAGCCATCGTCGATCAAAATCCACTCATAATCGCCGAGGCTTTGTTGCAGGATCGAATTGGCAGTGGCGCCAATATATCTCCCGTCGTTATGTACTGGCGTAATGATACTGACCAGGGGTCTCGCGCTCGATGTAATCATTGTGCGAAAAGTAGCAATTCAAGCCGCCGAGTCTGCGATGCCTGCGAGTATAAGGCATTGAATGCGGCCAAAGCGATATTGCGAAGTGACGCAAGATCCTGGGTTTGTAAAATTCTGTGAAGCGTCTGCGCCATCTCTTGTTCGGTTTCGACGACGCTAATGGCCTCGCGATATCTTTCGTCGGACAACGCGGTTTCATAGCCGACGGCCGCGTTCGGCATGCACACGACTGGGATGCCGAACGACAGTGCTTCCGCAACCTTGGTCTTCATGCCGCTGCCCCAGCTAACCGGTGCGGCGTAGAGGGTCGCCCGGGCAAAAGTGGCCGCCATGGTATTTGGCGCGGGGGTGTCCACCACTTCTAACTGTGGATAGGGCGCAGCCATTTCGGCGGCGCGGGCCCCGGCGGCCACGAACGTGGCCGGCCGAGCGCCGATCTCGCGGTAGCGCGCCGCGACGTCGGCAAAATGACGCAGCGCCGTCTGGTTCGGCGCGAAGCCGAAGTGGGCCGTGAACAGGATTTGCGGCACGTCGCTCGATGCACCCCGTGCGGACGTGTCGCCTGGAGAGAGCGAAATCGGCAGCACGCCGGTACGCGCCGGGTGGCCGAAGTGGCTGGCGAACAGCGCGCGGTCCGCTTCGGTAATGAATGTCATGAAGTCGGCCGAACGACACGGCGCCTCGGCGCGATGAATGAGCCACAAATCCACCGCTTGACTTACTTGCCGTAACACATTCCCGGCAAGGTGCTGGCGCTGCAGTTCGGCCTCCACGTTATCACTCAGGATCGCATAGGTCTTTCCCGGCACGCGACGCCGGATGATGTCCATCAGCAGCCCGCAGCGTGAATTGTGGAACAGCACGATGTCCGCCTCGCGGGCATGCCGGACCAGTCGGGAAAGGTAGGTGATCAGATAAGTCGGATATAGCCGGGTGCGCGCCAGGATGTCACGCACCTTGTTCTTCCGGAGATAGACCGTGCGGCAGTGGGCGGGCGGCACGAAGGCCATCTCGGGCCCCATATCCTTGCTAACGATGGTGACCTCGGTCACGCCGCTTACGGCGCAGACCGCTCCCGCAAGCGAGCGCAAATAGAGTCCGCCGCCGGAAAGCTCCTGCAATCCGTTGGGCGATATCAGCAAGACTTTCACAAGTGTGTGGCGTTGAGCAGCGCGCGTATCTGGTCGCAGAAGCGCTGGGTGGAAAAGGAATTGGCGATGAACGCGTGCATGGCGGGCGGATCGTTCTGCGCGCGCAGCCGGGTAAAAATCGCAGAAGCTTGCCTGAAGAATGCGGCGCTGTCTGTCGGCAGTTCGCCGACCCAAGGCACGTTCCGGCGCAGGAATACATCGCAGGCGCCAACACGGGTGCCCAGCACGCTGACGCCCGACGCCAGCGCCTCGAGCGTGACCAGTTCGAAGCCTTCGAACAGTGACGGAAAGACAAACACGTCGATATCGTCGTAGAACGCCGACATCCTCTCCGGCGGCAGGCCGGGGACGATCGTGACATTCTGCAAATCCCGCAATTCGGCTGGAATGTCGCTCATCGTCGCGATGACGAGCCGCACGTCGGATTGGCCGCCGACCCAGCGGGCGACGTCGATCAGGTAGGGTAGCCCCTTGCCGTATTCGAGCCGGCCGGCAAAGCCGAGGCGGACTACCCTGTCGGTGAACTTGGGCTGGGCGTGGAACACCGAGGCGTCGATGCCATTATGAATTATGATGCACTTTTCAGCCGGAATTCCCTGCAGATCCACACACAGGTCGCGCACCGCTTCCGACACACACGCCACCCGGTGCGCACGCCGCATGGTCAGAGCCTCGAGTCGAGCGAGCACCCGCATGCCCAGGAACCGGTTTCCCGATGCCGCGAGCGCCTGGATATAACCGGCCGCCGAACCGTGTACGATGACCACGTCAGCGGGAAAAAATGGCGTATAGGATGAATTTGAAATTGTAAGAAAACGGTTACCGCATAATCGTTTTATCCATAACCAAAGCGACGCGGCGATCGGAAAGGTAAACTGTGCCAGGCGTTTGGTGCGCAGGAATTGTGGTAAAACCAGAGTTTCGTCGACGAGCGTAACGTCGGCCCCGTGCTGGGTCAGGTCATTCAGGAGCAGGGACACGACGCGTTCCACGCCGCCGGTGTTTTGGACTCCATTACGCGATACGAGATAGATAGGCAAGAGCATGAACGGTACCGGTGTCGTGCCATTGTGGTTTGCACAACGCCAAGGGCTGGCCCCACTATCGGAGCGTCATTACGTGAAGTCTAATAACGGCTTGCCGCCGGACAGGAGTACGCGTGCCCGGCAACGGCTGGAATGCGAAGCAGCGTGATCACAAGATGGCCCGGTCTGCGCTGCGGCGCGGCACATTCTACGCGAACCACTGCGCTATCCTTCGCCCCGATCAATTTTTGAGTTTCCATGTTCGAACTTTTCTGGCTTCCTGCGATTTCGGCAATGCTGAGTGCAGGTGCTGTGCTGATTCTTCGCCCCCTTGCTACGCGCGGCGGCCTGCTGGACCACCCTGGTGGCCGCAAGCGGCATGAGGGATCGACGCCGCTCGTGGGCGGCATCGCCATCCTGATCGCGATCTGGGTGGGCACCGCGATGTTCGTGCGCGGCTATGATCATTACAACGCGCTCTTTGTCGGCCTGACTCTGCTGGCGCTGGTCGGGCTGTTCGACGACCTGAACGGTATCCCGCCGCTGAGCAAGCTGGCCTTCCAGTTCACGGCTGCCATCCTGATGACGTCCTGGGGCGAGGTGTACCTACACTCGCTCGGCGACCTCCTCAACAAGCGCGACGTCATTCTCTATGCTTGGGGCATTCCCCTGACTCTGCTGGCGATCCTCGCGGTGGTTAACGCCATTAATATGACCGATGGCATGGATGGGCTGGCCGGTGGCTTATCGCTGATCGTGTTCGGCTGGTTCGCATGGCTTGCCCATGATATTGGTAACCCCGGCGCGTACCGTATTTGCCTGCTGATCTGCGGCGCCATTGCCGGCTTCCTACTGTTTAACATGCCGAGTCCATTGCGCCAGCGACTGGTCTTCCTTGGCGATGCCGGCAGCCTGTTGCTCGGCTATGGCATCAGTTGGTTTGCGGTGGAGTTGTCTCAGAAGGAATACAATGCCGGCCGCCACGTACCCCCTGCGGTCATGCTATGGGTGGTCGGACTGATTCTGGTGGACCTATTGGCCGTGGTCCTACGCCGCGCCATCCAGGGMAAAAACCCGCTGGCGGCGGACAGAACACACTTGCATCACCTGCTTCTGAGAATGGGGCTGAGCAGCAAACTGGCGGTCTGGTTTCTGCTGATAGGCAATTTTCTGCTGGGCCTGCTTGGCGTGGTCGCCTGGAAGCAGGGCGTACCGGATTCCATCATCTTCGCCGCGTTTCTCGTGTTCACTGGCATCCACCTTCTAATAATGCAGCGGGCGTGGGTTGTCATTCGCTGGGTGAGGCGTCTCCGTTCCCGGTAACCACTCCCCGGAGCAGCGCTTCCCATTTTTGGTCGACGATCCGGTTGATCGTATGGGCCGCTGCGGTCAGCCTGCCACCTTTGGCGAGCTGCCACCGGAGATTGGGGTCACCGATCACCCGCAGCAGCGCCCGTGCCAGCGCCGGCCCGTCCTCCGGTGGCACCATCACCGCATTTCCCCCCTCCACGAGCAGCGCCTTCGGCCCCGTTTCGCAGGCACTTGCCACCACTGGCAGGCCGAACGCCATCGCCTCGAGCAGGACCAGACCGAAACCCTCATAGCGTGAACTCAGGCAGAACACGCCCGCCTGCTGGTAGGCTGAGGTGATGTCGGTGCGCGCCCCGGGCATCGACACCGTCCCGGCGATGCCGTACTGCACGACAAGCGCCTCGAGCGTCGGCCGCGCCGGCCCCTCGCCGACGATTTCCAGCCGCCAGTCCGGCGCCTCCCTGGCCACTAWCGCCCACGCCTCCAGCAAAATGTCGAAGCCCTTGGCTTCCACCAACCGGCCGACCGCCAGCACTGTTTGCGYCTGCGTTAGGGCTTCCATCGCCGGCGGAAGGTCGAACGGCAGCGGATTGGCGATCACGGCAATCTGGAACCGATGGCGAATGGCTGCGCGCCAACGCAGGCGGTCGAGGTCAGTCAGTACCACCACCACCGCAGCCGTCCGGGCCGCCAGCCGCCGGGCAATACGCCGCGCTGGCTTGCCGAGATCTTCGTCGAAGTGGCAATGCTCCCAAGCCACGCGGCGGGTGCGGCTGCCAAGCAATGCTGGCAGGGTGAACAGCGTGAGCATCGGGTCCACCTCCACCAGCACGTCGACATCATGCTCGGTCATAAAGCGCCTAATGCGCCATACTGTAGCCACATATTGGCGTTTGAACGACGGGCGCGCTGGGAAGAGGGTGCTGTGGATGACGGCCGGATGCAGCGGAAAGGCACTGGTCTCATCCCACAGGCTCAGCACGTGGATTCGATATCCGCGTGCTGCCAGCGCGCTCGCGATGCTCGCCGTCACGCGTTCCGCCCCGGCCAGTGCGTTGAGCGTGCCGGTAAGGAAGCAGACCACCGGGCGGCACGTCATCGAACCGTCCGCCATGCGTGGCACCACATGCCCAGCCCGAACAGCGTGGTGATCGCGCTGGCAACGGCGTAACCGAGGATGGCACCTTCGGCGCCGTAGTGCGGAATGGCGATCCAGTCCACCGCGATTGTGGCGGCACAGGCGATGCCCCATTTGATGGCGATCCAGCGTGGCCGGCGCAGATAGACGGCGAGCACCGTCAAGCCGACATCGGCAAAGACCAGCGGCGATACCATCAGCGCCAGCCGCAGTAGCGACGCCGCCTCGGCGAACGCCGCGCCATAGAGCCAGTGCACGATCCACGGCGCCAGCCCGATCAGCGCGCCAGCGCCGAGGACGCCCAGGGCTGTCAGGAGCAGCGCCAGTTTCAGGATGTTGCGGATGGCGGCGCCGCACTCGCCGCGCGCATAGATATAGAGGGGGGCAATGCCGCTGGCCASAATTGTGGCCACGGTGGTGAAGTTGTCCACGATCTGCACCGTGGCTGCATAGGCCGCGAATTCGGTCGTGGGCACATGGGGGCGGAGCAGCAACTGGTCCACGCGCCGCGCCCCCATCATCAGCATAAAGCTGATCCAGAACAGCGAGCCATCGTGAAACAGCTGGCGCGTCAGCGCGGGGTCATGCTGCACTCGCCCGTATGGCATGCGCCGGCGGTAATACAACGCCAGCAGCAGCGCCGCCAGTACCGGTTCGGCCACCACCGCCAGCGCGTAGGCGTTGGCCGCGTGGATGCCGGCCCACGCCAGCGCCCCCACGGCGGCGGCCTTGAGCGTCAGCGAGGCCAGGTTGACGTATACCCCGGGGCGGTTGTGCGTGTGGGCCTGCATCCAGGCGATGACGGCGCCCGACGGCTCGCGCAGCAGGATGCCAAGCCCGAGGATCAGCGCGGGGCCCCAGCTCGGCCCCGCATGCGGCGAGGCCGCCAGGAACGCGCCGACCAACAGGTAGCCGCCGCAAGCCGCCAGCCAGCGCAGTCGGAATACATGGGCGAGCAGCCGGTGCTGGGCCGCCGCGTCCCCCAGCGCCACGAGCCGCGGCACCACGACCTCGCCACCGCAGATCAGCGCCACGGATGCCCCGATGAAGACGATCGACTGCGCATACTGGAACGCGGCGAAGTTCTCCGTGCCGAGCGCGCGCGCGAGGATTGCTACGACGCCCAGCCCGACCAGGACCTGCGCGCCGCGGTCGAGCAGCATCAGGCTGACGTTGCTCGCTATGCGTCGGCGCATGGGCGAACCGGCCCAGGGCGGGCGCCGGCCGGCGGACACAGCTGCTCGAAGAGGGCCAGCCAACGGTCGGTGGCGGCCTCGATGCCGAAATGCGTGATGATGCGTTCGCGGCGAGTGGTGGCGGCATCACTACTGCCGTCCTGGTCAAGCGCGGCGCGCATGGCGGCAGCCAGCGCATCCGTATCGTCAATTGGCACGACGGTGTCGATGTCGCCCATCAGTTCCGCCACGCCCGGCGCGGCGGTGGCGACGACAGGTCGCCCGCACGCCATGGCCTCGCCAATGACGAGCGGCATGCCTTCCACGCGCGACGACAGCACGAACAGATCGGCCGCATTGAGCAGGGCGGGGATGTCACGGCGCGTGCCCAGCAGCGCGGCGGTGTCGCCTAGACCGTGTCTGGTGATGCGGGCCGCTAGCGCTTGCCGCTGCGGGCCGTCGCCGGCGATCAGCAGCCGTGCTGGCGTGGTGCGGTCCATGCGCGCGAAGGCGTCGATCAGCATGACCTGCGCCTTCTCGGCGGCCAGGCGTCCGATCGTCAGGATCAGCCGCGTCTGCGCGTCGAGCCCGAGCCGGGCGCGCGTGCTGGCACGCAGAGCGGGGTCGGGCCGGAACTTGTCGGTGTCGATGCCGTTGTACATCACACGTACACGGTCGGCGCTGACCGCGCCTAAGCGGATCATTTCTGCGCGGCTGGCTTCGCTGACCTGGGTGGTCAGCGTGCACCACCGGCTGGTCAGCCGATAGAGCCACATGCGCAGCCGTCCGCCCTCGGAAAAGCTGTGCGCCGCGCAGACCAGCGGCGGTATTCGGGCGAACCGCGACAGGAGACGCGCAAACATATTGGCGTGGAACATGTGCGCGCTGATGACGTCCGGCCGCCATTGCAAGGCAAAGCGTTGCGCAGTGCGCAGGGCCTGGACCATCGAGAGCGGGTTCTTGTGGACGTCGAGCATCAGCCGTTCTACTGCATCGGGCATCGGCACCTCGCAGTCGGGCGTCAGGCTGATCAGCCCCACCTGATGCCCCCGGGCGAGGAATTCCCGAGCCAGCGCTGCAACCTGCTGTTCAGCGCCACCCATCCGCAGGCCGGTAGTGATCAGCAGGATGCGCATGGCCCGAGACGGAAGGGCTGGAGCGGGAGCTTCGAACTCAACGTGCACCGTAGCCGGTTAGCAGCGTCCGCAAGGTCTTGAGTGCGATCAGGAAATCCAGTGCGAACGAGCAGTGCTTGACGTAGTAAAGGTCATAGCTGAGCTTGGTTACCGTTTCCTCGTGTGTGCCGACGTAACCCTGCTGTACCTGTGCCCAACCGGACAGCCCTGGGCGCACCAGATGGCGATAGGGGTAGTACGGAATACTCTGCGAGAACTGGTCTACCATCGGTACCTGTTCGGGTCGCGGGCCGATCAGGCTCATGTCGCCCTTCAGCACGTTCCAAAGCTGGGGAATTTCGTCGAGCCGGTACTTCCGGATAACCCGGCCCACGCGCGTCACGCGCGGGTCCTGCCGCTTTGCGAACTGCGCAGGCGCATCGTCGTCGGTGGTCATGCTGCGGAACTTCAGCATCACGAACGCGCGGCCGAACACGCCGACGCGGGTCTGACGGAATATCGCCGGGCCTTTCGATTCGAGCCGTACCGCCAGGCCCACCAGCACGCTAAGCGGCAGGGCCAGCGGCGAAAGCACAATCACGGCGACGATGTCGAGCAGCCGCTTGAAGAAGCCATAGAAGTAGTGCTTCGCATAGTCGTCAAGGAAATTCTCATCGATATGTGCCAGCCCGACGCGCCCCGTCAGCATCTCGCCAATGCGTTCCACCGAGTACATTCGGACGTGGGAAAGCTTGAGTTGGGACAGCAGGCGGGTCCGTTCCGGGTCGGCCGTGGCATTGCGGTCCACCATCAGGGCATCGCAGCGCGTGGCCTCGAACAGGGAGCGGATGTGCTCGAACCGGTTTGCGCTAGGCGGTGCCGCACCAGGCATGTTCAGGATCTTCTCCAACTGGGCGAGCGTCCCCTCGTCGGAATAGCCGAAGACTGGCACGTAGTTCCTGACGAACAGTCGGTAGCCGCTCCACGTCCAGACCAGGGTGGCGAAGTAGCTGATCACGAGCGCCACGCGCGAGTATTCCACCCGCAGTACGGCAAAACCGGCCAGGAGGATCACGAAGGCAAGGGTCACGGACAGGCCGACCAGGCTGTTCCCCTCGACTGCCGGCAGATGCAACGAACGCAGCATCAGGGCGAACGCGCACAGGTACGCCACGCCCGACCATGCCAGCGTGCGAGTAAACAATACGGTGACCACTCCGGTCTGCCGTAGCGACTCCACGGCCAGGATGGAGAGCCCGAGCAGAAAAAGGCCCAAGAGCGCCCAGCCCATCATACGACTGGCGCGCCGCATGGTTTCGGATCCTCGGGCGCGCACAACTTCGTTGGAGCGGGATACGCTGTTGATTTTCGTCATTCGTCTTTTTGGCCATACGTCCGCTCGCATGGCATTCTGCGTTAACTATCGGAATGCCTCGGCTTGCCCCGGCAGCGATGCATTTCGATGCCGGAAGCGCGCTGCGGCAACGCGTTATGATGCGCTGTCGAGTGGACGAACGTACACAAGTGGGTGGCGGTTGCGCGACGCTTGCGTAGCGCGCGCAAGCGCACACCGTCGGATTCCTCAAGGGAGGCGCACGATTATAACTGGGACGATGCACGATGCCGCCCGGAGTGCATCAAAATGCATCGCCAGTGTGGTCTGCCGTACATTGGTATTGCGTTTTGGCTCTCCCAAAGTTTCTGGAGGCCAGTTGCCGCGCCGCCGCAATCCGGCACAATGTTGCCTTGACATCGTGTCAGCGATCCCGAGACGCGTAGAGAATTCCCCATTCAACCATCGAAACGCTCATGCAAACTGACCCCTCAATCTTCAAGGCCTATGACATCCGCGGCATCGTCGGCAAGACGTTGACGCCCGAGGTCGCCCGCCAGATCGGCCTGTCCTTTGGCTCCGCCGCCGTCGAACTTGGCGAGAAAACCGTCGTCGTGGGCCGTGACGGGCGCTTGTCCGGCCCGGATCTGCTCGGCGGACTCGTGGAAGGGCTGCGCGCTGCCGGTGTCGATGTGATCGACCTCGGCATGGTCGCCACCCCGATGGTCTACTTCGGCACCAATATCGAGCTGGAGGGCCGCCGCGCCGGGTCCGGCATCATGGTCACCGGCAGCCACAATCCGCCCGACTACAACGGTTTCAAGATGGTGCTCGGTGGCAAGGCCATCTACGGCGACCAGATCCAGGCGCTGCACCAGCGCATCGAGGCCGGCAAGTACACGCAGGGCAGTGGCGGATACAAACTAGTCGATATCCGACAACAGTACCTCGACCGTATCGTCAGCGACGTCAAGCTGGCCCGCCCGATGAAAATCGCCCTGGACGCCGGTAACGGCGTGGCTGGCGCCTTCGTCGGCGACCTGTTCCGGGCGCTCGGCTGCGAGGTCGTCGAGCTGTTTTGCGATGTCGACGGCCATTTCCCGAACCACCATCCGGACCCGGCCCACGTCGAGAACCTGCAGGATCTGATGCAGTGCCTGCGCGACACCGACTGCGAGCTGGGCCTCGCCTTCGACGGCGACGGCGATCGCCTCGGCGTGGTCACCAAGGATGGCGAGGTCATCTTTCCGGACCGCCAGCTGATGCTGTTCGCCGAGGAAATCCTCTCGCGCAACCCGGGCGCGCAGGTCATCTACGACGTCAAGTGCACCGGCAAGCTGGCGCCATGGATTCGCGACCACGGCGGCGAGCCGCTGATGTGGAAGACCGGCCATTCGCTGGTCAAGGCCAAGCTCAAGGAAACCGGCGCGCCGATCGCCGGGGAGATGAGCGGCCACGTGTTCTTCAAGGACCGCTGGTACGGTTTCGACGATGGCCTCTACACGGGCGCGCGCCTGCTGGAAATCCTGTCGCGCCACGCCGACCCGAGCGCCGTGCTGAACGCGCTGCCGAACTCCAACTGCACGCCCGAATTGCAACTGAAGTGTGCCGAAGGCGAGGCGTTCACGCTGCTCGACAAGATCCGCGCCAATGCGAAGTTCGAGGGCGCGCGCGAAGTCATCACGATCGACGGCGTGCGCGTGGAGTACCCCGATGGCTTCGGCCTGGCGCGTCCGTCCAACACCACGCCGGTGGTTGTCATGCGTTTCGAAGCCGATAACGATGCCGCGCTGGCGCGCATCCAGGCCGAGTTCAAGCGCGTGATCCTGGCCGAGAAGCCGGATGCAAAGCTCCCGTTCTGAAGTGGGGCAGCCGGCCGGCGCCGCAACGTCGAACCAGGCCGCGCCGCTCGCCGTGGCCGCGCCGTTCGCGTTGCCGGCCCCGCCGCGCATCCTGGTCGTCAAGGTCTCGTCGCTGGGCGATGTGGTGCACAACATGCCCCTCATCCACGACCTGCGCGCGCGCTGGCCCGATGCCGAGATCGACTGGGTGGTGGAAGAGGGCTATGTCGATCTGGTGCGGCTGCTGCCGGACGTCCACCGCGTGATTCCGTTCGCGCTGCGGCGCTGGCGCAAGCGGTTCTGGCAGGGCGATACCTGGGCCGAAGTCGGCGCGCTGCGCGACGCGATCCGGGCGCGGCCCTATGACGCGGTGCTGGAGACCCAGGGCCTGCTGAAGACCGCCATCGTGGCGCGCACCGCCGCGCGCACGGCCGGGGCGCCCGTGATCGGGCTCGGCAATGCCACGCAGGGTTCCGGCTACGAGCCGGCATCGCGCCTGTTCTATACCGCGCCAGTCAAGGTGCCGCGCCAGACCCATTCGGTGCGGCGCTCGCGTCTGCTTGGTGCCGCGCTCACGGGTGGCACGCCACCGGAGCCGCCGCGCTTCTTCGGTCCTGCGGCGACCTCGCTGCATGTCGATGATCCGCTCTGGGCCGGGCTGCCGCCTCGGTACGCGGTCTGTTTCCATGCCACGGCCGGCGCGAAGAAGCGCTGGCCCGTGGCGAACTGGCATGCCCTCGGTCAGAAGTTGCATGCCGAGGGCCTGACCGTGCTGCTGCCCTGGGGCAGCGAATCCGAACGCCGCGATGCCGAGGCGCTCGCCGCCGGCATGCCCGGCGCGCAGGTGCTGCCGCGCTTCTCGGTCATGCAGGGCTTTGGCCTGATCAATCGGGCCGAAGTGGTCATCGGCGTGGACACCGGCCTGGTGCATATCGCCGCTGCGCTGTGCCGGCCCACTGTCGAGATCTACACCGCCACCTGGCGCTGGAAGACCGAGGGCTACTGGTCCGACCGCATCGCCAATGTGGGCGACGACGGCATCGTGCCGTCCGTCGACGAGGTCTACGCCGCCGCCGTGCGGGTACGCGGAGTGCCTGCCTGATGCTTCGTCTGGTTTACACGTTGTTGTGGGGGGTGATCCTCCCACTGGCGCTGCTGCGCCTGGTCTGGCGGTCGCGCAAGGAACCTGGCTATCGCCGCCACATCGGGGAGCGGCTTGGCCGATATGGTGGGCTGTCGGCCAACGGGCCGTGGCTCTGGGTCCATGCGGTGTCGGTCGGCGAGACGCGCGCCGCGCAGCCGCTGCTCGACGCCTTGCTGGCCGCGTATCCCCGCCATCGTATTTTGCTGACCCATATGACGCCGACCGGCCGCCAGACTGGCCAGCAGCTCTATGGCGACAACCCACGCGTGCAGCAGTGCTACCTGCCGTACGACGTGCCGGCGCTGGTGCGCCGCTTCCTCGCGTATTTCCGGCCCGAGGCAGGGCTGATCATGGAGACCGAGGTTTGGCCCAATCTGGTCCACGTCACGCGCCGGGTGGGTGTGCCGCTGTTCCTGGTCAATGCCCGACTGTCGCCGCGCAGCTATCGACGGACGGCGCGCTTCGGCGGCGCGGCGGCCTCGCTATATAACGATTTCACGGCGGTGCTGGCCCAGACGGCTGGCGATGCCGAGCGCTATCGCGCGCTCGGCGTGAAAGCCGTGCAGGTGACCGGCAATCTCAAGTTCGACATGCAGCCGCCGGAGGCCGGCGTCACGCGTGGCCAGACCCTGCGCCGGGCGTTCGGCGCCCGCCACGTGCTGGCCGCCGCGAGCACGCGTGAAGGGGAGGAGCCGCTGATCCTGGAGGCCTTCGCGCGCTGGCCCGGCGCGGCGCGTCCCGCGCTGCTGCTGGTACCGCGCCATCCGCAACGGTTCGACGAGGTGGCGGCGCTGGCCACACGCGCCGGCTTCAGCGTGCAGCGCCGCAGCCAGTTGGACGTGGAAACCCTGGACACGCCGATCACCGCCGACATCGTGCTCGGTGACTCGATGGGCGAGATGGCGATGTACTACGCCGYCTCGGATATCGCCTATATCGGCGGCAGCCTGATCCCGCTCGGCGGACAGAATCTGATCGAGTCCTGCGCCGTCGGCACGCCGGTGCTGATGGGCCTGCACACGTTCAACTTCGCCCAGGCCACCGAGGATGCCATCGCCGCCGGCGCCTGCCTGCGCGTGGCCGACGCCGACGCCCTGATGGCCGCCGCCTCGGCCGTGCTCGCCGATGAAGTGCGTCTGGCCGACATGCGCGCCCATGCGCTGACGTTCGCCGGGCTGCATCGGGGTGCCACGCAGCGCACTTTGGCATCCGTCGCGCCAGTGTTGCGCTGACATACAGGCGCCACGCGGGCGTCTACACTGGTTGCATAGTGAGGAAAAGTGCGACATCCGCCTCTTTATCGTGGCATGCGCAACCAGGAGCTCGATCGATGCAACATCCCTTCTCCATGCGTGGTGTTTTCGCCACATTGATGCTGGCCGCCGTGGCGGCGGTGGCGGGCTGCGCCACCGGCCCGGCGCCCGACCAGCCATCGGCCAGCGCCAGCCTTAACGAGACCCGCTCCGGCGGCCCGAGCCGCTGGGAACTGATCCGCTGGCAGAACGCCGATGGCACAGTCCGCGACATTCCGCATGGCGACAACGGCCAGCCGGTCATCTTCGAATTCAATGACGGCATTGATGCCTCCCAAGGCACCGTGAGCGGCACCAGCGGCTGTAACCGCTTCACCGGCGGCTATGGCAAGACCAGCGCCGGCATCCGCTTTGACCGCATCGCCGGCACGCGTATGGCCTGCCCGGGCRTGCGGATGGAGGTGGAGAGCGCGCTGCTGAAGGCCATGCAGTCGCCCTTTACGACGGTCGGCACGCAGCCGTCCGCCGGCGCCACGGGGCGCCAGATCATCTGGAAGACGGCTGACGGCGATCTGTTGCAATTCGTCGAACGGGAAGGCGTGGGCCGGCGCGGCGCCAAGGCGGACGCCGCCGCGGGGCACGAGAAAATCGTCTATATCGACTCCCAGCGCGTGGAGTGCTCGGGCGTGGGCCGCATGCAGTGCTACCGCTGGCGCGAATCGCCCGATGCCCCGTGGCAGCTCTGGTACGGGCCGATCGAGGGCCTGGATTTCGAATCCGGCGTGAGCTACAAGCTGCGCGTGCGCGAGTACCAGGTGCCGAATCCGCCAGCCGACGCGTCGGCCATCCGCTGGCAGCTGTTGAGCGTGGAGGAGCGCAAGCGCGGGGGGTGATCCATACGGATCGATTAGAATGCCGGACCAAGCTTGGGGGCGACTGACCCGCAAGCCACCTCGGGTGACTCGTATTGCAGGGTTTTTATGCTTGATCGCAAGAATCGGCTGTCCACGCTCGCCGACGTCCTACTCTTCGCCTTTCCTATCCTGATCCTGTGCGTTTCACACGGGGCCGGGGTATTTCTGGGGGGCGTCTGCCTGCTGGCCCTTGCTGGATGGCGGGAGATGGGCCGTGCCTGGCGCGACCATGTTTCCGTGCTGCGGCCGCTGGCAATTGCCGTGCTGGCATTCATGGCAGTATGCGTCGCCTCGAAGATTTATCACGACACGCCGTGGAACGTGATCGACAATCCATCGCGCGCGCTGCTCGTGGTGCTGACCTGCTGGGTCATCGTCCGCGTGGCGCCGAATCCGGAGCGGCTCTGGCAGGGCATTACTGTGGCGCTATTCCTGGCCCTGCTCATCATTGCGTACCAGTACTTCTGGCTGGCCGACTCCCGCCCCTCGGCGTGGGTACAGCCGATCGCGTTCGCCAACATGGTGGCTGCGCTGGCGCTCGTCGGGTTTGCCCGGCCCGGASACAGCCGGCGAGACCATGCCGCCGCCTGGTTCAATGTCTTCTGCGCGGTGTCCATCCTCATGATGAACGGCACGCGCGGGGCAATGATCGCGATGCTCGTGACCCTGTTTCCGCTGCTGCTGGTGCGCTACCAGCGCTTCAGCGCGCGAATGTTCCTCGTCGCCACGTTGGCGATCGGGGGGCTGGTGGCCGGTTCATACTTGGTGCCGCATAGCCCCGTGGCGAAGCGAGTGGACCAGGCGTTCGTCGAAATCCACAAGTTCGAGCAGGGTAACGCCGAGTCGTCGGTCGGGGCACGGCTCAAGATGTGGGAAATCGGCCTAGCCTATTTCGAGGACCATCCGTGGACGGGTATCGGCATAGGCCAGTTTGCGCGCGTCCTGCGTGCGTCGCCCTACTGTGATGGCCGCACCAAGCCCTCCATGGTTTGTGTGCTCGAACATGCACATAATGATATGGTCGAAGCGGCGTCGACCACGGGCGTGCCAGGGCTGGTGACGTTCCTCGGACTCTTTCTGGTTCCGGCGGGTATTGCAGTCTCGACGCTGCGACGCTGCCGTGCCAACCAGAGCGACCGTGGCGTGAGTCTGGCGTGCGCCTGCCTTGGCGTAGTGATGGCGTCGCTGATCTCGGGGCTGACCCAAGTGACGATGGCACACCAGGCCAACGTGGTCTTCTACGCTGGTCTGATCGGCCTGTTGTTGGGGTTGGCGGGACGTGAGGCCTACGCCACTCGCACCCTTCCGGCCAAAAGCGCGCCGGCGACGCTACCATCGGCGGGCGCGCGTCGGATGAGTGCCAGCAGTGTCTGAGCGTCTTTGATTTTCAGGAGGGGTTCCGGCTACCGCGGCGCAATGGAGATGGCAGCGGCGCCGACCCCACCCGCGCCTTCTCCGGCAGCTTGTACATCGTGCCCGGCACCGACGTCAGCAGCGTATTGATCTGCACGACGTCTTCCTCGCTGAGCACTGCCGTCGACGCCTTCAGGCGCAGCCCGTTCATGATCGTGTCGTAGCGGGCCTTGGCCAGGTCGCGGCGGGTCGAGAACAGCTGCGCCTCGGCATTCAGCACATCGATATTGATGCGCACACCCACCTCGTAGCCCAACTGGTTCGATTCCACCGCGCTCTGTGCCGAGCGTTCGGCCGCTTCGAGCGCCTTGACCTGCGCCAGCCCGTTGGACACCCCCGAGTACGTCTGCCGCGCAGTCTGCGCAGCCGTGCGGCGCGCGAATTCGAGGTCGCTGGCGGCCTTGTCGGCCAGCGCCAGCGTCTCCCGCACGCGCGACTGGATCTGTCCGCCGGCGTAGATCGGAATGCTCAGTTGCACGCCCACCACGCCCGAGTTGTAGCGGCTGCCGACATTGCTGAGCTGGGTCGCCGTGCCCTGCGCATTGGTATAGCCGTACGAGGCGACGAGGTCGACGGACGGCAGGTGGCCGGCCCGGGCCTTGTTCGATTCCCGCTGGGCGGTCTCGAGGTTGTAGCCGGCAACGCCGACCTGAAGATTGGTCTGCTCCGCCTGCGCGGCCCAGGCGTTCACGTCGGCGGGCATCGGGCCCGGAATGGCGGCCTCGGCGCGCAGCCCCATCAATTCGTCGACCGGCTTGCCAGTGATCTGCTGCAACGACGCGCGTGCCACTTCGAGCGCGCTTCGGGCCGAAATCTCGGTGGCCGTGGCCAGGTCGTACCGCGCCTGGGCGTCGTTGGCATCGGTAATGGTGGCCGTGCCCACCTCGAAATTGCGCTTGGCCTGCTCGAGCTGCTCGCCGATGGCCTTCTTCTGGGCGCCGGCCAGGTACAGGTTGTCCTGCGCGGCCAGCACGTCGAAATAGGCCTGGGAGGCCCGCGTGATCAGGTCGAGCTGCGCCTGCTGGAACGTGACTTCGCCGGCCAGCGTGGCCAGTTCGCCCTGCTTGTACGTTTCCCAGCGATCCCAGCGGAACAGCGGCTGCGTCAGTTGCAGCGCCCAGGTGTTGGCGTTGAAGTAGCGCGTGACGTCCACGGGCGAGCTGTAGTCGGCCATGGTGCGCTGCACGCCCGCCGTGCCAAGCACCTGCGGCAGCAGGCCGGCGCGTGCYTGGGGCAGGCGCTCGCGCGTGGCCAGCAGTTGTGAGCGGGCGCTCGCGAACTGGGCGTCATTGGCTTGCGCATCGCGGTAGACCTGGAGCAGGTCCGCCCCCGCAGCGGCCGGAACATGCAGCAGGGCCAGCAGGGACACGGCGAGCGCCAGGGGTTTCCTGGCTGCACCGGGCACGGCGAGAAGCGCGAAACTCATGACATCTCCAGCTCGGCCAGCGCGCGCGCGGCCATCGTTCTTGTTGGTCTACGGGTGATACTGCTGAGGCGAGCGACTTCGGGACTTCGGGATTCAGCGTGACGGCGGGGCCCGGACATCGCCCGGGCCGCCTCCCTCAATACTGCGGAACGGACGGGTCCACCTGCGTGGACCACGCGTGGATGCCGCCAGTCAGGTTGTAGACGTTGGCGTAGCCCTGGCGCTCCAGGAAGCTGGCCACCTGCATGCTGCGCGCACCGTGGTGGCAGATGCAGACGATCTGCGCTTCATCGTCGAGTTCGCCGAGGCGGGCCGGGATCTGGCCCATCGGGATGTGGGTGATGCCGGGCATCGCGGCGGTGCGGATCTCGAGATCCTCGCGCACATCGAGCAGCACCGGCTTGGCGCGGCCGGCGTCAGCCAGCCATTGCGCGAGTTCGGGGGCAGTAATGACCTGCATGGCGGCTCCCGGCGGCTCAGAACTGGAACCGCGACGGCTGGGCAGCGCCTTGCAGCGGCTTGACCAGCGTCTCGAACAGGTTCACCGACTGGTAGCCGGATTCCGAGGTGCGCGTGATGATGCGCGCTTCCATCACCGGCGCGTCACCGACGATGACCGCGATGCGGCCGCCCACCTTGACCTGCGACAGCAGCGCCTGCGGAATCTCGGGCACCGAGCCCGACACGCAGATCACATCGTACGGCGCGGCGGCAGCCCAGCCCTCSGCGCCATTGCCTTCGGCCACTTCGGCGTTGCTCACGCCGGCGGCGGCCAGGTTCTGCCGGGCCAGTTCGGCCAGCTCGGGCACGATTTCCACGGTCAGCACGTGGCGGGCGCGGTTGGCCAGCAGGGCGGCCATGTAGCCGGAGCCGGCGCCGATTTCCAGAACATTCTCATGCTTGCGCACGTTCAGGTCCTGCAGCAGACGGGCTTCCACGCGCGGGGCCAGCATGTTCTGGCCGGCCGGCAGCGGGATCTCCATGTCGACGAAAGCCAGCGCGGCGTATGCCTGCGGCACGAACTGCTCGCGCTTGACCACGGCCAGCAGGTCCAGGATTTCCTGGTCCAGCACGTCCCACGGACGAATTTGCTGTTCGATCATGTTGAAGCGGGCTTTTTCGAGATCCATCTTGCCTTTTCCTTCCAATTCCAGTGCTTGCGGAGAGCCCGCCATTTTACCCCTGCGGACTGCCGCAGGATGTTTACAGATTATTGGCAACGACTTGCGCGGGGCCAGTTGTTGCGCGTTGGCACAGGRCCGGCGCTCAGCTGTCCTCGCCGCCAGCCCGCTCGGCCGCCTGGGCGGCCAACATTTCATCCCGGATCTGTTCCCAGACCCAGGGGCCGGACTTCGCCGGCAGCGGCGTGTCCCGGGCCGSGCCCGTGGTCAGGCCGAACAGCAGCATCTGGATCAACTGGTCCACGAACGCCGCCGGATCGATCTCCTGCACCGCCACCTGGCTGAACGCGCGCTGCCACAGCATCAGGAAGACCAGCGGGGCGCAGATCAGCGTGGTGGCGGGGTTTGCCGGGGTCTCACGGAACTCCCCGCGCGCCGCGCCCCGGGCCAGYACACGGGCGAACAACTCGTCGCCGGGGCCCATCACTTCGTCCTGGTAAAACTGGGCGATGTCCGGGAAATTGCCCGATTCGGCCATGATCAGCTTGGTCAGCCCGGCGGCGCGCGTGGCGCCGATCAGGCCCCACCAGCCCAGCAGCAGCTCGCGCAACAGTTCGGGCGTGGACCCTTCGTAGGTCTCGACCAGATCGATTCCCCGGGCCAGCGCCGGCACCATGTTCTCGCGCACGACGGTCTTGAACAGCTCTTCCTTGTTCGCGAARTACAGGTAAACAGTGCCTTTCGAGACACCTGCGGCGGCGGCAACGTCCTCGAGCCGGGTCGCGGCGTAGCCGCGCTCCACGAACAATTCCAGCGCGGCCGCCACCAGCTCCTGCGGGCGCGCGGCCTTGCGCCGGTGCCACCGGCGCGCGTCGGGATCTTTCTTGGGCGAGAGTTCGGTCACAGGGCAGGGATACGCGAGACGGCGGCGCACGTCCGCGTGGCGGCGCCGCATCGAAATTAAATAACTTGTGGGTCAGTAATGTAGAGGAGCGGTCTTGAGCGGTCAAGCCAGCACCATCCCGCATTGTGACGCATCCGGCGCAGGTTGCGCTTTGTTGCAGGTTGGACGGGACGGCTCAGGCAGAATGACGCCTTTCGCGTACCTTTCCCGATGTCTTGCATGACGACATCTGCGCCTGAACCTTGAGCATGGCCTGCCAGTCTGACTTTTCCTGCCGCGATGGTTGCGGCGCCTGCTGCATCGCGCCGTCCATCACGTCGCCCCTGCCGGGCATGCCGCACGGCAAGCCGGCGGGGCAGCCCTGCGCGCAGTTGCTGCCCGACATGCGCTGCGCGGTGTTCGGCCAGTCGGAGCGCCCGGCGTTCTGCGGCGGGCTGCGCCCTTCGGCCGAGATGTGTGGCAACTCCCGCGAGGCGGCGCTCCACTGGCTGACCCGGCTCGAGGTGCTGACCGCGCCATCCACCGTTGCCGCCTGACTGGCATCAGGCCGCAGCCCGTCTTTTGGAGGTTCTACGATGATCGCGATGACACGCCGGCGCTGGCTGGCGGCCGCAGGCATCGCCACGGCAACTGCCGCCACCGCCTGGCTGGCGGCCTGCAGCGGGTTCATGAACGAATACACGTTCTCGCAAAGCCAGCTYCAGTCGGCGCTTGAACGCAAGTTCCCGTTCAACAAGCGCTATATGGAGTTGTTCGATATCCAGCTCGCCAACCCGCAGTTGGCGCTGGACCCCACGCGCAACCGCGTGACCGTGCAGTTCGACGCCACCATCGACAACCGGCTGTTCTTCCGCCAGCCGCTGACCGGCCGTTTCGCGCTGGACAGCGCGTTGCGCTACGACCCGCCGTCACACTCGCTGGTGCTACAGGACCCCGAGGTGCGCCAGTTCGACGTGCAGGGCATGCCGGCACAGTTCTCGCGTCAGCTCAATGCGCTGGGCGGGATCCTGTCCGAGCAGCTGTTGCAGGGCTACCCGCTGTATACGTTCAAGCCGGAGCAGTTGCGGCTGGCTGGCGCGCCGGCGGAGCCCGGTACAATCACGGTCCTGCCGGACGGCATCAACGTCAAGATTAATCGTCCGTAAACACGGTTTCCCAATAATAATGCCGAGGGTTCGCGCATCCCCGCGCGGACCGAACCGCGCCTGACCTCTCCTGAATCCGCATGGATATCGCACTTGCCCTGAAAGCCGTGATCCTCGGCATCGTCGAAGGACTGACCGAGTTTCTCCCCATCTCCAGTACCGGCCACCTGATTCTTGCCGGCCAGTTGCTCGATTTCAACGACGAGAAGGGCAAGATCTTCGAAATCGTGATTCAGTTCGGTGCGATTCTGGCGGTGTGCTGGGAATTCCGGCGCAGGATTGGTGCGGTGGTCAGCGGCCTCGGTTCCGATCCGAAAGCCCAGCGGTTTGCGATCAACGTCATTGTGGCCAGCGTGCCGGCCATCGTGCTGGCRCTGATYTTCGGCAAGTGGATCAAGGCCCATTTGTTCAATCCGATGAGCGTGGCCATGGCGTTTATCGTCGGCGGCGTGGTGATTTTGCTCGCCGAATGGCGCGACGCACGCCGGGGTACGGTTTCGCATCCGCAGGGCAATGCGCTGCTGGAAGCAGCCAAGGCCGGGGCGCCGCGCATCGAATCGGTGGATGACCTGAACTGGCGCGACGCGCTGAAGGTCGGCCTGGCGCAGTGCTGCGCGCTGGTGCCCGGCACGTCCCGCTCCGGCGCTACGATTATCGGCGGCATGCTGTTTGGCCTGTCGCGCCAGGTGGCGACCGAGTTCTCGTTCTTCCTGGCCATTCCGGTGATTTTCGGCGCCACGGTCTACGAGCTGTACAAGGCGCGCGCGCTGCTCTCCGCCGACGACCTGGGGATTTTCGGCATCGGCTTTGTCTTCGCGTTCCTGTCGGCGTTCCTGTGCGTGCGCTGGCTGTTGCGTTTCGTCGCCACGCACGATTTCAAGCCATTCGCGTGGTACCGGATTGTCTTCGGGATTATCGTGCTGGCCACGGCGTGGACCGGGATGGTGTCCTGGCACGCTTGAGGTAAGCGGAGCAAATAAAAAAGGCGTGGTCTCTATCGGCCACGCCTTTTTTGTTTCTGCTGGTGCCCCAGCGATCAACGCTTGCGGAACACCACGTCCCAGACGCCGTGTCCGAGCCGGACGCCGCGCTTCTCGAATTTGGTCACGGGCCGGTAATCGGGCCGCTCGGCAAAACCGCCCTCGGCCTGCGAGGTATTTTCCAGGGCCGGTTCGCCCGACAGTACTTCCACCATCTGGTAGGCATACTCCTCCCAGTCCGTGGCGCAGTGGAGATAACCACCGGGCTTCAGGCGGCTGGCCAGCAGCTTGACCAGCGGCGGCTGCACCAGCCGGCGCTTGTTGTGCTTCTTCTTGTGCCAGGGGTCGGGGAAGAAGATATGCACGCCATCGAGACAATTCTCAGTCAGCATGTGTGCGATGACCTCGACCGCATCGTGTCGCATGATGCGAACATTCTCAATGCCGCGCTCACCGGCCAGCTTCAGCAGGGCGCCAACGCCGGGCTCGTGCACCTCGCAGCCCAGGAAGTTGTCCTGCGGACGCAACTGGGCGATATGCGCGGTGGTCTCGCCCATGCCGAAGCCGATCTCGAGGATGGCCGGGCCCGAACGGCCGAAGGTGGCCGTCCAGTCGAGCGGCGTGGGCGCATAGGGCACGATGAAGCGCGGGCCAAGGTCGTCGATGGCGCGCTGCTGCCCGGTGGAGGTGCGCCCGGCGCGCCGCACGAACGAGCGGATGCGGCGTGGATGCGCAACGTCATCGCCGGGTTGGCGCGGGGCATCTGACGTGGCCTCGGCGTCGTCGGCCGGCTTCGGTTCGGTACTGGCGTCTTGGGGGAGCATGGCAACAAAAAGCCGCCGGGCGGAGTGCCGATCGGACTATCGACCGGGTGCCAGAGGCGGCTTGTTCAATCAGGGGTGGAGCGGGCGATGGGAATCGAACCCACGTCTTTAGCTTGGGAAGCTAAGGTAATGGCCATTATACGACGCCCGCTATGGCTACAGGGGCCGGATTCTAGCACGACTCTCAGCGCAGCACCCTCTTCGATTGTTCTTTGGTGGTGTCCACGCGCTCACTCGGGCAGCAAAAACCGAGAGTGTTTTGGCCGGCACTTCACCGCGCCATTGCATGGTCACTACGTGGCCCGCCCTATAAGCAGACGGGCGCTGAATGCGCCCCATCTGCTTCGACGGGGTCAACTGCGAACCCGCTGAGGTCTGCCCGGGCCTAACTGGGTCCCCGTGGGTGCGATCCCGGCCTTTTTGACTCTTGCCTGGCGAAATTTCTCGATAGGCCTATCAATGACCAAAACGACCAGCACCGATATTGCAATAGAGCCAATTACGGGGTAGATGTTGCCCGGTCCAAAAGCTCCACTACACAACGGTATGACCATCATCTGGCTCAAATATACCGGGTAAGATAACTCTCCGATCCATCTGTCCACTCGACTCGACTTCGATAAATGGAATATTGCCGGAATGCTGATAAACACTGCGAGCAGGTAAAGAAGTTGACCGGTATAGAAGCCCGGAATAACTGAGGCCGCAGTCGAAAGATTGGGATAGTAGACGGTTAAGGCCAGCACAGTAGTTAGGCACAGCCACCCGACCAATCTGCGCCTAAGAAAGCTGACCTCCTTGTACGCGCGGTAGGCAATGGAGCCGAGAATAAAGAGGCCCAACTCAAAGGGTAGGAATCGATAGGTCCAAGGGTCTTCCGCGAGCCCATTGTTGAAGGCGTACGCCCTGGCAGCAGTACTCGCCGCTGCGACTGCAACGAGGACCGCAAGTTTGCGCCGGAAAATGAAGGGCGCAATCAGGTAGACGGCGATCTCGATGCCAAGCGTCCATGCCTGAGGAACGAAAGCAAGTTCGAAGGCTCGCGGGTGAAAGCTCAGGAAACTGGTAGTCGCCGCAATCTGCGGTCCATCGAACCTGAGGAAGAAACCCCAATCCATTCCGATCAGCGAGATGTTAGTGACCAGCAAATAGAGTTTGCTAGCGAAACCGAGATCATCGAAATATCGGCTGAAATTACGAAGGGTTCCGATCGTATGGGCGTTGGGGTGCGACTGCTCCAGGAGCGAGAGCGCGATCGAGGCCGCAAGAATTGTCCAGTAAATCGGATAGATTCTCAAGAAACGATTTGAATAGAAGAGCTTCGTGCCCGTCAATCCAGGTCCGTATTTCTCGTTCAGGATAAGCGAAATATAGAAACCGGAGACGATATAAAACGCCTGGACTGCAACGGCGCCCCCGGTAAATTCCCACCCGAAAAGTGGCGAAGAATGCGCGACAACTACAGCGATAGCGAGTAGTAGACGGAAAAATCCCATCCAGTAGCTCCGTTTTTCTTGAGTCCCGGATTATATGTCAAAGCTAATACGTATCTGATGCCGGCCTCCGCTCATCAAGTCAGCCAGGAAAGTCACTTGCGGAACAAGGATTCGTACTCTGGGTCGTATGGCGCCCGCCAGCCTCTCGCAATTCGGTCTATTGCCTTCTGCTGACAAACGCCATCCTGAATCAGCCGATGGAGTTCAGCATTCGCGGCGTCGCTCTGGAATACTCGGGCGGTGATGGGCTCTTCTACAGGGCATGGCTCAGGTTCTTGGGGGGGGACCGCCACCGCCTTGGCACTCTCTGGCACTAGGTCGCAGAACCAAGTCTTGCCGTCGCAGCGCCTGCCACTGTCATTGGTCCAGTACGCGAAAAAACCAAAGGCGAGGAATGCTATTAGCATGACTGCGGCCCGTTGGCTTACGAATCTCCAAAAATAAAAAACTGCTCCCGCCATGGCGATGACGCCCATTCTGTAAATCTCCGCTTTGCTGCGACTGTTCCTTGGCTTTACTTTCCCCCGGGCTGTCTAGAAGAGACACGCCTGCTGTCCCACTTCTATGGAGGAAGGTAGCACGCAATTTCAAGCCTAACCGGCGAGGATACCGCAAAGCTCAACCATCGGTAATCCAAAGAGTGTGGGTGACGAATTCATCACTGTGACTCCAATTTGCCCGCAGAGCTATTGACGCCGCCTGCCGAAAATCCGATGGACAATAGTGTCCACTTCAATCCCTCCGCATCCGCCGTGCACCTCGCCCCCGCCCAGCGCTTCAATGCCGAATTCCTGCCGCGCATCATCGCGCGCATTCACGCGTTGTCTCGCGGCACGCTTCAGACCGAGGTACGGCCCGCCGATCGCCCGCATCTGCCGGCCTGCCTGCGGGTCTCCGGGGCCGCGCGGGCCGGCGGCGGGCGCTATGCGCATCCGCTGGACATCACGCTGTCATGGGATGGCTACGAGGTGGAGCGGCTGTTCGAGATCGGCGGCGAAACGCGCTTTGCCGCCTACCTGGAGGCGCTGCCTGCCAAGCTCGATGCCTGGCAGGATGCCCGCCAGCTCGATCTGAACACCCGCACCCAGGCCGATCCGGCGGTCTTGATCGGCGGGCTCGATTTCGAGCATCTGGTTCGCTAGCCCGCGCGGGGGCTCAGATGACCAGCCGGCAGACGGCCGATTCGGCCTTGCCTGGCGCCAGCCACCGCAGCCCCTCTCCATGCCCGATCGCGTTGGGCAACCCCAGCCACGGCTCCACGCAGTAAAAGTCAGAATCTTCTCGCTCGGACCACGTCGTGATCGCGTGCCATGGCGCGCGCCCCGGGACGTTGAGAACGAAGTCGATCTCGCGCGCCGGCATTTGCAGCCGCAACGTGCCCGGCCCGCGCAGGATGTGGAAGGTGTCCTGCAGCCGGGCGTCATCCAGTCGATAGGTGCGCTCGCCCGGTTCGGCGCCGGTCAGGCCGCCGTCCGGGGTCTGTCGCACGCGGTCTGCGGGCGGCAGGGACAGGCGGGTTGCCGATCGCTGCGTGTGAGGCAGCGCGAAGTAGAAATGATGGCCGGCGTACCACGGCAGCGGCGCCGAGCCCGTGTTCCTGACTTCTAGCTCGACCTCCAGCCCTTCGGGCACGAGCCGGTAGGTGGCCGTGAAGACAAAGGCGAACGGATAGCCCGCCTGCGTCGCCTCGGACGATGTCAGCGTCATGCTCACCGCAGACTCGGAGAAATCCGATACCTCGAACGCCATGTCGCGGGCAAAGCCGTGCTGCGGAAGCTCGCGCACCACGCCGTCGGTATCGCGCCATTTCCCYGGTTCGCCGTCGACRAAATGCCGGCCGATGAATGGGAACAGCAGCGGGTTGCCGCCGCGCACCTTGGCCACGCGGGACCAGTCGGCATCGTCTGGCCAGTAAAGGATGTCCTGGCCGCGATGGACCCATCGCACCAGCCGGCCGCCATGCGCCGGCGCCAGCAGCAGGTAGTTGTCACCCGTGCCAATGCGCACCAGATCCTGCCCTTGAAAACGTTCCATGCCGACCTGCGCCATGCGCCTGCCTCCCGCAGAAATTCGGAAAACCCCGAGGGTATCGCAACTTCCCGCCGGTATCCCTTTGGGGYGGCCCRCATCGTCCCCCACAGACTTTTCTCATGTGCGCCCGCGCGACACGGCKGTTGTCGACCAGRGTTTGAGAGATTYCTTCYTCTACCGCGATCTCGGCATTGCCGATGCTACGCACGGCATTCTYGCGATTCGGCATTCGCTAATCGGCCATGTGGATCGTCTCGCGCACCAGCGGATAGACCTGCGACTCCCAGTGCTTGCCGTTGAACACGCCGTAGTGGCCCACGCCGGTCTGGATGTGATGCATCCGCATGTAGGGCCGCACGTTCGTGCACAACTCCTGCGCCGCCATGGTCTGGCCGATGGCGCAGATGTCGTCGCGCTCGCCCTCCACGGTGAGTAGCGCGGTGCGGCGGATGGCCTGCGTGGCCACGCGCCGGCCGGCCACGTCGAGCAGGCCCTGTGCGAGCAGAAATCGCTGGAATACGAGGCTCACGGTCTCAAGGTAGAACTCGGCCGTGAGGTCCATCGTGGCGAAGTACTCGGCGTAGAAGGTCTGGATGGCATCGGCCTTGTCGTGCTCGCCGCGTGCGCGCAGGTCGTAGAGATCGCGCAGGGCCTGCTCGTGGCGCTCCCGGTTCATGCTCATGAATGCGATCAACTGCACGAAGCCCGGATACACGCGGCGCGTGGCGCCCGGAAAGCGCCACGGCACGTAGCCGATCAGCGTCGATTCGAACCATTCGATGGGCCGGCTCATGGCCAACTCGTTGACCTTGGTCGGATTCACGCGCGCGTCGATCGGGCCGGCCATCAGCGTCAGGCTTGGCGGCTGCGCCGGGTCGCCGTCCTCGGCCATCAGCGCCACCGCAGCCAGCGCTGCCACGGTGGGCTGGCACACGGCCATCAGGTGGGTATGGCCGCCSAGCGCGTGCAGGAAGGTGATCAGGTGCTGCACGTATTCATCGAAGCCAAACCGTCCGTACAGCACCGGGACGTCGCGCGGGTTGTGCCAGTCCGTAATGTAGACGTCATGGTCGCGGAGCATGGTTTCCACCGTGCCGCGCAGCAGCGTGGCGAAGTGGCCGGACATCGGCGCCACCAGCAGCACGCGCGGCTGCGCGGGTGCGCCTTCGCGGCGGAAACGCAGCAGGGTGCAAAACGGCGTGCGCGTGACGATTTCCTCGACCACCGGTACCTCGCCGCCATTCACGCGCACGCTATGGATGGCGAATGGCGGCCGGTAGTGGGTCAGGCGGGCCAGCGCCAGCACCTCGCAGGCGGCGCGGACGGATCTCAATGGTTCGCATTCGTCGGCGCCCGGATAGCCGGCGATCAACGTGGCAGCGATATCGGCCAGRGAGCAGGCCGGCTGCATCATGTCCGCGTAGGTCTGGTAGGCCTGATAGAGCATTGCTCGTTTTCCTCCGCGGCATGGCGCCTCGCCTGATGTAAGCGTAGTGCGCCGCAATATATATGCCACCGATAATTGAACTTGGCACGCCGCTTGCGCGTGGCGAGTGGCATGACAAGCAGGAAGGAGGGAGTGCGGCAAGGGGCGCTTCCGCAGGCCATGCGCCACATCCGGTGGCGGGATACGGCCTCGGACTGGTGCCGGGCCGCGCACCGCGCGGGTGCTTGGCGATGCGGCATCCGCCACCGATACTGCAAACGATGCATCGCGCACTGGCCCCGGGGGGCCGAGGAGGCATGATGGCGAAGACCACGCTGACCATCAGCAGCAAGACCTATTCGTCCTGGTCGCTGCGCGGCTGGCTGCTGGCCCGGTTCGCGGGCCTGGAGTTCGAGGAAGTACTGGTGTCGCCCGAAGATCCGGCGGCGCGTGCCGAAATCCTGCTGCTGTCGCCGTCGATCCTCGTACCCTGCCTGCGCCATCAGGGCGTGACGGTGTGGGACACGCTGGCGATCGCCGAATACCTCAATGAGATTCGTCCCAAGGCGGGACTATTGCCCGACGATCTCGTCGCGCGCGCCCACTGCCGCGCCATCTGCGGCGAGATGCATTCCGGTTTCGCGGCGATGCGCGCCGCCTTGCCGATGAACCTCAAGGGGCATTTCCCCGGGCTCAAGGTCTGGTCGCGCGCCCAGGCCGACATCGACCGGATCGTCGCGATCTGGACCGAGTGCCTGACCCGCTACGGCGGCCCATTCCTGTTCGGCGAGCGCCGCACGATGGCGGACGCGATGTACGCGCCCGTGGTCACGCGCTTCGTCACCTACGGCGTGATGCTCGATCCTGAGCCGGTGGCCTACTGCAAGGCCATCCTCGCCATGCCCGAGATGCAGGAGTGGATCAGCGCCGCGCGCGAGGAGCCCGACGAGATCAGCGAACTCGAYGTCGAATTCTGAYCCTYTCYGATCCTTCCCCTAGACCTAGGCGGCCGCCGTCCTCGCCAGATAGGTGGCCGCGTAGGCAAAGTACCAATCCAGGCAGTCCGGATTGGCCATCGCGTCGCGGTTGGCAATCTGCTCCGGCGGATGGCCGAGCAGCAGCTTCTTGATCGGCACCTCCATCTTCTTGCCGGACAGCGTGCGCGGCACGCCGGGCACCTGCACGATGTCATTCGGCACATGRCGCGATGACAGCCCGGCGCGAATCCGCGCGCGCAGGGTATCGCGCAGCGCCTCATCGAGCACACTCCCCTCGCGCAGCACGACGAAGAGCGGCATGTACGACTCGCGGCCCAGGTATTCGAGGTCGACCACCATGCTGTCGAGCACCTCAGGCAGTTCCTCCACCACGCGGTACAGCTCGCTGGTGCCCATGCGGATGCCATGCCGGTTGATCGTGGCGTCCGAGCGGCCGTAGATGATGGCGCCCCCGCGCGGCGTGATGCGGATCCAGTCGCCGTGGCGCCAGGCGTTCGGATAGGTGTCGAAGTAGCTGTCGCGGTAGCGCTTGCCGTCGGCATCGCCCCAGAGGTAGAGCGGCATCGACGGCATCGGCTCGGTACAGACCAGCTCGCCCACCTCGTCGATCACCGCCCGGCCTTCTTCGTCGAAGGCTTCCACCTTGGCGCCCAGGCAGCGGCACTGCATCTCGCCCGCGTACACCGGTAGCAGCGGACAGCCCGCCACGAACGAGCCGGCGAAGTCGGTGCCGCCGGACATCGGCGCGAGCCAGATGTCGGCACGCACGTGGCGATAAATCCACGCATAGGCCTCTTCGGGCAGCGGCGAGCCGGTGGAGCCCAGCCCGCGCAGCCGGGACACATCGGCAAAGGCGGCCGGCTCCAGCCCGGCTTTCATGCAGTTGGTGAAAAACGCGGCGCCGGCGCCGAACATCGTCACGCGCGCGTCATCGACGAAACGCCACAGCACGCCGGCGTCCGGCCAGGCGGGGTTGCCGTCGTAGAGCGCCACGGTGGTGCCGAGCAGCAGGCCGCCCACCTGCGCGTTCCACATGATCCAGCCGCTGCTGCTGTACCAGTGGAAGACGTCGTCCGGGCCGAGGTTGTTGTGGAACGCCAGGAGCTTGAGCTGCTCGATGACGATGCCGCCGTGGCCATGGACGATCGGCTTGGGCATGCCGGTGGTGCCGGACGAGTAGACGATCCAGAGCGGATGGTCGAACGGCACCGGCTCGATCCGSAGCGGCACCKCGTGCGCCAGCACGTCCGCCCAGTCGTGGCGGCGGACCGGGCCGGCGGTGTCGATCTCACTGCCGATGGCCGGAATCAGCACGAGGTCGGTCAGCGAGGGCAGGGCGGCGACCAGATCGGCGATCACCGGCGCGCGGTCGTAGGTCTTGCCGCCGTAGTGGTAGCCGTCGACGGCAATCAGCACCTTGGGGGCGATCTGGCGGAAGCGGTCGATCACGGCCACCTGGCCCATGTCCGGCGCGCAGCCGGACCAGACCGCGCCCACGCTGGCCGTGGCCAGGAAGGCGACGATCGTCGCCGGCACGTTGGGCAGGTAGCCGGCCACGCGGTCGCCCGGCGTCACGCCCATCGCGCGCAGGGCATGGGCGAGSGAGGCSACCTGGGCTTCCAGGGCATCCCAGYTCACATCGGCCAGCGGCTGGGCTTCGCCGGCATGGCGGATGGCCGGGCGCTGGCGCGCCTCRCCGGTGCCGGCGTGGCGGAAGACCTGCTGGACGTAATTGAGCGTGGCGCCTTCGAACCAGCGCGCACCGGGCATGGTGCGGCGGTCCAGCACRCGCTCGGCGGGGGTATCGAAATGGACGTCGAAGTAGACGCGGATGGCGTCCCAGAACGCCTCGATGTCGGTGACCGACCAGCGCCAGAGGCTGTCGTAGTCATCGAAGGCGAGGCCGCGCTCGCGGCGCAGCCATGTGATGAAAGCGGCCAGCTGGCTGCTCTCGGCAAAGTTGGCGGACGGCGTCCACATCAGCTTTCGGGATGCCACGGTCATGCCTGTCTCCTCCTCGACCCGTCTGCGCGGGGGGTTGGGGTGCGCCGCGGGTTTGGCGCTGGTGCGTYGACAGAAGCCGGCGCGGCGCGATGCGAGGTCACATGATAACCGTCTCCGAGATCACCTGGCGGCGCCCCCCGATTCGAACAGCGTGCCCCACATTTCGTCCACGCGCGCCTTGACGGCGGGATCCATCGAGATGGTCCGGCCCCATTCGCGTGTGGTTTCGCCGGGCCACTTGTCGGTGGCGTCGATGCCCATCTTCGAGCCCAGGCCGGAGACCGGCGAGGCGAAGTCGAGATAGTCGATGGGCGTGTTCTCGACCATCACCGTGTCGCGGCTCGGATCGACCCGGGTGGTGATGGCCCAGATGACCTCCTTCCAGTCGCGCACGTCCACATCGTCATCGACCACGACGATGAACTTCGTATACATGAACTGGCGCAGGAAGCTCCAGACCCCGAACATCACCCGTTTGGCATGGCCGGCGTACTGCTTCTTCATGCGCACCACCGCCATGCGGTAGCTGCACCCCTCGGGCGGCAGGTAGAAGTCGGTGATTTCCGGGAACTGCTTCTGGAGCAGCGGCACGAAGACCTCGTTCAGCGCCACGCCCAGCACGGCGGGCTCATCGGGCGGCTTGCCGGTGTAGGTGGAGTGGTAGATCGGGTCGCGCCGCATGGTGATGCGGTCGATCGTGAAGACCGGGAACCAGTCCTGCTCGTTGTAGTAGCCGGTGTGGTCGCCGTAGGGCCCCTCCAGCGCATGCTGGTAGCCGGACGGGTGGGCCGGATCGGGCTGGATGTGGCCTTCGAGGATGATCTCTGCCGAGGCCGGCACGGACAATTCGGACAAGGTCGGCGTCAGGCAGCCGGCCAGCGCGGTGCGGCTGCCGCGCAGCAGGCCGGCGAACTGGTATTCGGAGAGCGTGTCGGGCACCGGCGTCACGGCGCCGAGGATGGTGGCCGGGTCGGCGCCCAGCGCCACGGCGATCGGGAAGGGCTTGCYGGGGTTGGCCAGCGCGTGCTCSCGGAAGTCCAGCGCGCCGCCGCGATGCGCCAGCCAGCGCATGATCACCTGRTTGCGGCTGATGACCTGCTGGCGGTAGATGCCCAGGTTCTGGCGCTTCTTGTGCGGGCCCTTGGTGACCACCAGGCCCCAGGTGATCAGCGGGGCGGCGTCGCCGGGCCAGCAGGTCTGGATCGGCAGGCGGCCCAGGTCGACGTCGTTGCCTTCCCAGACGATCTCCTGGCAGGCCGGGCTGCTCACACGCTTCGGCGCCATGTCCCACACGGACTTGGCCAGCGTGAACAGCTTGCCGGCCTCGCGCAGGCCGCGCGGCGGCTCGGGCTCCTTGAGCGCCGAGAGCACGCGGCCGATGTCGCGCAAGTCCTCGAGTGAGTTCGCGCCCATGCCCATCGCCACCCTGCGTGTCGTGCCGAACAGATTGGCGAGCACCGGCACCTTATAGATAGCGTCATGGCCCGCGCCTGCATCGTTCCGAGATTGCACGCTCGGTTTCTCGAAGAGCACGGCGGGACCTTCCGCGCGCAGCAGGCGGTCGCAAATCTCCGTCATTTCGAGATTGGGCGAGACCGGCGTGGCGATCCGTTTCAGCTCGCCAAGCTGCTCCAGTTGGCCGATGAAATCGCGCAAGTCTTTGTATTGCATAGTGAAATCTGTGAAGGTTGCCGCGCTGCGCCAATCCATGGCGTTCCCTGGCGAGGTGTGTGACGATACACATCAGCGTCCGGCGGTGCAAAAAAATCGTGTCGGAAGCGTACGAGAAATGTAAATTTTTTGCGGTGTAGACCGGTCCTCAAAGGAAGGGTAACCCTAGGCCAGTCCTACGATCCCGAGCCTCCGGGTGATGTAGCCGCCGCTTAAATAACGCCGTTACATATTTCTAAAAGTAGTGACTTGTGCATTCGTTATGCTTGACGGGTTATAAAAGGGTTCCTACAATCCGGTCTGCTCTGTGGGGTGTTGCGCCGCAACATGGCTTGAGGCTTCTGTCAAGAGGCGCTCTTTAAAAAAGCCAGCGTGACCACACCTCCTTTGATCTTGATCGCGATACGTGTAGCAAGCGTGCGCGGCGGGGTCCTCCGGCGGGATGCCGGAGCGTGAGAGTCTTTTAGTGGCAGGGTGCGTTTCCCCAAGAGCGTACCCTGTTTCTCGTTGGGCGCATGGGGAGCGCCCGCCAACAGGTGCTGGACACCCCTGCTAGGTGGCGCAGCATCCTTACTTGAGTACGTTGAGATCGGGCACGCGTGGCAATTGGCACGCGCGCAGCGGGCAGCGGATGGAGGTAAGTATGAGCGGTTGGAAAACCCTTCATCTTCCCGGTGTCGGGCGGGCGTTGCAGGTCCGCTTCAGACAACCGGTTCCCGGTGTGAACCGCGCGCTGCAAATGCGCCTGGCCCACCCGGTGGCAGGTCGCGCCTTGCTGCGCGGCAGCCGTACCACCTTGAAGTACACCCTGAACAGCCTGGGCGTGCTTTCTGTGGCCGCAGCAGTCACCTTGACGGTCAGCCAGCAATGGCGGACGTCGCTCGCTGGCGCGCTGGCGGGCAAGGAAGCACCCACGGTACTGCTCGGCGCCGCCCTGCCGGCTACCACGGCCCATGCCAGCACTGGCGTGCCGCCGGTCTCGGCCGACGTGGCCGCCGCGCGTCTGGCGCATGCCACCAACGGCTTGCCGACGGTGTCTGGCGTGGACGAGTGGAGTGTGTCGGCCGCGGGCAAGGTCCCGTCGGTGGCGCACCTGGCCGCGCAGATCCCGGTGCAGCGCGTGGCGCTGGACGCCCGCAACACGACGGCGCTCGGCTCCGCACGTGAGCAGGCGGCCGTGGCGGACTACATCGCCCGCAAGTACCGCGTGGCGGCGCAGGCCACCGGGCAACTGGTGAAGGCYGCGTACATGACGGGCCGCGAGGTCGGCATCGACCCGCTGCTGATCCTCGGCGTGATCGCCATCGAGTCCAGCTTCAACCCGTACGCCGAAAGCGGCGTGGGTGCGCAGGGCCTGATGCAGGTCATGACGAAGGTCCACCAGGACAAGTACGAAGCCGTGGGCGGTGTGTCCGCCGCGCTGAACCCGTACGCCAACATCAAGATCGGCGCGCTGGTGCTGAAGGATTGCATCGCCCGTGCCGGTTCGCTGGAAGGCGGCCTGAAGTACTACGTGGGTGCCGCCACGACCAACACCGATGGCGGCTACGGCGCCAAGGTGCTGGCCGAGCGCGCCCGCCTGCGCCAGTTGCTGGGCCTGCCCGCCAACGACGCGAAGCCGGTCGACGCCAAGCCGACGACGGCTGAAAAGCTGGAAGCGGCCACGGCCACGGCCCAGGCGGCCTGATCGTCAGGCTGCGGAAGAAAAAGAGCACCCCTCGGGGTGCTCTTTTCGTTTGCGCTGTATCTATATAGATAGCGATGGCCGGCCCGGATCCTCAGCGCAGGAAATGGTGGAGCCGCTGCATCGCTTCCTCGATGTTCTCCATGGCCGTTGCGTACGAGATGCGGATGTAGTCGCGCGCCGTATGCGGGCCGAAGTCCGTGCCGGGCACCATCACCACACCGGCGTCATGCAGAATGGCCTGCGTCAGCTTGTCGGCATCGCCCGCATGGGGGTGGTTCACGTGGAGGCAGTCGGCATAGACATAGAAGGCGCCGTCCGGCTTCACCGGCACGCGCAGCCCCAGCGCCTCCAGCGCCGGCACGATGGCGTCACGGCGGCGGCGGAATTCCGCCTTGCGCTCGTCGTAGATCGCCAGCGCCTCGGGCGTGAAGCAGGCCAGCGCCGCGTGCTGCGCCACCGCCGACGCGCAGATGAACAGGTTCTGCGCGACCTTCTCGAAGGCCGGCACCAGCGCGTCCGGCACCACCAGCCAGCCCAGGCGCCATCCCGTCATATTGAAATACTTCGAGAAGCTGTTCACGGTGACCACGTTGTCGTCCAGCGACAGCGCGGACACCGGCGGGGCATCGTACGACAGGCCCTGATAGATCTCGTCGAGGATGGCGAAGCCGTTGCGGCGGCGGACTTCGGCGAGGATGCCGCGCAGCTCGTCCGGCAGGATCGACGTGCCGGTGGGATTGCTCGGCGACGCCAGCAGCACCCCGCGCGTGTCCGGCCCCCAGTTGGCGGCCACCTGGGCGGCGGTGAGCTGGAAGCGCTCGGCCGGCCCGCTCGGCACCATGCGCGCCCGGCCGTCGAAGGCGGCCACGAAATGACGATTGCAGGGGTAGCTCGGATCGGGCATCAGCACTTCGGCGCCAATTTCCACCAGTACCGCGCAGGCCAGCAGCAGCGCGCCGGAAGCGCCGGCGGTCACGATCACGCGGCGCTCGGGAATATCGATCCCATAGGCGGTCTTGTAGTAGCCAGCGATGGCCTCGCGCAGCGCGTGGATGCCCAGCGCCCCGGTGTACTGCGTCACGCCCCGGCGCATGGCCGCCTCCGCGGCATGCACGACCGGCGCGGCGGCGGTGAAGTCCGGCTCGCCAATCCCCATGTGGATGATGTGGCGCCCGGCCCGTTCGAGTTCGGCGGCCTGCTTGGCCAGTTCCATGACGTGGAAGGCGTCGATATTGGCGAGGCGGGAGGCAGTGGCAAGGCGCTGGAGGTCCATGGCGGTCAGGATAGGCAGAGGGCTGGGGTGGCTTGAGGGTAAGGGTAGGCAGCGCGGCGCGGATCCCAAAGGATCACGCGATGCGCGGAAATATGGCGCCGAAACAAAAACACCCGCCGGGGCGGGTGCTCTGGGCTGGTGCCAGCCAGCAGTGACGGGAGGCTTAGCGGCGCGCAGCGACTTCCGGCGCGCGAACCTGGGCGGCGAGCTTGTCCAGCACGCCATTGACGTACTTGTAGCCTTCCACGCCGCCGAAGGTCTTGGTCAGYTCCACGGCCTCGTTGATAACGACCTTGTAGGGAATGTCCAGACAATGCACGAGCTCGAAGCTGCCAACCAGCAGCGCGGCGCGCTCCACGGGCGACAGTTCGGCCACGGGGCGATCCAGGAACGGTTCGAACGCGGCGGTCAGGCGCGCTTCCTCGCGCACGGCGCCGTTGAGCAGGGCGTCGAAGTGCTCGCTGTCGGCCTTGTTGAAGCCTTGCGCGTCATGCAGGTGGGCTTGAATCGCACCAATATCGTTACGATTCAGCAGCCATTGATAGAGGCCCTGCAGTGCCAGCTCGCGCGACCGGCGGCGCGCGCTCTTCGGCGGGGCCTTGGGCTCGGTGCGGGCCGGCTTGGCGCCGCCCGGCTTGCCGGCGTCGCCGGTGTCGGTGGCGTCACTCATCATGCTTCCTCGTCTTCATCTTCGTCGTTCTGGCCGCTGCGCAGGGAGTCCAGCGCGACTACCAGGTTCGCCATTTCCACGGCGGCGCGGGCGCAGTCGCGGCCCTTCTCGCGCGTGCGGGCGTGCGCCTGCGCGTCGGTATCCACGGTCAGGATGCCGTTGGCGATGGGCACGTTGAAGTCCAGGCCCACGCGCGTGATGCCGGCGCCGGACTCGTTCGAGACCAGCTCGAAGTGGTAGGTCTCGCCGCGCACCACGGCGCCGAGYGCGATCAGCGCGTCGAACTGGCCGCTTTCGGCCATCTTCTGCAGCGCCAGCGAAATTTCCAGCGCGCCGGGCACCGTCACGACCAGCGTGTCTTCGCCTTCSACGCCGAGTTTTTCGAGTTCGGCCACGCAGGCCTCGCGCAGCTCGTCGCAGACGGGCTCGTTGAAGCGACCCTGCACGATGCCGATGCGCAGGCCTTCACCTTCGAGGTTGCTGGGGTAGAAGCCGTGATCCATTGTCAGTTCTCCAATTGTTCGGGGAAGGGTGGCTGGCCGCGCCGGAAGGGCGCTGGCCGCCATCGATATTCGTGAAAATTCGTTCGTCTTAGTCGCAGTTGGCTTCGCCGTGCATCGGCTGGCAGCCGGTCACTTCGAGATCGTAGCCGGTCATGCTCGGCATCTTCTGGGGCGAGCCCAGCACGCGCATCTTGCCCACGCCGAGGTCGCGCAGGATCTGGGCGCCCATGCCGTAGGTGCGCAGGTCCGGCTTGCGGCGCGGACGGTCTTGCGGGGCGTCCAGCGCGGCGAACTGCGAAAACAGCTGCTCGGGCGAATCGCCCACGTTCAGCAGCACCATCACGCCTTGCTCGGCGCCATGCAGCACCTCGAGCGCGGCCGGCAGGCTCCAMGAGTGCGTGGTGCGGGCCGATTCCAGCAGGTCGAGTACCGACAGGGGCTCGTGCACGCGCACCAGCGTCTCGGTGTCCGGGCGCGGCTGGCCCTTGACCAGCGCCAGGTGGGCGCGGCCGGTGGGCTTGTCGCGGTAGATCACGCCCTGGAAGGTGCCCCACGGCGTCTGCATGGTGCGCTCGCCCGCGCGCTCGATGATGCTTTCGGTGCGGCTGCGGTAGTGGATCAGGTCGGCGATGGTGCCGATCTTGAGATCGTGCTCGCGCGCGAACTCGACCAGATCCGGCAGGCGCGCCATGGTGCCGTCGTCCTTCATGATCTCGCAGATCACGGCCGCCGGCGTCAGGCCGGCCAGGGCGCCGAGGTCGCAACCGGCTTCGGTATGGCCGGCGCGGATCAGCACGCCGCCGGGCTGCGCCGTCAGCGGGAAGATGTGGCCGGGCTGCACGAGGTCGCTGGCCTTGGCGTCGCGGGCCACGGCGGCCTGCACGGTGCGCGAGCGGTCGGCGGCGGAGATGCCGGTGGTCACGCCTTCGGCTGCCTCGATCGACACCGTGAAATTCGTGCCGTGCACCGTGCCGTTGCGCGACACCATCGGATACAGCTCCAACTGGCGGCAGCGTTCGGCGGTCAGCGTCAGGCAGATCAGGCCGCGCCCGTACTTCGCCATGAAGTTGATGGCTTCCGGCGTGACGAAGTCGGCCGCCAGGACCAGGTCGCCTTCATTTTCGCGGTCTTCCTCGTCAACGAGGATGACCATGCGGCCGGCGCGAATGTCGGCAATGATGTCTTCGGTACGGGCGATAGTCATGGCTGGGGCAACGTCAGGGAATACAGCGGGTGGCAGTAGGCGGGCAGGGCCGGAGGCAGGTGCAACAAAGCCGGCGAAATCAAGCCCGCTATTGTACGCCAAGCGGCCGGGTTCGGTCCCGCCCTAGGCCGGCYCTAATATGGCGCATCAAGCACTTATATGCCGCGGTGTGACGGACGACAGTTACGGACGCGGCTGCCCGCTTATCATGTCACTCACTGGATACGTATCGGGAGCCTGCCGCATGACCTTGCCGCTGATGGGAATTCGTGTCGTTGAGTTCGAGGGGATTGGCCCCGGTCCGCTGGCGGGCCGGATGCTGGCCGACATGGGGGCGGAGGTCATCGTCATCGCGCGCCAGCAGAAAGTGGCCGTGGCGGCGCAACTTGGTGGCGATAAGGAGAGTCCGCTGCGGCGGGGCAAGACCATCGTGCCGCTCGACCTGAAGAACCCGGCGGGGCTGGCGGAAGCGCTCGCGCTGGTGGCCGGCGCCGATGCCTTGATCGAGGGCAACCGCCCCGGCGTGATGGAGCGGCTGGGACTCGGCCCCGCCGACTGCGCCGCGCGCAACCCGCGTCTGGTCTATGGCCGCATGACCGGTTGGGGGCAGGCCGGGCCGCTGGCCCAATCGGCCGGACATGATCTCAACTACGTGGCGCTCACGGGCATGCTGTCGCTGTCCGCGCGGCCCGGCGAGACGCCCGCCATCCCGCCGACCGTGGTGGGCGACGCCGGCGGGGCGCTGGGCCTCGCCTTCGGCATCGCCTGCGCGCTGGTCGATGCGCGCGCCAGCGGCCGGGGGCGCGTGGTGGACGGCGCCATCGTCGACATGGTGGCCATGCTGGGCGGTATCGCGCTATGGGTGCGCAACAACGGCCAGATCGACGGCCCCACGCCAAGCCCCTTCCATCAATCGCCGTTTTACGATGTTTATGCCTGCGCGGACGGTGGGCATATCACCATCGGCGCGCTGGAACCGCAGTTCTACGCGCTGCTGCTCGCCAAACTCGGCATGACCGATGTGGATCCCGCTGCGCAGTACGACCACACGACGTGGCCGGCGCTGAAATCGCGATTCGCCGACTTGTTCCGCAGCCAGCCGCGTGCCCACTGGGATGCGTTGCTCGGCGGCACCGATGTCTGCTACGCGCCCGTGCTGAGCGTGGCGGAAGCGGCCAGGCATCCGCACAACRTGGCGCGCGGCATTTTCATCGAACGCYCGGACGGCACGCTCGACGTGGCCGGGGCGCCGAGGTTCTCGGACGCGTTGCCTTCAGAGCAGTGAGACGGACTCGCCCTGCGARGCSGACAGCATCCGCTCCACGTACCGCGCGATCAAGTCGATCTCGAGGTTGACGCGCGCGCCAGCCTTGAGTTCGTTCAGCGTGGTCACTTCTACGGTGTGCGGGATCAGGTTGATCGAGAACTCGCAGCCTTCGGCCACGTCGCTGACGCTGTTCACGGTCAGCGAGACGCCGTTCACCACGACGGAACCCTTGTAGGCCAGATAGCGGCCCAGCTCGCGCGGGGCGCGGATGCGCAGCTCGTGCGATTCGCCCACCGGGGCAAAGCGCACGACATCGCCGAGCCCATCGACGTGACCGGACACGAGATGGCCGCCCAGCCGGTCGGCCAGCCGCAGTGCCTTCTCGAGATTGACGCGGCCCGGCTTGTCGAGGCCCACGGTCTTGTCGAGCGATTCTCGGGAAACGTCTACGTCGAACTGGCCGTCCTGCATGGCCACGACGGTCATGCAGGCACCCTGGATGGCGATGCTGTCGCCGATGATCACATCGGTCAGGTCCAGTTCGCCAGCGGCGATGCGCAGGCGTACGCCGGCGTCGGCGTTGCCCAGCGGGGAGACGGTGTCGATGCGGCCAACGGCCGCCACAATGCCAGTAAACATGCTTGCCTCGGAATGCGTAGGGTCTGTCTGTTCAGGGTGATGTCAGTGCTTGCTGTCGCCACGGCGGGCAATCAGCCGGAGATCGTCGCCGATCTGGCGCACCTCGTGCCAATGGAAGTCGACGGCGTCCTCGAGCCGGGCCAGCGGTGGCAGGTTGAACATGCCCTGCGCATCGCCCAGCAGCCGGGGCGCAAGGTAGATCAGCAGCTCGTCGGCGCAGCCCTCGCGGATCAGGGATCCGTTGAGCTTGAAGCCGGCTTCCACATGCAATTCGTTGATGCCGCGCTTGCCCAGTTCCTGCAACATGCGGCGAAGTTCGACCTTGCCGTGCGGATTGGGCAGSACCACYACCTCGGCGCCGCGYGCCTCCAGYGCACGCTGCCGCGCGGCGTCTTCCACGGCGCAGAAGACCAGCACGGGCTTGGCGAAATCCCCGGTGTCGCGGTTCAGGATCTGCGCATCGAGCGACACCTCCAGCCGGGAGTCCACCAGCACGCGCTGCGGCTGGCGCGGCGTGGGAATGGCGCGCACGGTCAGCGCGGGATTGTCGTCCCGCACGGTGCCGATGCCGGTGAGGATGGCGCAGGCCCGGGCGCGCCAGGCATGGCCATCGTCGCGCGCGGGTTTGCCGGTGATCCACTGGCTGGTGCCGTCATGCAGCGCGGTGCCGCCATCGAGGGAAGCGGCCACTTTCACGCGCACCCACGGCAGGCCGCGCGTCATGCGCGAGACGAAGCCGATGTTGAGATCGCGCGCTTCTTTTTCCAGCAGGCCGCAGCGTACGTCGATRCCGGCATCGCGCAGCCGTTGCAGGCCGCGCCCGGACACCGCCGGGTTGGGGTCTTCCATGGCGGCCACCACGCGGGCGATGCCCGCACGCACCAGCGCCTCTGCGCACGGCGGCGTGCGGCCGAAGTGGCTGCACGGCTCCAGCGTGACATAGGCGGTGGAGCCGGCGGGATCGTGGCCGCGCGAGAGGGCGTCCTTCATCGCCTGGATCTCGGCATGGTCCTGACCGGCCGGCTGGGTATAGCCCTGCCCGATGATCTCGCCATGCTTCATCAGCACGCAGCCAACGCGCGGGTTGGGCGTGGTGGTGAACATGCCCCGCGCGGCGAGCGCGAGGGCCAGTTCCATGGCGGTATGGTCGGAGTCGGAAAACATGGCGAGGCAGTCTGTGCCGTTAGGTGAGAAAGCAGGGCGATCAGTCGCAGTCGGCATCGGGGCCGGCGCCGCAGATCCGGATGCGCCCCTGGGCGCCGAGCCTGACCTGCCGCTGCGCACCGCGGCATCGCACATGGAACGTGGCCGCGTAGAAACCGCCGCGTTCCGATCGAGAGTATCCCACAGGTGTCAAGCGGAGCGCAGGCGGTCCCTTGGCGCCATCGGTGCCGCGCAGGGTCACGCGCAGGCAGGCGGCRTCCAGCGCCGTCACGGCGATGGGCGGCCCGGTGGTCGCCTGGGGTGCCACCGGTGCGAGCTGCCATCCGCCATCGAGCGTGGTGGCGCCCGGCAAGGGCCCGAGCCGGATTTCGACGCGCCGGTTGGCCGCCGTRGTGCGTGCCATGGCCAGCGATGCCGCCAGCCGGTCTGCGGCGTAGGTCACGGTGTGCTCGGCCAGCATGTGGCGCAGGGYGGGCARGGCGATGGCCGCGAGGATGGCGGCMACGGCCAGCGASACCAGGAGTTCGGTCAGCGTCATGCCGCTGCGCCGGCGGACGTGCTTGATTGCAGCCTGTTGCATTTCAGCATCCTTCGGGGGTTCGAGCGGGCGGATTCGCCGCGGTGAGCAGGGAAAGCCACTCGCCCGTGCTCCGCAGCACGAGRGTGCCGCAGCGCGTATCGACAAAAGTGGGCGTGGCGCGGACTTCGACGCAGCGGGACAGGTCAAGTCCGGCGCAACTGGTGGCCGTCAGCCAGTGCCGGACCGGGGCGGGCGGCGCGGGCACGGGGCGGGGCCAATGGCCGGCCGGGGCGGTTGCGTCTAGGGCGCTCGCAAACGTCGACGCGCTGAGGGCATGCCGCTCGAGCGCCAGCATCGCGGTGACCGCTTCGGCACGTGCCTGCATGCGCCACGCCCGGTGGAAATGCTGCCGCCATGCCGGTAGCGCCATGGCGGCGAGGATCACGACGATCATCAGGGTGATCATCAACTCGACGAGGCTGAAGCCGCTGCTTTGGGTGCGCGGCAGGCAGGGTCGGTGCGTCATGGCGATGCTCATAGCGGTGTCCGGATCAGTTCGCGCCAGCCCAGCCGACCGCGCCGGCGTGTCAGGTAGGCGTGTTGTTGCAGGTAGGCGCCGTCGCCATCGACCTGCCACAGGGCAAGGGAATGGACATCGCGCCGGGAGATGCCGGGCGCCGGAGYGGCACCTTCGATGACCGGGGAGAGGCTGACGAACGGACCACCGAAGGCCGGATCGAACGGCAACCCTGTGATGGCGGCGCCGGGTTTGCCATCGGCCTGCAGGACGGTGACCGACTCCCCGGTAGCGGCGTCGATCAGGTAGCTCCGTGCACGGCCATCGGGTGCCAGCGTGGTGAAGGAGAGATGGGCAGGGCTGGCGGCGTCCAGTGTCTCGATCTGTTCGCCCGGATGGGGTAGCGCGAGCGTCCATCCTGTCGTGCCGGGGGGGTCCGACGAGGGGACGGCACGCAGCACCACGCCGTTACCGCTCGGGATTGCGCGGATCTGGCGTGGGTTGGCTGGCTTTTCGGTGTGGTCCGGAATGGCGGACACGGCGTTGCCGGTGCCGTAGACAATAAGCGGGGTAGCACCGGTGTACGTGATCACGGGTGGTTCGACACTGCCACGTCTGCTGGCGGTCTGGCGATGCAGGCATGTTGCGGGTGGCGTATCGGCGCCAAGGGCGTCGAGGGGGAACCGCCAGAGGCGGCCTACATCGTCGATGGCGTAGGCGGCGCGGGCGGCGCCACTGGCATCGCTCCGCACCGTGACGGCGAGGAGTTGCGTGGTGGCCGTCTTGCTGTCGCAGCCTTGTTCAGGTAGCGGCAGTCGCGGAACACGGCCGGTGGTCGCCCAGGCGCCTGCCGGCCGGTCCAGCGGAAGCAGCGCCAAGGCCGCCCGTGCRCCYGYCGGCGTGCCCGGCGCGAGGATGCCGACGGCGAACCAGCGCCGCTCGTTGTCGACCCTGAGCATGGCGGCGCGTAGCGGGCCACTGCCGGTCAGCGGCAAGGCGTCGCTTCCCGTCACTTCCCAGATCAGTTGGATGGGTGTGTCGGCGTCCGGAGTGGATACGTCGAGGACGAATGCGGTGCCGGGCGTGCGCGCCGTAGCGGGTGTGGCGCAAAGGAGAAGGGTGCGCCAGCGGCCGTTTGGGTCAGCATCCACGCTATGGGGCCTTGGGCACGGCGGGGCCGGCACCCGCGTGCCCACGGCGGTTAGGGCGGCGGCTTCGGCCAGTGCGGCGCGCGGTAGGTAGCCGGCGCGTTCCCGGCCCGTCATCGCGTCGAAGCTGTGCAGGATGCCATCGCGCGTGCCCAGCCAGACGGTGGTTGGCCGCAGTGCATGTGCGTTGCGGAAGGCGGTGTGGCCCGGTTGCATGGGCTGCCACGCCGGTGGCGCCACCACGTGCACGCGCGCGCCGGCGGCGCTGGCAAGCCGGGTGTCGCGTGGGCGCATGAGCGGGTTGGGGCGGTTGCCACGAAGCCACGAGAGCCGGTCCGCGCCGTGGGTGTCGGGCTGGCCGGTTGTGGGATCGATGTTGAGATGTTGCTTGGCCTCCGCATCGATGGCGGGCCACCGCAAGGGCGTCAGCCGCGTCCCGCCCAGATAGAGGCGACGCGTGTCCGTGTCGCGCTGGTCGAGCCTTTCTCCCGCTTCCCAGAGGTGCAGTACCCCACGCCGGTTGGCATCGGCGGTGGTGCGGAAGCCGATGGCATGGAGGCGCCCGGTCCAGGGGTAGCCGGCAGGCGCCACACGGTAGCCCATCGGCAAACGGCCGGCCTCGCTGGCAACGGCGCCGGGGCAGCCGCTAAGCCCTAGCACGATCCCGATGCACCCCATGACAAGGCGGATCATGGCTGGAACTCCGTCTGGAGCAGCACGCGCACGGACGGATCGCGGGCAAGRCCGAGCGCGGTAATGCGGAAGCGCGGCCACTGCGCCGTGCCGGCCAGTGTCTGGAGGGTCTGGTGGTGGTCGAGGACTTCGATGAGGTAGCGGGGCGGATGCGTCGCCCCGGCCACGCCTTCGGGCAGATCGGGCAGGCGCGCCCCGGTGAACGCACCAATCGATAGCGCCGGGACGCTCTCGGGTGGGCTGCCCTCGATCCATGGCCACCAGGCCGGCTGGCCGGTGCCCGTTCGACAGATGGCGCGCTGGGCCTCCACGCCGCAATGGCCCGGGTCCGGCCACGACGCCAGCCGAGCATGCGGCGACGCGGCAGCCGCAAGCAGATCCGCCTCCGCATCGAGCAAGGCCGCCTCCGCCGCGCGGAACGCGATCTCGCGGTCCAGTTGCAGCCCTGCCAGTTGACGGCCGGCGTGGAGGAAGTGCATCGCTGCGGCGCAGACGCTGGCCGTGAGCACCAGCATCGTCGTGACGAAAGCGAGAACGGCGATGCCATCCTGCGTGCGGCGGGTCAGCATAGGGTCTCCAGGCAGGGCGAAGGGTTGCGCAGGCGGAAGGTGGTGGTGAAGACGCGCCGGCGGACCGCATGCCGGGTCGCAGGGGGGAACGACAAGTCCTCGTCGGCGTCGCCATGGGTCAGAGCGGGCAGCAGGGTCAGCGGCTCTGGCCGGGTCGTCTGCCCGGTAGCGCGGTCGCCCCGGATCACCAGGGCGATCTGCACCGTGCGCACGCGATGCCAGCCGGCATCGCCCTGCGCCCGGATGTCGCGGGCGCGGAGATAGGTGTCCGCCTCCCCGTCGCCGTCCCGGTCGACGCCATAGCGCAGCTGCATGGCCTCCACGCCACGGACGAGCGTCCCCGAGGTGTAAGTGACGGCTTGCATCTGGCGCCCCTGCCGGCGYGGATAGCGGCACAGCAACTGCGGYACGCCATCACTGCCGAGGCCGATGTACAGCAGGTTCATCGCGGCGTGATGCGAGGTGGGCACGCCATCGACCGGTTGGGCGGTTGCCGCCAGCGCATGCCCGCCACAGTCGGTCATGGTGCCGTCGGGCCGCGTGGTCGCATCGCCGCTGCTGCTGCCGGAGAAGCGCAGGCGCAGGGCATCGCTCTGATGCCGGCCCCGGGTGCCGCACGGGGCAGATAGATCGACGGCGGGCTGGCCGCAGTCGTCGTGGCCCTCGAGCGGCGCGGTTGGCGCCGGATGCCCTGGGGTGAGCGAGGCCCGACCGGGAATCCAGCCCGCCTGACGCACCAGTTGAGCGACGATGCCCAGCGCCCGATGGCCGCGCTCCGCCATCATCACGCTGTCCGCGACGTTGGCGTATGCCTGCCGGACGACTTGGAACGTGGTGATGGCCAGTACGGATGCCAGCAGCCCGAGCACCATCCCCACCATCATCCCGGTGAGCGTGAACCCACGCTGGCGAGGGCGACGCGTCATGGCGCTACCCATAACGCCACGTGGGCGGGAGGTGCCGTCATGCCGGGCGAGGCGTCCGCCGTAATGCGGACCGGCCCGGCCAGCACAATGCGCGCACCGGGCGCGCAGAGCGGCCGAGCGCCGGCCCCGACGCCGAGCGCGCCACACAGCTGCGCGTGGCGCCCGCCGGGCGGCACCATCGAACCGGCACCGGCCGTTTCGGCGAACTCCGACGCCCACTGCGTGGTCTGCGCCAGACTCTCCTGCTCACCCGCCAGCCGGAGCCACAAGGGGCCGAGCACGGCCAGCGGCATGGCGCCGATGCCGATGACGGCAAGGCAGATCAGTGATTCGAGGAGGATGTAGCCGCTGGAGCGCCGCTGAGGGCGGCGGCCGGAAGGGGAGGGTGGAGCAAGGGACATGGCGCATCGGTTCGAACAGAACGGATGTCCACGATAGCCTCGGGCGAGGCCCTAAAACGTGTCCGGATGTGGAGGTTTTGTGGAAGTTTGTGTCCGAGGCCGACTCGGATGTAGCCGGTGGCATCGGCGCCGCCGGTCACGGCGATGGTGATCACATGGCTGCCTTGATCGCAGGTATCCCCGGACCCCGTAGTCTGGGCGGCGCAAGCCAGTACCTTGAGTTGGGCCGGGTCCGACGAATACTTGTTGTTCACCGTGAAATACCGCTCCTGGGCACCCTGCACGCGTGCCAGGGCGGCCTTGGCTTCGGTGCGGCGCGCCTTGGTCACGTACTGCCCGTACTGCGGGTAGGCAATGGCGGCCAGGATGCCGAGCACCATGACCGTGATCATCAGTTCGATCAGCGTGAAGCCTTGCATGCGCTGCCGCAGTCCTGTCCGGGTCATTGCCGTTCTCCGTCTTGTTTCATGTTGCACCGCCATCAGTGCAGGATCTCGCGCCACGACAGGCGACCGCTCGGCTTGTCGGCGCTTTCCGTGATGGTCTGCGTGCCGCCGCTCGAGCCGGACATCAGCTTGCACTCCTTGCCCGGGCCGCAGTCGATGATAGGCGGCTTCGGCGTGATACCCACCGTCGAGCCGACGCCGCTCACCACCACACCGTTGACCGTATCGTTCTGGTCGATCTTGCCGTCGCCGTTCAGGTCCACCGGCGATTCACTGAGACGCGCGCCGCTGAACGTGCCGACTTCGTAGATGAAGCTCGAGCCGCCGCTGTCGCAGACCTCGGTGGACGGCGTCATCGTGACCAGCACGACACGTTTGCCACGGATCAGGGCGTCCGTGACCACCCGCTCGCCGAGTTGGGCGTAGGTTGGGCCAACCAGAAGGTCCATGTACCAGCCCTGGACCCCTCCAGGCGTCAGTTGCACCTTTGTGTCGGTCGAGATCCGGTAGGTGAGGCCGTTGGAAACCCCAGCCGACAGCGTCTTCTGTTCCTGCAGCATGCTGCGCGTGATCGTGCCCTGCGCGGTAATGTTCTGGTCCCAGATGCCGTACAGCGACTGGGTCGAGAAGTTCGAAGGGTCGCTGTTGTCGACGTACCGGCCCGTGCCGAACACCACCATGTAGCCGCCGGTCGGGTTGCGCGCCACGTCCGGCTGGCCGGTGATCGGTTGGCGGTTGCCGGCACTGTCCTTGGCGGTGAACATCAGCTTGCGCGTGGACTGCCACTTCGAATCGGTCTTGTCCGAGACGTCGAACTTCCAGAGGTTGCCGAGCAGGTCGCCAGCGTAGAGGAAGTCCACGGTACCGTCGCCGTTGACGTCCGCCGGGAGCACCGAGGCAATCCCGTTGGACGCCGTCGCCGTGGCATCGTCGAGCGTCAGCTTGAGATAGTCCGTGCCGGGCGTCCAGCGCTTCGAGCCCCGCACGCGGTCCAGGTAGACGATGAAGATGGAGCCACGGCCCGCCGTGCTGTTGTAGCCGTTTCCGAAGATCGCCACCCACTTGCCATTCGACATCTTGACGATTTTCGGCTGGCCCACCACGTGGCCGAGATCGGCGTCGGCCGAGCTCGGGAACTCCCACAGCACGGTGCTGCCTGCGGTGTTCTCGCTGACCGACTCCGGATCGGTGACGTCGAGCGCGAACACCCCACGGCCGCCGAGGCCGAGGCCGCTGACCAGCACGGTGCGCCAGTTGCTGTTGACCTTCGCATCCTTGACGGCGGGTGTCCCGTCGACCGTGTAGGTGTGGACGTAGTCGAGGTTCGTCAGGGTGGGCAGCTTGCTGTACACCAGGGACGGCACGTAGGCGAACAGCTCCTTGCCGCCGTCTTCATCCTTGGCGGAGAACGCGTGCATCATGCCGTCGTTCGCGCCCACGTAGAGTACTGGCTTGCGGGACCGCTTGCTCAGCACGAACTCGGCGTAGTCGTTACCCGCGTAGCCGGCGTTGGGCGGGCCCACGTACTGCGGGCTGGAGTTCACGATGTCGCCCAGGATGGTGGTGGGGCGGGCGCGGAACTTGCCCGAGGCATCGCCCTCATTGCTCTTGTCTCCGCGCAGCCAGTTGACGCGCTTCGTGCCGTCCGCGCCGCCCGTATTCATGATGGTCTGGAAGTCGGGGGGCAGGCTGTCGTAGCGGAACGGAATGCCCGCGCCATCGGGATCCACACTGTTGTACGTGAGGATCGCGCGGTTGGTAGGTGCGATGCCGCGGAGCGTCTGGCCGGCGTCCCAGATGGCCGGGAGGACGGCCTCGCCCTTGGCATTCAAGGCAAAGTTGAACAACTGGCCTGACCAGTCGGAGCCGTTGAAGCGCGCCTGGTAGGACCGTGTGTTGACGTCCAGCCGCGACGAGCTTGCCGCGACGGAAGAGGACGACGAGGTGGCCAGGATCGAGATGAAGGCACGTTCCAGCGCCGCGCTCAGCGCGCCCGGGTTGGTGGCGTAGAAGTAGTTATCGGGCAGGCCATCCGAGCCGCCGTCGCCATTGGACAGGCGGACGTCCCATTCGGTCTGTTTGTTAGGGGTCTTGTCGCCGTCGCTGTCCTTGAAGCCGCCCCACTTGGCGGCGTACTGGAGCGGGTCGAGGAACTGCGAGCCCGCGTTGCCGGTTACGCTGTAGGTGACGCTCGTTTCCGCATCGCCCAGATTGCAGTTGCTGCAGCCTTTGACGCCGGTCGGGTCGGTGTAGTTGAAGCCGTAGATGCCGGAGTGGAAGTGCGGGCCGTCCTTGTCGGTGCCGGACACTACGTAGCCGAAGCCCTGCCCGTTGCTCGAGGAGCCGGACACCACCTTCGTCGACACCGTGATGTTGCCGCCGGTGACGGAGTAGCTCAAGATACCCCAGACGTCCTGGTCGTAGTCGCCACCGGCCACCGAATCTTCCCAGCTCACGTAGAAGCGGCCGCTGCTGCCGTCCTGCGAGATCACCTTGAAGTCAACCAGCGTGCCGGTGCTCGGGTCAACGTTGGTCGGGTGCAGCTGGTAGGACGGCATGATGGTCACGGTCTTGCCGTTGACGTTCACGTTGATCTTGGGCGTATTGGTCGCCAGCTGCACGGCGTAGGTGGAGACCTTCAGCGCGGCGTTGCGAGTGGTTTCATCGGCGGAAGTGACGTCGAGGTCCGTCCGGATGCGGTTCATGTGCGCGAACAGCGCCGCGCCCGCGATCTGGAACGTGCCCTTCTGGGACGGTCCTTCCGGGCAGATCCCGAGCACGTTGCTGAGCGAGCCGACCTTCTTGGCCGAGCACACATTGTCGATGATGCCGCCGCTGACCCCGCCCGCGAACCAGTTGCCGTTGTCGATGCCTTCCCCGGTGCCAACCTTGTTGGTCCAGTCGCTGATTGTCGGCGATCCGGCCAGATCGCTCAGGCCGCCCAATTGGTCGTTGTCGTAGGAGGAAACGCTCGAGTTGAACACCAGCGCATTGAGCGGTGAGCAATAGGGCGCCCGCTTGGGGTTCGACGCCGGCAGGTTCATCGGGTTGGCCCACGTCGCGGTCGTCAGGCCGAGGGCCACATCCTTGCCATTGGTCTTGGGTGCGAAGTCGGCGTTGGCCGTCTTCCCGGCGAAGTAGCGGAGCGTCTCGACATAAATTTCCGAGATCGGATTGCCCCATGTGGAGCAATTCCCCTCGTTGGCCGGCTTGTTCTGGGCGTTCTGGCCGCCGCTCGGTTGAATGGCGGTTTGCTGATAGTTGCAGCTGTCTGCGCTGGTGTAACCCCCATCGCTATAGCTGTAGCCGTATGGGCGCAGCTTGTCGATGTTCCAGACAATGCCCTTGACCGGGGTGGCAGCGCGGTAGGTAAAGATGCCAGAGTCAGGGTTGATCTCGGTCGAGAAGTTCGTCACGTTCTGGCGCAGCACACCACCTGAGATGTTCTTGTCGTAGGTGCCCGTCATCAGCCCGAACAGCATCTGGCCGGTTTCGCCATACTTCTGCAGCAACCCGTACGGCTTGTACGCATTGCCGTACTGTTTGCACGATTCGCCACCAATCATCCCCGTTACGCAGGCCTGCACGCGTGCGTTGAACGTGCCCTTCGCCTGCCCCGTGCCGGTGCCCCGAACTGACTGCGACGGGTTCTCGGCCGACGCGTTGATGCCCGATGTTGCGGCGCGGTTGCCGTTCGAGGAGCCGGAGACAGTCTTGCCGTTGGTCTGAGGCAAAAAGCTGCTTTGGGTGTTGCTGGCCTCGCTGTACCAGTTGCACTGCCATTTCTCGCTGGCGCCCCAGGTGGCATAGTTACCTTTGACTACGCGCAATTGCGGGGCCTGCGTGTTGGCCTGTGAGTTGAGATTGCTGCTGTCTTTCGGGGTGACATTGCAGATGGTCAGGCCGCCGCGCGTGAGATTGGACACGGTCCACGACGAATAGCTGTTGCTTGCGCCGGCCGGCTTGGACACGCTGTCCGCGTAGATCGCCATCGTGATGGCGTTGCTATTGCCAATGCTGCTGATCCAGCCGGTCAGCGATGTGCCGGCCGGAGCGCTGCCGCGCGGAACCAGCCGAATCTGGTCGCCGATCTGCATCTTGGAGTTGTCGCTCACCGTCAGCGTCACCACGTCGGCGCGCAGCGTGATCTGGGTGGACGACGTCTGGGTCTCCACCTCGGAAGGCAGTTCCAGGTCTACCGGCACCAGTTTGCGCAGGTCGGTGCCGCCGTAGTACTTGGCCCAGGCGTGGGCGTCCATCGGCAGGAACGCGCGTTCCAGCACGGTGGTCGTAGCCGTGTCTACGGCGCGTGTGCCGCCGTAGAGGATCTTGCGCACTTCGTCGATGCGGCTCATCGACACCCAGTTCAGGAAGTTGCCGCTCCACTTGGTGCCGTCGCAGTATTTTGCGCTGTCAGCCATCGCGGCGGGCACGAAGCCCTGGATGCTGCTGCTGTCGTAGTTGTAGCACTTGGCGGAGTCGAAGTAGCCCGCGTAGGTGATGCGCGAGCTATACGTCGAGTCCAGGATGCCGTCGCCGTCCAGGTCGGAGTAGTCGTTGTACGCCTTCTGGTGAAGCGAATGATCCTTGGAGAGATCGATCATTACCATCGGCGAAACGCCGCCGCCTGCATAGAGGGGCTTGGTGGACAGGTTGAGCTGTGCCGCCGAGGCGGAGGCCACGGCGAGCAGGAACGATGCTGCAAGCAGTACGGCTTGCAGGCGGCTCGCGGGTCGGTGCAGAAGGAACGGTTTCATGGTGCGCCCAGCGGTTGGAGGGTTGCGCGACACGGTTCGGGAAGTATCAGAAACGCACGACTTCCTGGATCATCACCTTCGTGCTCGGGTTGGCCCCGTAGCCGATGGCGCTGACGCGGAAGACGTACTTGATGTTGCCGGCCTCGAGGCTGCCTTCGTTGATGTCGGGGATCGATTCGATCAGGTAGCGTGGCTGCCTCGAGACGCCGTTGGAGCCGGCGGCGGCCACGGTCGGCAGCTTCTGGTCGGCAGTCAGCAGCGTCACTTCGCCGAGTTCCACGGACCGGGCGGGATCCTCGAGGTACAGGTCCCATGCCGGCTTGCCCGTCACGGCGGGCAGGCAGAAGCCCTTGAAGCCGGCGACGTCGCAGGTCAGCGCCGCGCCGGTGACGCCGGAGATGAAGCGGATGTTGCGGATGTCGTTGCGGGCATCGCGCAGCGCTGCCTCGGCAGCCTGGAGCGCGATGTTCTGGTCGCGCGTGTTGCGCGCCATGCGCTCGGACGACAGGCTCGACATGCTCGCCGCCAGCCCAACCAGCGTGAGGATGATCAGGAACAGCAGCACCAGCACCAGCGAGATGCCGCGCTGCCCCTGGCGTCGATGCAGGCGGGCGCGCGGACGGGGAAGGATTCGCGTCATGTCGTGTCAGTTCAGGCGGTTGCGGAGGGCGATGAAGAACGTGGCGTGCTTGCGCAGGCGGCCGTCGTTGGCCATGTTCATGACGCTGCCGGCATCGCCGGCCGGGGCGGCGTCGTTCTGGGCATACGCCTTGCCGAAGTGGTTCAGGACCAGCGAGGTCGGCGCGGCGTTCGTGGTGCTCTTGCCGCGCAGCACCAGCGACACACGCAGGGCGCGCACGTTGGCCATGTTCGCCGCGCCGGGGCGGACGAAGCGGTTGACGGTCTGGTCGCCGTCGGTATCCTCGCCCAGCAGGATCTGGAACGCCTCGACGTTGGGGAACAGCGGCGTGGCGGCCCCGTTGACCGTGCACTGGAGCCAGGGCACGCCGGCCGCGTCGTTGATGATCGAAAACACCTCGGTCATCAGGATGTTGCCGTTCACATCGTTGCCGGCGCAGTCGATCATGGTGCCGTCCGGCGTCGGGGCCGTGGGCGTGCCCGGCACCGCCGCGGGGTCGGCCCCCGGCGGCGACGAGCCGAAGTAGCGCACGGTCAGTGTGTCGCTGGCATTGACGCCGGTATCGTTGGTGGCTTCGAGCGTCTCGTTGACACCGAAGCTGTTGTCCAGGAACGTGAAGTCGGAATAACCGGCCTGGCGGCCCTGCCGTTGCAGCAACTGCGCGATGGCGCGCGAGTTCTCCTGCACTTCGGCGAGGTCGCCCTGCGTGTTGTAGGAGCGCTGCTGCGCCAGGTAGAGTGAGATCACCACGATGACCAGCAGCATGCTGATCACCATGCCGACCATGAGTTCGACCAGGGTGAAACCCTGCGCGCGGCGCCTCGGTTTGCGGATGGACGTAGTCATGGCACGAAGGCGGTCACGAATCGTTGGGGGGTGTCCTGGCCGTCCTCGCGCCACCAGATCTTGATGACGTAGGGCGCACCGTTGACGTTCTGGCACTGCGGGTCCGCGGCGTCGCCGTCATTGGGGGAAGCGTCGATGCAGATCATGCCGCTGGCGGCGGGCAGCGCTTCCTTCAGATCGTCCAGCCAGGCCGCGAAGCTGGCCCCGGCCATGGCCGCCGGCGTGCACCCCTTGGCCGCGTAGCAATCGGCGTTCGGTACGCCATTCGGCTTGTCGAACGCGCCGGCCGTCATGGCGACCTCATTGCTGCGCATCTGGTCCGCCATGTTGTAGGCCATGGTGGTGGCGATGTTGCGCATGGACGCCGTGCGGGCATCGACCAGCGTGCGGAGCTGCAGCATGGCCAGCGCCAATACGCCGATGGCGAGCACGACGATCGTGATCAGCGACTCAATCAGCGTGAACCCGTCATGGCGCGCGCGCGTGGGCGTGCGCAGTCGAACCGGGCGGGCACGTCTCGGTAGGCCGTTCTGTGGGGAGGGCGACATGGCGTCAGATGCAGGGCGTCTGCTGCTGGGTTTGGGGGCGGCCGCTGCCGGTCATGCTGACGGTCTGGCCGGGCAGTTCGGAGTTGCGTTCACAGAACCGCCAGGTGGCCGTCGGGGAAGTGGAGGCGCCCGAGGACCGGAACCGCACCAAATCGGGTGTGGCGCCCAGGTTGCTGGCTTCCAGGGTCAGGGTCGGGGTCGGTTCGTCGCTGTAACGCAGCACGTCGTCCGTAGGATCGACCACGCCGTCGGCGTTGAGATCGGCGAAGATCACGCGCCGCTGGTTCCAGTCGTCGGAGCAGGCGTTGCCAGTGCCCACGGGACAGATCGTGACGGTGCTGTTGCGCCGTGCCGCTTCGCTGCGGGCCGCTTCGATCTCGGTGAAGAACTTCGACGATTCCGTCGCGATGCGGCTGTTATGCAGGAAGGAACGGAAGTTGGGGATGGCCGCCGCCGCGAGGATGCCGAGGATCGTCACGGCAGTCAGCAACTCGATCAGCGTGAAACCGCCGATTAAGCGCGTCTGAGAGCGGTGGAGATGCCCGATGCGGGCGCGGCTGCGCGGCTGGCTGGCATGCTGCGGCGACCCCATGCCAGCGGGCATGGACGCAGGCCGAGCAGGCGTCAGCAAGCCCACTGCCCAAAGGCAGAAAGACTGACCCATTTGTGACTCCCGTCCAAAAAATCGAACTGTTCTTTTGCTTTTCTACGGGCGGCGCGTTGGAGTTTTGCTGCGCCGGAGCCTCTGTTGGGCCCCGTTTACGCCGTGCACGCGCTCGCCATCCGGCCTCCTTACCCGAAG
>NZ_JBFREV010000032.1:0-88646 GCF_052114485.1 Cupriavidus sp. KB_39
GGCCGCACCGGCGGGTCGTAGAGCACGAAGTCGCCATAGCGCTGCACGAGGAAGTCCTTCACGGCGGTCTCGCTCGCGCCGCTGCGTAGCTGCTCCCGGATCTGGGCGCGCAGGTCCACCGCGAGGTCGGCGTTGGAATCGGCCAGCGTCTGGTTCTGGCAGACCAGRCAGCGCAGCTGTTCCGCCAGCGCATGCACGCGGGCGTCCAGTTTGGCGGCGTCTTCGGCGCCGTGGGCGGCGCACGCCATCCAGAGCAGGCAGGCGAGCGCSAMTCTACGCATGGCCGGGCTCCCGTTCCAGCGTGCGCAGCAGCGGCAGGATCTTCTGCTCCAGCACCTGCGGCGTGACCGGCCCCACCTGTCGATAGCGCACCACCCCGGCTCGGTCGATGACATAGGTTTCCGGCACGCCATACACACCCAGGTCGATGCCGGCCTTGCCATCCGCGTCCACCAGCGACGCCACGTACGGATCGCCCATGCGCCGCAGCCAGTCGCGCGCGGCGTYGGGCTGGTCCTTGTAGTTCAGGCCGACCAGCGGCACCTCGGACTTCCCGGCGAAGTCGGTCAGCACGGGATGTTCGACGCGGCACGCGGTGCACCACGACGCCCACACGTTCAGCATCCACACCTTGCCTTTCAGGTCGGATGTGGCRCGYACRYCSYYGGAAGCCTTCAGCAGCGGCAACTGCAACGCTGGCGCGGGCTTGCCGACCATGGCCGATGGGAGTTCGCGCGGATCGTGCCGCAGCCCGGCGGCCAGCGCGGCGGCCAGGGCGAGGAAGACGGCCAGCGGCAGCAGAAAGCGCGTCATCGCAGCGGCTCCCGGGTGGTGGCCAGCGGCACGGCGGGGCGCGGGGCCGGGGGCGCGGCCTCCGCTTCCACCTCGGCCGTCCGACGTCGATAACGCCGGTCGCAAGCCGCCAGCAGACCACCGAGCGCCATCAGCACGCAGCCACCCCAGATCCAGCCGACGAACGGCTTCACGTGGAGCCGYACCGCCCACTGGCCGTCGGCCACCTGTTCGCCGATCGCCACATAGAGGTCGCGGGTAAAGCCATTATCGATGGCGGCCTCGGTGGTCGGCATGTCCTGGCTGCGGTAGACGCGCCGTTCCGGCGCCAGCGTGGCCACCGTCTGCCCGTCGCGGCTGGCCACCAGCTTGGCGCGGAACGCCGCGTAGTTCGGGCCGCGYACCGGCGCCACGCCCTCGAAGCGGAACGTGTAGCCGCCCACGCTGACCACCTCGCCGGCGCGCATCGGCAACTCGCGCAGGCTTTCCTGGCTTTTCACCAGCGTCACCCCGGCGATAAACACGCCCACGCCGACATGCGCGAGCAGCATCCCGTAATACCCGGCCGGCAACTGCCGCAGGGCGGATCGGCCACGATGGCGCAGCCGGCTGGCGAGGCTGGTCAGCCCGCTGGCCACGCACCAGGTAGCCAGCCACAGCCCGAGCCCGGTCAGCGCGGAGGCCGTGCGCAGCGTCGCCAGCAGCGCCAGGGCCACCAGCAGGCTGCCGATGGCGGCCCAGCGCAGCCGCGCGGCCAGGTCGGGCAGGGCGGCGTGGCGCCAGCGCACCAGCGGGGCCACGCCCATCAGCAGCACGGCCGGCGCCATCAGCGGCACGAAGACCTGTTCGAAATAGGCCGGCCCCACCGAGATCTTGCCGAGGCCGAGCACGTCCAGCAGCAGCGGGTAGAGCGTGCCGAGCAGCACCGTGGCCGCCGCCACGGCCAGCAGCACGTTGTTGGCGAGCAGGAAGGATTCGCGCGAGACCGCCGCGAAGGCCGCGCGCACCGACACCCGCGGCGCGCGCCAGGCATAGAGCGCCAGCGCGCCGCCCGTGATGGCGCTGAGCAGGGCGAGGATGAACACGCCGCGCGTCGGGTCCACGGCGAAGGCGTGTACGGAGGTCAGCACGCCCGATCGGACCAGGAAGGTGCCGAGCAGGCTCAGCGAGAACGTGAAGATGGCGAGCAGCGCGGTCCACGCGCGGAAGGCGCCGCGCTTCTCGGTGACGGCCAGCGAGTGCATCAGCGCCGTGCCGGCCAGCCAGGGCATCAACGAGGCATTCTCCACCGGGTCCCAGAACCACCAGCCGCCCCAGCCCAGCTCGTAGTAGGCCCAGGCGCTGCCGAGCAGGATGCCGATGGTCAGGAAGCTCCACGCCAGCGTGGTCCACGGCCGCGCCCAGCGCGCCCAGGCGGCGTCCAGCCGCCCGCCCAGCAGCGCAGCCACCGCGAAGGCGAAGACCACGGCAAAGCCCACATAGCCCATATAGAGCTGGGGCGGATGGAACACCATGCCGGGGTCCTGCAGCAGCGGGTTCAGGTCGCGCCCCTCCATGGCCGGCGGCAGCAGGCGGATGAACGGGTTGGAGGCGAACAGCAGGAACAGCAGGAAGCCCACGCTGATGGCGCCCAGCACACCGATCACGCGGGCCCGCAGCGCCGGCGGCAGGCCGCGGCTGAAGCGCGCCACGGCCAGCGTCCAGAGCGCCAGCATCAGTGTCCACAGCAGCATGGAGCCCTCGTGCCCGCCCCAGACCGCCGCCGCGCGATAAATCGCCGGCAGCGCGGTATTCGAGTTGGCCGCCACGTAGCGCACGCTGAAATCGTTGTCGAGGAAGGCCAGCGTCAGCGCGCCGTAGGCTGCCATCACCAGCAGCGCCTGGGCGACGGAGGCGGGGCGGGCCACGGCCATCAGCGTGGCGTCGCCGCCGGGACCCCGCGCGGCGCCGGCAATCGGCAGCACCGCCTGCATCACGGCGACGAACAGCGCGAGGATCAGGGCGAAGTGACCGAGTTCGACGATCATCGTGGCGTGGTCTCCGGGATGCGTGCCTTGGTCTGGGCGGCCTGCTTCAGGGCCTCGGCGGCCTCGGGCGGCATGTAGTTCTCGTCGTGCTTGGCCAGCACTTCGGTGGCCTGGAACACGCCGTCGCGCAACTGGCCACGCGCCACCACGCCTTTGCCTTCTCGAAACAGGTCCGGCAGGAGGCCGCGATAGACCACGGGCACCTGTCGCATGGTGTCCGTGACGATAAAGCGGATGGTCATGCCGTCGCCCTCGCGGCGCAGCGAGCCGGTCTCGACCAGCCCCCCCAGCCGGAACGCCCGGCCGGCCGGGGCTTCCTGCGCGGCCACCTGCGTCGGGCTGAAGAAGAAGACGAGGTTGCCCCGGAACGCGTTGAGCACGAGTGCCGTGGCCACGCCGGCGCAGGCCAGCGCGGCCAGCAGCCAGCCGAGGCGACGGCGCCGGGTGGTCATGCGCGCGGTGCGTCGCCAGCCGCCAGCCGCCGCGCGGCCCGCGCGCGCCGCGCCAGCAGCATCATTTCCAGCCCCAGCGCGGCAAACGCCACCCCGAAGGCGCCGGCCACATAGCCCAGATGGGGCGAAGACAGCAGGAGGTTCAGCATGATCGGCTCCGGTTCTCGTTAGATCAGCCGCGGCTCGGCGCGCTCGCGCAGGATGCAGCGCACGCGCACCAGCGCCACGGCAATCGTGTACATCCAGCAGGCCAGCGTCATCAGCAGCATGCCGGCCAGCATGGTGTGCGCCATGGATGGCGCGGCGGTCAGGCTCACCGACGCGCCCTGATGCAGCGTGTTCCACCACTGCACCGAGAAATAGATGATGGGGATGTTCACCACGCCGACCAGCGCCAGCACCGCGCAGGCACGCTCGGCGCGGCGCGGGTCGTCGATGGCGTTTTCCAGCGCGAGAAAGCCGAGGTAGAGGAACAGCAGGATCAGTTCGGAGGTCAGCCGGGCGTCCCAGACCCACCACGTGCCCCAGGTCGGCTGGCCCCACAGCGCGCCGGTCCAGAGCGCGATAAAGGTGAACAGCGCGCCGGTGGGGGCCAGCGCGGAGGCCATCATCGACGAGAGCCGCGTGCGCAGCACCAGCGCCAGCGCGCAGTAGCTGGCCATCACGAGGTAGATGAACATCGACATCCACGCTGCCGGCACGTGGATGAAGATGATGCGATAGACCTCGCCCTGCTGGGCGTCCGTCGGCGCCACGCCGAAGCCGAGGTAGAGCCCGGCGATCAGAAGCAGCGCTGCCGCCACGGCGAACCAYGGCRYCAGCCGCCGGGCSAGCGGGTCGAAGCGGGCCGGRGAGGCGTAGGTCAGCCAGCGCGACCGGGAGGGCTGGGGCAGTCTGGCGGAGCGGGGCARGTCGGCCGAGGGTCCCATCGTCTCACTCCATGGCAATGCGCAGGCCGGCAGCGGCGGCCGGCGGACACAGGCACAGCGCCAGCGCCAGGCAGGCGCCCAGCAGCGACAACTGCGGCATGACGTCGAGCCCGGCATCCGCCGCCGCGCCGGCCCCGGCGCCAAAGACCAGCACCGGCACGCAGAGCGGCAGGACGAGGATGCACAGCAGCACCGCGCCGCCGCGCACGCCCAGCGTCAGCGCCGCGCCCACCGCGCCGATCAGGCTCAACACCGGCGTGCCGATCAGCAGCGACGCCGCCAGCATCCACGTGGCCCCGGCCGGCAGCGAATACTGCTGCGCCAGCACCGGCGTCAGCACCAGCAGKGGCAGGCCACTGGTYAGCCAGTGCGCACAGATCTTGGCCAGCACCAGCAGCGCCAGCGGCGCCGGGGACAGCAGCATCTGCTCCAGGCTGCCTTCGGCATGATCGGCGGCGAACAGGSGCGACAGCGACAGCATCGACGCCAGCAGCGCCGTCACCCACAGGATGCCGGGCGCCAGCGCGCGCAGTTGCTGCGGATCGGGGCCGATGGCGAGCGGGAACAGGCTGGCGGCGATGACGAAGAACACCAGCGTGGCGACAAGGCCGTCGCGCCGGCGCCAGGCCAGCTTCAGGTCATGGACGAGCGTGGCGCCGAAGGCATGCATCAGGCGGTGCCCTCCAGCGCGAGCCCGCGCAGCCTGCCGCGCGCCGTTGCCAGTGGCAGCGCCAGCGGGCCGTGCAGGGCGATCACGGCCATGCCGCCGGCGGCCAGATGGGCGTCGAGGCGGGTGCGGAAGTGGTCGGCGGCGGGGGCGTCCAGCGCCGCCAGCGGCTCATCCAGCAGCCACAGCGGGCGCGGTGTGAGGGTCAGCCGCGCCAGCGCGATACGCCGCCGCTGGCCCTGGGAGAGCGTACGCAGGCGCGCATCGGCCATCCGCGCGAGCCCGGCGTCCGCCAGCGCCGCCCGCGCTGCCTCCGGCGTGACCCGGTGGCCGGCCAGCCGCGCCGCGTAGACCAGCTGCTCGATGGCGCTCATCTCGGCGTCGAGCCCATTGTGGTGGCCGAGGTAGGCCACCGCTCGCCCATAGTCCGGATCGCCACCGCGCACGGGCCGCCCTTGCCAGGTCACGGCGCCGGCCAGCGGCACCAGCAGCCCGGCCAGCACCCGCAGCAGCGTGGAYTTGCCGCTGCCATTGGGCCCGGTCAGGGCGATGGCCTGCCCCGGCGCCAGGTCGATGTCGATGCCATGGAACACGGCGCGGCCGGCGCGGGCAAAGGCGAGCTGGTGGGCCGCGAGCATGGGGCGGGCCTCAGCCGGAACGGGGTCGGGAGCGGGAACGGGCGCGCGCGGCGTGGGTCATTCGCTGCCCTCGGCCTTGGAGACATCGGGCAGCCGGTGCGCAATGCCCTTGTGGCAGTCGATGCAGGTCCGCTCCTTGTTGGCGAGGTAGGTGGAGTGCATGGCCTGGGCGCGCGGGCTCTGCCGCGTAAAGTCCATCGACTGGTAGTCGTGGCAGTTGCGGCATTCGAGCGAGTCGTTGGCCTTGAAGCGCGCCCACTCGTGCTGGGCCAGCTCCAGCCGATGGGCCTGGAACTTCTCGCGGGTGTCGATGGTGCCGAAGATCTTGGCCCAGACCTCCTTCGATGCCTGCATCTTGCGGGCCATCTTGTCGGTCCAGTTGTGCGGCACGTGGCAGTCCGAGCACTTGGCGCGCACGCCGCTGCGGTTGGTGAAGTGGATGGTGCCCTGCAGCTCCTGGTACACGTTGTCGCGCATTTCGTGGCAGCCGGTGCAGAACTTCTCGGTATTGGTGAACTCCAGCGCCGTGTTGAACGCGCCCCAGAACACCACGCCCGCGATGAAGCCGCCCAGCGTGAGGAAGCCGAGGCTGAAATACGCGCTGGGCCGGTTGATGGTGCGCCAGTATCGTTTGAGCAGGTCGAGCATCGCGCTAGTCCGCCAGGTCTTATTTCTTGGCTGCAGTGCCCTTGGGCGCCGCCGGTTTCTTCAGCATGGTCTCCACGTCCGTGAACGTGTTGCCGACCAGCGGCTTGGCGTCGGCCTGCGGCACGTGGCACTGGGTGCAGAAGTAGCGCCGGGGCGAGACATCGGCCAGCACGTTGTTRTTCCGGTCCATGTAGTGCGTAATGCTGACCGGAATCGCCTGGGTCTCCTCGGTGCGGGTGCGCGCGTGGCAGAACATGCAGCGGTTGTAGTCCTTGTCGAGCTGGTAGCCGTCGATCTTGTGCGGGATGGTCGGCGGCTGCATGGTGTAGTTGCGGGTGCGGCGCACGTCCTTGTTCTCGGTGGGGTAGAGCAGGGGCGGTTTGGACTCGCTGCCGATGGGCGTGGGACCGCGCATGGCGTCGGTCAGCCCCTTTCCCTCGGACTGGGCCTGCGCGCCGGCCAGCACGAACTGGCTGGCGAGGATCCAACCCATCCAGACTGTTGATCGCATGGCGTGGCCCCCCTATACCTTCACGATCTTGACCGCGCACTTCTTGAAGTCGGTCTGGAGCGAGATCGGGCAGGTGGCGTCCAGCGTCACCTTGTTGATCAGCTGGCTGGCGTCGAACCACGGCACGAAGACCAGCCCGCGCGGCGGCTGGTCGCGCCCGCGCGTCTCGATCCGGGAGCGCATGCGCCCGCGCCGGGACACCACCTCCACCTCCACGCCGCGCCGCAGTCCCATCGCCTTGGCATCCTCGGGATGCATGAACACCACGGCGTTGGGGAAGGCGCGGTACAGCTCGGGCACGCGGCGGGTCATCGAGCCGGAATGCCAGTGCTCCAGCACCCGGCCGGTGGCCAGCCAGAACGGGTATTCCTTGTCCGGCGACTCGGCGGCGGGCTCGTAGGGCAGGGCGAAGATGACCGCGCGGCCGTCCGCGTTGCCGTAGAACTGGAAGCCGGTGCCGGCCTTCACGTAGGGGTCGCTGCCCTCGCGGTAGCGCCACAGGGTTTCGCGTCCGTTGACCACGGGCCAGCGCAGGCCGCGCGCCTCGTGGTAGGCGTCGAACGGGGCCAGGTCGTGGCCGTGGCCCCGGCCGAAGCTCGCGTATTCCTCGAACAGCCCCTTCTGGATATAGAACCCGAACGCCTTGGCTTCATCGTTGTGGTAGTCCGGGTTGACTTCCTTGAGCGGGAACTTGTCCACCTGGCCGTTGCGGTAGAGCACATCGAACAGCGTCTTGCCCTTGACCTCCGGCATCTTGGCGATCAGGTCCGCCGGCCAGACTTCCTCGATCTTGAAGCGCTTGGAGAACTCCACCAACTGCCACAGGTCCGAACGGGCCTCGCCGGGGGCATCGACCAGTTGATGCCAGAACTGGGTGCGCCGCTCGGCGTTGCCGTAGGCGCCTTCCTTCTCTACCCACATGGCGGCAGGCAGGATCAGGTCCGCCGCGAGCGCGGTCACGGTGGGGTAGGCGTCCGAGACCACGATGAAGTTTTCCGGGTTCCGGTAGCCCGGCAGCCCTTCCTCCATCAGGTTGGCCGCCGCCTGCATATTGTTGTTCACCTGCACCCAGTACGCGTTGAGCTTGGCGTCCTTGAGCATGCGGTTCTGCAGCACGGCGTGGTAGCCGGGCTTTTCGGGGATGGTGCCGGCCGGGATCTTCCAGATCCGTTCGGCGGTCTCGCGGTGCTTGGGGTTGGCGACCAGCATGTCCGCCGGCAGCCGGTGGGAGAACGTGCCCACCTCGCGCGCGGTGCCGCAGGCCGAGGGCTGGCCGGTCAGCGAGAACGGGCTGTTGCCCGGCGTGGCGATCTTGCCGGTCAGCAGGTGGATGTTGTAGACCATGTTGTTGGCCCAGCTGCCGCGCGTGTGCTGGTTGAAGCCCATGGTCCAGAACGACACGACCTTGATGTTCGGGTCGGCGTAGAGGGCGGCCAGCTGTTCGAGCTTGTCGCGCGGCACGCCGGAGAGCTTGCTGACGGTGGCCACGTCGTACTTCGCCACGAACTTGGCGAAATCGTCGAACGTGATCGGCGTGGCGGCGTTGGGGTCGGCCGCGTTCTTGGCCTTCTTCTGCAGTGGGTGGTCCGGGCGCAGCCCGTAGCCGATRTCGGTCACGCCCTGCTTGAACACCGTGTGCTTGTTGACGAAGTCCTTGTTGACCTTGTTATTGGTGATGATGTAGTGGGCGATGTAGTTCAGGATCGCCAGGTCGGTCTGCGGCGTGAAGATGATCGGCAGGTCGGCCAGTTCGTAGGAGCGATGGGTGAAGGTAGACAGCACCGCCACCTTGGTCTTGGGYGCGGAGAGGCGGCGGTCCGTCACCCGGGTCCACAGGATCGGGTGCATCTCGGCCATGTTCGAGCCCCACAGCACGAAGGCGTCGGCCACCTCGATATCGTCGTAGCAGCCCATCGGCTCGTCCATGCCGAAGGTGCGCATGAAGCCGGCCACGGCGGAGGCCATGCAGTGACGGGCGTTCGGGTCGATATTGTTCGTGCGGAAACCGGCCTTCATCAGCTTGGAGGCGGCGTAGCCCTCCCAGATCGTCCACTGGCCCGAGCCGAACATGCCGACCGCCGTGGGGCCTTTCTCCTTCAGCACGCGCTTGAACTGGGCGGCCATCACGTCGAACGCCTTGTCCCAGGTCACGGGCTGGAACTCGCCGTTCTTGTCGTACTGTCCGTTTTTCATGCGCAGCAGCGGCTTGGTCAGCCGGTCCTGCCCGTACATGATCTTGGACAGGAAGTAGCCCTTCACGCAGTTCAGGCCCTTGTTGACCTCGCACAGCGGGTCACCCTGGGTGGCCACCACCTTGTTTTCCTTGACCGCCACGGTCACGCCGCAGCCGGTGCCGCAGAAGCGGCAGGGCGCCTTGTCCCATTTCAGGCGGGTCAGGTCGCTGTCCGTGACGAAGTTGGCCGCGTCCGCGCCCAGCGGAATGCCGCCCACCGAGGCGGTGGCGGCCACGGCCGTCTGCTTAATAAAGTCCCGGCGAGTGACTTTCATCGACAATCTCCGTGTCCATGTCGCACGCATCCTCGTTGTGCTGGTAGACCAGGGTGGCCGCCAGCACGCCGTCCAGCTGATGGAGGAACGTCAGATGCGCCGCGATGGCGCGTGAGGTGGGGGCTTCCAGCGTGACGACGAGCTTGCCGGYGTCGCTGGCGGCGTGGATCTCGGCACCGGCCAAACCGGCGATGGCGCCGCGCACGGCATCGAGGCTCGCCGGCTGGGTGTGCACGAGCACGCCGGCGATGTGCCACTGCTGCGCATCGGCGTCATCAGGGCTCTCTGCGCGGGTGTCTCCCGGCTGCGCCGTGGGGAGTGGCGGCTCGGGGGTGGAATGCGTGGTACCTGGCATGACTGTCCTTGCGGCAGCAGGCCGCGTCGTTCAGTGCTACAGGAACTGCAGGCGTCACCCCACCGGGCGACGTCGGTCCATGCCAATCAATGCGTGGGCGGGCCGCTGACGAGYTGGGTCATCCAGACGATGAATCCGTACCCGGCCACGACGATGACGGTCAGCACCGGCACCATCACGGCGGTCAGGAACAGGAAGCTCCGGAGTTCTTCTTTCTTGCGCTGCGGATCGTCGGCGACAGCCATCGCAAAGTCCGGCATGGATTTCGTGGGGACGGGATCATTTAAGGAAGCGCATCCGGTGGTGTCAAGCGCGCATTGGGCCAATATGGCACGGCGTGATGTGTGTGGGTCGTGCGGAGGGCGTGTATCGGGCGATCTCTGATAAGTCAGAGACCGCCCCGGGGCGAGGCTCAGGGCTGGGCGCCGAACTCCGTCTGCGCSCGGGTCCAGGCGCGGGCCTGCTCGCTGATGGAGACGCCCAGGCCGGGGCGCGTGGGCACGGTGATGCGGCCGTCGCGGATCTCCAGCCGCTCGTTGAACAGCGGTTCGAGCCAGTCGAAATGCTCGACCCACGGCTCGCGCGGATACGCTGCCGCCAGATGCACATGCAGTTCCATGGCGAAGTGCGGCGCAATCATCAGCCCGGCGTGGTCGGCCAGCGCCATCACCTTCAGGAACGGCGTGATGCCGCCCACGCGCGGCGCGTCGGGCATCAGGTAGTCGGCGGCGCGGTGGCGGATCAGGTCCCAGTGTTCGGCGGCGCTGGTCAGCATCTCGCCGGTGGCGATGGGGGTGTCGAACTGCGTGGCCAGCGCGGCGTGGCCTTCGTGATCGTAGGCGTCCAGCGGTTCCTCGATCCAGACCAGGTTGAACGACTCGAAGGTGCGGCACATGCGCTGCGCGGTGGGGCGGTCCCACTGCTGGTTGGCATCGACCATCAGCGGCACGGCATCGCCCAGATGCTCGCGCACGGCGGCCACGCGGCGCAGGTCTTCGGCGCGGTCTGGCTGGCCCACCTTGAGCTTGATGCCGCCAATGCCGCGCTCGACGGACGCCGCCGCGTTCACCTTGAGCTGGTCCAGCGGGGTGTGCAGGAAGCCGCCCGAGGTGTTGTAGCAGCGCACGGCATCCCGATGGGCGCCCAGCAGCTTGGCCAGCGAGAGGCCGGCGCGCTTCGCCTTCAGGTCCCAGAGCGCCACGTCGATGGCGCCGATGGCCTGCGTGGACAGGCCGCTGCGTCCCACCGAGGCGCCGGCCCAGCACAGCTTGTCCCAGATCCTGGCGATGTCGCTGGCGTCCTCGCCCAGCAGGGCCGGGGCGATCTCGCAGGCGTGGGCGTACTGGCCGGGGCCGCCGGCCCGCTTGGAGTAGCTGAAGCCGAGCCCGGCGTGGCCATCGGCGGTCTGGATTTCGGCGAACAGGATGGCCACCTCGGTCATCGGCTTCTGTCGGCCGGTCAGCACCTTGGCGTCGCTGATCGGGGTGGCGAGCGGCAGGTAGCAGGWAGAGAGGCGGATCCAGGCGATCGAATCGGGAGACATGCGGGTTCCTTTTCAGGGTATGACAACGTTGTCATTCAAGGGCGGAATGCCCGGCTGGGATGCGTCGTATTGGCCACGTGGTCGTTGTTTATGGCCGGGATGCGCGCCAGTTCAGGCAATCGTCGGTAGAATGCTAACGTTGTCATACGACTGGGTCAACCCGTCGGCCGACATCGTATCTCCATCCAATCCGCTTAAACCCGCCAGAACCCGCATGCCCCAAGCTCCAGCGTCGAAGTCCGTCACGCTCCATGATGTCGCCCGGCAGGCCGGCGTCTCGCTGATTACCGCCTCGCGGGCGTTGAGCAATCCGGGCATGGTGTCCGAGGCCACCATCGCGCGCGTGCGCGAGGCCGTGGCGGTGACCGGCTACATCCCGAACCTGCTGGCCGGCGGGCTGAAGTCCCGCAAGAGCCTGATGGTGGCCGCGCTGGTGCCGAACATCGCTGTGCAGCAGTTCCTGCCGACCGTGAAGGCGCTGACCGATGCGCTGGACGCCGCCGGCTACCAGTTGATCCTCGGCCAGACCGGCTACGATCACGCCCGGGAGGAGGCGCTGCTCGCCACGATGATCAGCCGTCGCACGGACGGCATCGTGGTGACCGGCCTGATCCATTCGCAGACCGCGCGCGACCAGTTGCGCCGCGCCGGCATTCCGGTGGTGGAGACATGGGATTTGAGCGATCGGCCCGTGGACATGGCGGTGGGCTTCTCGCACCTCAAGGTGGGCAGCGCCATCGCCGGCTACTTCCTCGGGCAGGGGCGGCGCCGGCTGGCCATCGCCACCGGCGACGACCAGCGGGCCGCCGTGCGACGCGAGGGCTTCCTGTCCACGGTGGGCCACGATGTGCCGACCGTGGTGGTGCCCGCCCCGAGCAGCCTTGAATACGGCCGCAAGGCGCTGGCCGACCTGCTGGCGCAGGCCCCGGACATCGAGGCAATCTATTGCAGTTCCGACCAGCTCGCGCAAGGYGTGATGATCGAAGCACACGCGCGCGGGCTGCGCATGCCGCAGGATCTGGCGATCTGCGGCTTCGGCGACGCCGACTTCGCCGCGCATATGAACCCGCCGCTGACCACCGTCCACGTGGATGGCGCGCAGATCGGCGAACTGGCCGCGCGGCAGTTGCTGGCGCGTTTTCGGGGCGAGCCGGTGCCGGAGCCGGTGATCGACGTGGGCTTCCGCATCATCGAGCGGGGCACCACGTAAGACGCTGCATCAGTGCGCCGATGAAGGTGCTCTGCCCGGCGCGGCTCGAACCGTATCAGCCGGCGCAACCTTTGCAGCCGGCACGCTAGGCCGGTCCACTGTCACATCCCGTCCGGCGGCAGCAGGTGGACGTTGTACGCCACTTCCCACAGGTGGCCGTCCGGGTCCTGGAAGTGACCGGCATAGCCGCCCCAGAAGGTCTTCTGCGCGGGCTTGGTGATGGTCGCGCCGGCCTGTTTCGCCTGTGCCATCACGGCATCGACCTCGGCCTCGCTACGCACGTTGTGGGCCATCGAGAACTCGGTGGCGCTGGGCGGCGCCACCGGCAGGCCGGCCTCGCGGGCGAGGTTCTCGCGCGCGAACAGCGCCAGCTTGGTCCCGCCTTGCAGGTCGATGAACACGGCGGCGCCATGCTCGAATTCCTGCCCGATAATGCCGGCGGTCGGCAGGCCGAGGCCATCGCGGTAGAAGCGCAGCGAGCGTTCCAGATCGTCCACGCCCAGCGTGATCAAGGTGATATAGGGTTTCATGGGCTGTCTCCGTTTTCGGTGCGACAGCTTACCTCCGATCCGCCCGCCTCAGCCCAATCAGCGGGGATGCGGCAGAATGCGCTTTCCGCACCCCCGCGCCCCCAAATCGTGATGATCCGATGCTCAGACTCGAGGACCTGACCCTGTTTGTCCGCAGTGCCGCGCTCGGCAGCTTTTCCAGCGCCGCGCGCGAAGCCGATCTGCCGCCTGGGCAGGTCAGCGCCGCCATCCAGCGGCTGGAACGGGAGCTGGACCTGCGCCTGTTCGTGCGCTCCACGCGCAGCCTGCGGCTGACGGCCGAGGGCGAGCGATACCTGCCGTACGCCACCGATGTGCTCGCGCTGCTGCACGAAGGCCACGAGCGTTCCCGGAGCGAGGAGGGGGATCTGAGCGGGGTCCTGCAGGTGTCGGCGCCGTCCGATGTCGGCCGCAACGTGCTGCTGCCGTGGATCACGGCGTTCTGCGCGAGCCATCCGCGCCTGTCACTGCGGCTGCTGCTCTCGGACCGCGTCAGCGATGTGTTCCGGGAGCCGGTCGACGTGGCCATCCGCTACGGACTGGCCGAGGACGCCAGCTATGTGGCCCTGCCGCTGGCCCCCGAGAACCGCCGCGTGCTGGTGGCATCGCCCGACTATCTGGCCGCGCACGGGCGGCCGGCAAGCCTGGACGACCTTTTGCGCCACCGCTGCGTGCTGTACCTGCTGGGCGGGCGCCTCTATGACAAATGGGTGTTCCCGGTGGAGGGCAAGCGCCGGCTGGTGGCGGTGAACGGGGCGATGATCTGCGACGATGCCGACGTGGCGCGCCGCTGGGCGGTGGCGGGGCAGGGCATCGCCTACAAGTCGTGGCTCGATGTCTGCGCGGATGTGGAAGCGGGCACGTTGGAGGTGGTGCTGCCGCACCAGCCGGGCGAGAGCGCGCCGCTCAGCCTGATCTGCCCGCATCGCAAGCAGTTCTCGCCGGCGGTGCGCCAGTTGCAGGCGCTGTTGCGCGAGCGGCTCGCCCCGCTGGAGGCCCGGTTGCGCGGCATCGCCACGCCCTAGGCCCCTTTTTTCGTATTGATCGTACGGGTCTTACTTCGATGCGACCTTGCTGATGCGGYCYTCGATATGCTTGGCGCGCGCYTCCGAGCCCGGATGCGAGCCGAACATGCTCGACTTGCCGCCATCGAGCTTGGCCAGCTTCTCGAACGCGGTGACCAGCGCCTTGGTATTGGCCTTGTTCTTGGTCAACAGGTCGAAGGCGAAGTCGTCGGCGGCGGTCTCCTGCGCCTGCGAGAACTGCGCGTTGACCAGCTTTTCGCCGAGTTCACCCAGTTGGGAGGAAGACAGCGCGGCCATGGCGCCGTTGGTGGCGCCGACCGCACTGCGCGCGGCGGTGGCGGCGTAGGCCACCTGCATGGCCTTCTTGCTGTGGCCCAGCGCCACGTGGCCGAGTTCGTGGCCCAGCACGCCGCGGACCTCGTCGTCGCTCATCATGTCCATCAGGCCGCTGTAGACCCGCACGCAGCCGTTGGCCATGGCCCAGGCGTTGACGTCCTTGGTCAGGTACACCCGCACGTTGAGATTGGGCACATCGCTGTTCTTCAGCCCGGCCATGACCTTGGTGAGGCGTTTTGCGTAGTTGGTGCGGGGGCCGGCGGTCTTGTTGGTCTGGTCGGACTCGGCGCAGGCCTGGTCCGACAGCGATTTCACCTCCGCGTCGGTCAGGGTGGCGGCCTGCGCCAGCGAGGTGCCGGCGGTGACCAGGCTGTTGACATCGGTGCCGGCGCAACCGGCGAGCAGGGCAGTGGTGAGCAGCGGAAGTACGAGGAAGCCTTTCATAGCGGTTCGCGAGGTAGTGGCGGGAGTTTCCCGGGAATGGGAGGCTATGCCACTTCATCGCGGGCGAACCCGCATCCAGATCAAGGTCCGCCGTGTTTCCGCRCGCTGGCTAWGGAAATCGGATTTCTGCCAATCGCATCAATCCTGAGGTAATCGTGAATCGATCCTGACGCGACTCAAGCCGTGGCCTCATGCGCGCCGCGCGGCACGAAGCGCCCCAGTACATGGCTGGTCATGCCCTTGGCCAGTTCCTCCTCGCCATAGAACACCGTGCCGAGCCCTTCCTTGCGCAGCAGCGCGGACTCGTCCTCGCTATGCGTGCGCAGCACGATCTCCACGTTGGGGTTCAGCGTCTTGGCGGTTTCCACCATCTGGCGCACGTAGAGCGGCTCCGGCACGGCAATCACCAGCATCGCCGCGTGGGCGATATGGGCCTGGATCAGCACCGCCGGGTCGGCCGCATTGCCCGAGACCGCCGCGAAGCCCGCGCGGCGCAGGGACTCCACACGCTCGCGGTTCTCGTCCGCAATCACGAAGGGAATGCCGCGCTCCTGCATCGCCTGGGCAATCCGCTTGCCCACGCGGCCGTAGCCGACCAGCACCACCTGGCCTTCCAGAAACTTGCGCTCGGTGGTCATCGGCAGCTCGGCGTAGGGGTCGCCGCGCTGCTCCAGCCGCCGCGCCAGCGCCGATCGCTTGAGAATCCACTTTCGCAGCGGCTCCACGCCGGCAAACAGCAGGGGATTGATCGCGATGGAAATCAGCGCGCCGGCCAGCACCAGGCTCATGCCTTCCTCCGGCAGCAGCCCCAGCGTGACCCCCAGCCCGGCCAGGATGAACGAGAATTCGCCGATCTGCGCCAGGCTGGCGGACACCGTCAGCGCCGTATTGAGCGGATAGCGGAAGGCCAGCACCAGCGCGAAGGCCGCCAGCGACTTGCCGAACACGATGATGGCGACCACGGCCAGCACGTGCAGCGGCTGCTCGATCAGGATGGCCGGCTTGAACAGCATGCCCACCGAGACGAAGAACAGGACCGAGAACGCGTCGCGCAGCGGCAGCGATTCCTCGGCGGCGCGATGACTGAACTCCGACTCGCGCATCACCATGCCGGCGAAGAAGGCGCCCAGCGCGAACGACACGTTAAACAGTTCGGCCGCCCCATAGGCAATGCCAATCGCCACCGCCACMACGGCCAGCGTGAACAGCTCGCGCGAGCCGGTCTTGGCCACCTGCCACAGCAGCCACGGCAGGATGCGTCGCCCGGCCACCAGCATCAGCGCGATAAACGCTACCACCTGGAGCAGTGTCTGGAGGATGGTGAAGCCGAGCGCCTGCGCGCCCTGGTCTGGCGCGGCGTTTGTGCCGCCGAGCAGCCCGGCCAGCGGCGGCAGCAGCACCAGCACCAGCACCGTGGCGAGGTCTTCCACCACCAGCCAGCCCACGGCGATGCGCCCGTTCATGGTTTCCAGCACGTTGCGGGTTTCCAGCGCCTTGAGCAGCACCACCGTGCTCGCGCACGACAGGGAGAGGCCGAAGACCAGCCCGGTGCCCAGGCTCCAGTCCCAGATCCACGCCACCAGCATGCCCAGCGCGGTGGCAATCGCCATCTGCACCACTGCCCCGGGAATGGCGATACGTTTTACCGCGAGCAGGTCGCGCAGCGAGAAATGCAGGCCGACGCCGAACATCAGCAGCATCACGCCGATTTCGGATAATTGCGAGGCCAGATGAACATCGGCGACGAAGCCCGGCGTGCCGGGGCCGATGATGATGCCGGTGACGAGGTAGCCGACCAGGGCGGGAATCTTGACGCGTTCGGCCAGGAAGCCAAGCACGAGGGCGATGCCGAAGCCGGCGGCGATGGTGGTGATGAGGGTGAAGTCGTGGTCCATGCGTCGTCTGCGGGGTGCTGCGCAAGCGGCCAGTGAAATGCTGGGGCGAGGGGCAATTGTAACGGCAGGTGCCCGGCCTCGACGGCGGGGCCCATGAAAAAACGGGCAGATTCCGGYCAGCGCCCGCCAGCGGGGGCTTGGCAAGGTGCGCCACTTCGACAACCATACACGCACCAAAAGGCGGATAAATACGAGAGGAGAGGCGGGAATGACCCAAACGAAGACCAMAGCCCCGGCCAAGRCCGCAACCAAGGCCACCGCGCCAGCGGACGAGTCCCCGGCAGCCCTGATCGACGCCCGGATCGCGGAACTGGGCGACTGGCGCGGCGAAACCCTCGCCCGCCTGCGCGCGCTGGTGAAGGAAGCCGACCCCGAGGTGGTGGAGGAATGGAAGTGGCGCGTGCCGGTGTGGTCCCACGACGGCATCCTGTGCACCGGCGAGACCTACAAGAGCGCGGTGAAGATGACCTTCGCCAAGGGGGCCTCGCTGGACGACCCGTCCGGCCTGTTCAATTCCAGCCTGGACGGCAACACCCGGCGCGCCATCGACTTCCGYGAGGGCGAGAAGATCGATGCCAAGGCGCTGAAGGCCCTGATCCGTGCCGCCGTKGCGCTGAACCAGGGCAAGGSCTAGTTCCGGAATTCCCGGTTCAGGCTTCGCCGCCGCGCTCGAGCATCTTATATAGATGGGAGCGGGAAATGCCCAGTTCCAGCGCGGCCTGCTTCTTGTTGCCGCCATGGCGGGCGATGGCCTGCAGCACGGCGTCATAAGCGAGGTCGCGCAGCCGGGCCGCCGCCGGGGCCGGGGCATCCTCGGGCGCGAAGACCTGCCCGAGCGGGTGCGTTGCCGGCGCCACCATGGTCGCCATATGGTTTTCCTCGCCCCGGGCGAAGTCCTGCACCCGGAGCCGGCTGCCGTCGCAGAACACCAGCGCTTCCTCGATCTTCTGCCGTAGCTGGCGCACATTGCCGGGCCAGCGCCGCGAGGCCAGGTGCCGCGCCACATCGGGCATGACCTGCGGCACCGGCACGCCGTTGCGCTGGCAGAACGCCTGCACGAAGTGATGGAGCAGGGCGGGWATGTCCTCCAGCCGCTGGCCCAGCGCCGGCACGCGCAGCACCACGCCGCTGAGGCGGTAGTAGAGGTCGAGCCGGAAGCGGCCACCGTCGATCAGCGCCTGAATGTCGCGGTTGGTGGCGGTCACGAGCCGGAAATCCACCCGCCGCGCCTGCCGGCTGCCGAGCCGCTCGACCATGCGGTCTTCCAGCACGCGCAGCAGCTTGACCTGCATCTCCATCGGAATATCGGCGACTTCGTCCAGGAACAGCGTGCCGCCGGCTGCCTGTTCGAGCTTGCCGGGCTGGCCATGCCGATGGCTGCCCGTGAAGGCGCCCGCCGCATGGCCGAACAGTTCGGCCTCGATCAGCGTGGCCGGGAACGCGGCCAGGTTCAGGCTGACCAGCGGCGCGGCCTGCGTCCCCTCGTCATCGCCCTGCACGCCATGCGACCCCCGGCCGGCGCTGTGGATGGCCCGCGCGACGAGTTCCTTGCCCGTGCCGGACTCGCCCAGCACCAGCACGGGCACGTCGAGCCGCGCCACGGTCTCGATCTCCCGGCGCAGCCGCTGCATCGGCGCGCTCTCGCCAATCAGCAGGCCCACTCCCGAGTCGCGCTGGCGCAGCCCGTGCAGTTCGCGCCGGTAGTGCGCCAGCTGCGACCGCAGTTCCTCCACCTCCTTGTGCATCCGGCCGATGGCCTCCGGCTCCTTGAATAGGACCTGTCCGATCGCGCCGACCGTCTTGCCATCGGCAACGATGGGCACCCGGTTCACCACGCGCGTCACGCCATTCATCCGCTGAAGCTGGCCGATCTCGGCCTTGCCGGTCGCCGCCACGTGGCCCAGCCGGGAATTCGGGATGACCTGCTCGGCGGGGCGCCCCGTGCCTTCCCCAGTGCGCAGGCCGAAGAACGCCTCATGGACGGGACTGATGAAGCGGATACACCCCGTGTGGTCCACCACCGTGATCGCCTGATAGGGATTGGTCAGGAAGTGTTCGAGGATGGCGTCCGCAAACGGCACTGCGCCGAGGAAGTCGAACAGCGCCGCCCCGGCCGCCGCGCGGCGCAGCAGGATGGTCTGTTGGCTGGCATCGAGCAAGGCCAGCCCGATATGGCGCTCGCCATCGACCTCGATATCGAAAATGCGGCCGGCATGGTGGTTCTCGGCGGGGGGCAGTGCGGCCACGCCGGCCTGCGCGGCCCGGGCGATGGCCGGATTGCGTGCTGTGCCCGAGGCGGCGAGGGTCTCCCCGCCGGCCCCGAGCACCAGCGCRCCCAGGCTTTGTGTCTTCACTGACGMCATTGATTGTGTCTCCATGCGGGACATCTGAGTGTCCTCGTGCCGGACACTCTACCGGCCAGTCGAAAAAATCGCAATGAAATCAATGTGCTTCATGGCTGGCACGGGTAGTGCGTTAGCTCTCGGATAACACCCATACCCATAAGCCCGAAGACACAGAGGAGACACATGTCCTGGCAGCCGGAAATCGACGAACTGGCCTATCGCAAGCGACTGGCCGCCGAGCTTGGCGGACCCGACAAGGTCAAGCGCCACAAGGACGCCGGCAAGCTCACCGTGCGCGAGCGCATCGAGGCCATCGCGGACCCCGGCAGCTTCCGCGAGGTGGGCGCGCTCACCGGTAGCGGCCAGTACGACAGCAATGGCCGGCTGGTGGGCCTGACCCCGGCCAATCTGGTGATGGGTCGCGCACATCTGGGTGGCCGTCCCGCCGTGCTGGTCGGGGATGACTTCACGGTGCGCGGCGGCGCCAACGACGGCGCGGTGGGCGACAAGCTGATCCACGCCGAGAAGATGGCCCACGACCTGCGCCTGCCGATGGTGCGGCTGGTCGATGGCACGGGCGGCGGCGGCTCGGTGCGCAATATCGAGAACCGTGGCTACACCAATATCCCCACCATGAAGGTGTGGCAGCACGTGGTGGAGAACATGTCGGTGGTGCCGGTGGTGTCGCTGGCGCTGGGCTCGGTGGCCGGCATGGGCGCGGCGCGCGTGGCGGCCAGCCACTACTCGGTGATGGTCAAGGGCACGACGCAACTGTTCAACGCCGGCCCGCCCGTGGTGGCGCGCATCGGCCAGATCCTGGAAAAGAACGAGCTGGGCGGCAGTCAGATCCACACCCGCAACGGCGTGGTCGATGACGAGGTGGCGAGCGAGGAAGAGGCCTTCGACCGGGCCCGCCGCTTCCTGTCCTACCTGCCGCCGTCCGTGTATGAGCTGCCGCCGCGCGCCGCGCCCGCCGACGACACGCGCCGCCGCGACGAATGGCTGCTCTCCGCCATCCCGCGCGAAAGCCGCCAGGTCTACAAGATCCGGCCGATCGTGCAGGCGCTGGTCGATCAGGACTCGTTCTTCGAGATCGGCAAGCACTGGGGCCGCGCCATCGTCACCGGGCTGGCGCGGCTGGATGGCTGGCCCGTGGCCGTGGTCGCCAGCGACCCGTACTACTACGGCGGCGGCTGGGACGGCCCCACGGCCGAGAAATTCACCCGCTTCCTGGACATGGCCGAGGCCTTCCACCTGCCGGTGGTCAACCTCGTCGATATCGCCGGGTTCCAGATCGGGCTGGAGGCCGAGAAGGCCGGGATCATGCGTTACGGCGTGCGCGCGCTGGCGGCGGTTTATCAGGCCACCGTGCCGTGGTGCTCGGTGATCGTGCGCCGCGCCTACGGTGTGGCGGCGGCGGGGCACCAGCACATGGGTCGCTTCAACTTCCGCTATGCGTGGCCGTCCGCCAACTGGGGCTCGCTGCCGATCGAGGGCGGGCTGGAGGTGGCCTACAAGGCCGAGATCGAGGGCGCCGACGACCCGGTGCAGAAGCGGGCCGAGATCGAGCAGCGGGTGCGCAGCCTGACCTCGCCGTTCCGCAGCGCGGAAGCCTTCGTGATCGAGGACATCATCGACCCGCGCGACACGCGGGCGCTGCTGTGCGAGTTCGCCAACCTCGCCGCGCCGCTGCGCGAGGCGGGGGTGCGCAMGTTCGGCATCCGGCCTTGAAAGCGTTCGGCAACCCCTAGCCAAAATCCTAAAAAAAGAATCAGGAGACAAACCGCATGCAACGCAGATCCCTACCTTCGCTGTGTCTCGGCCTGATGGCCACCACGTTGGCCACCACGCTGGCCGCGCCGGCCTTCGCGCAGGAGAACTGGCCCGCCAAGCCCGTCACCATCGTCGTGCCGTTCCCGGCGGGCGGCATGACCGACCTGCTGGCGCGCCGCATCGCCCGTGACATGCAGGCCGAGCTGAAGCAGCCCTTCGTGGTGGACAACCGCGCCGGCGCCAGCGGGCAGATCGGCACCGAGATCGTGGCGCGCGCCAACCCGGACGGCTACACGCTGCTGGTCTCGGCCACGCACCACGTGATCAACCCGGCCATCCGGCCCAAGCTGCCGTACAACGCGTCGAAGGATTTCACGAACATCGCGCTGCTGGCCACCACGCCCAACGTGCTGGTGGTCAACAACAAGGTGCCGGCCAACAATCTCCCCGAGTTCCTGGCCTATGCGAAGAAGCAGACCGAGGGGCTGTCCTACGGCTCGTCGAGCATTGGCGGCGCCACGCATATGTCCGGGGAGCTGCTGCGGCTGATGACGAAGGTGCCGATGACGCACATTCCGTACAAGGGCGCGTCCCCGGCGCTGGCCGACCTGCTGGGCGGCCAGATCCCCGCGCTGTTCCATGACGTGATGACCATGGCGCCGTACGTGAAGGACGGCAAGGTCAAGGCCATCGGCGTGACCTCGGCCAGGCGCAGCGAGGCGCTGCCCAACGTGCCGACCATTGCCGAGCAGGGCGTGCCCGGCTACGAAGCCACCACGTGGATCGGCTTCTACGGCCCGGCCAACCTGCCGCGCGCGCTGGTGGAGAAGCTGAACCACGCAGCGGTCAAGAGCATGAACAGCGCCGAGGCCAAGACCTACCTGACCCAGAACGGCACCAGCCCCGGCGCGCTCAACGCCGAGCAGTTCGGCAGCTTCGTGCAGGCCGAACTCGACAAATGGAAGCGCGTGGCCATCGAGGCCAAGGTCAAGGTGGACTGAGCGATGGCGGATACCAAGGAGCAAGCTTCGTTGTTGTCATTGCTGGCGCCGCGCTCGGTGGCGGTGCTGGGCGCGTCCGACAACCCGATCAAGGCCGGCGGACGGCCCATCGACTATATGCGGCGCCACGGCTATGCCGGGCGCATCTACCCGGTCAACCCCAAGCGGGCCGAGATCCAGGGCCTGGCCGCCTATCCCGATCTGGCCGCGCTGCCGGACTCGCCCGATGTGGTCGTCATCAGCGTGGCCGGCACCGAGGCCGAGCAGGCCATCGAGCAATGCATCGCGGTGGGGGCCAAGGGCGCGGTGATCTATTCGTCGGGCTTTGCCGAACTGGGCGAGGCCGGCGCGGCGCAGCAGCAGCGGCTCGTGGCGCGGGCCCGCGCCGGCGGCCTGCGGCTGTTCGGGCCGAACACGCAGGGCGTGGCCAACTTCGCCACCGGCGCCGTGCTGCATTTCTCGACCATGATCAACGAGGAAGCGCCGCAGGACGGCCCGGTGGCCATCGTCAGCCAGAGCGGCGCGGGCTCGTCCATCGTCTATGGCGGGCTGCGCCGCAAGGGCATCGGCGTGCGCTACATGGTGGCCACGGGCAACGAGGCCGACGTGACCGCCGCCGAAACGCTGCGCGCGATTGCCGAGGACGACGCCGTGCGCGTGATGCTGCTGTACGTGGAATCCCTGCGCGACCCCGACGTGCTGGCGCAGGCCGCACGGATCGCCCATGCGCGCGATGTGCCGATCCTCGCCGTCAAGGCCGGCCGGACCCGCGCCGGGCAACTGACCGCCAGCTCCCACACCGGGGCGATGGCCGGCGAGGACGCGCTGGCCGATGCCTTCCTGCGTCAGCACGGCATCCTGCGCGTGAACGATTTCCGGGAGTTGTCCGAGTACGCGCAGATCTTCGCGGGCGGCCAGCGGCCGCGTGGCCGCAAGGTGGTGGCGATCAGCAACTCGGGCGCCACCTGCGTGCTGGCGGCGGACGCGGCGGAGTCCCACGGGCTGGACCTGTGCCAGTTCGACGRACCCGGCACCGCCGCGCTGCGCRCCGTGCTGCCCGGCTATGTCTCGGCGCGCAATCCCATCGACATGACCACCGCGTTGCTCGGCCAGCCGCAGATCTATGGCCAGACGCTCGACGCCGTGGCGGCCCAGCGGCAGGCCGACCTGATCTTCGTCGGCTTTCCGATTGGCGGCGAAGGCTACGACTTCGACGATTTCTCCGCACAGACCGGGCGCTTTGCTTCGGCCAGCGGCGTGCCGGTGGCGGTCAGCGCCAATCAGGAGTGGGTGGCGCAGGCGTTCCGCGCGCAGGGCGTGCCGGTGTTCGACAGCGAGCGCTCCGCCATGCAGGCGCTGGCGCTGCTGGCCGAATATGGCGAACGCCGCGAGGCGGCGCTGGCCGCGCCCTTGCCGGCTGGCGTGCCGGCAGGAGTACTGACGCACGCGTCCCCCGCCCATGCCCTCGATGAAGTCCGCAGCCTGGCCGAACTCGCGGCGGCGGGCCTGCCCGTCGTGGCGCACCGGCTCTGCCACAGCGCCGACGACGTGCGCCGTGCCGTGTCCGAACTGGGCGCACCGGTGGTCGCCAAGGGTGTGTCCCCGGACATCACGCACAAATCCGAGCACGGGCTGGTGAAGCTGAACCTGTCCGGCGAGGCCGCCGCCGTGGCTGCCTTCGACGAGATCGACCAGATCCTGCACAGGATGGAAGTCCGCCACGGCGGCGTGCTGCTGGCGCGCCAGCAACGCGGCGCGTTCGAACTGGCCGTGGGCGCCCATATCGATCCGGCCTACGGCCCGGTGGTGATGGTCGGGCAGGGTGGCGTGCTGGTGGAAGCGCTGCAGGACGTGCAATTCCTCGTCGCGCCGTTCACGGCCAGTCAGGCGCGGGCCGCCATCGGCCGGCTGCGCATCGCCCCGGCGTTCGCCGCGCTGCGCGGCATGGAAGCGGTGGACCTCGACCAACTGGCCGACATGCTGGTCCGTCTGGGCGACTGGATGGTCGCGGCGGGCGGCACGGTGCATTCGGTCGATGCCAACCCGGTGATCGTCGCCCGTGGGGCGGTGGCGCCGGTGCTGGTCGATGCGGTGGTGATCCGCACAGGAGAGACGGCATGAACGACACCATCAAGATCCGCACGCTGCGCCGCGTGCTGGTGGCCAACCGGGGCGCCGTGGCGGCGCGCGTGATCCGCGCGCTGCGCCAGCTCGGCATCGCCTCGGTGGCGGTCTACTCGGACGCCGACGCGGGCCTGCCCTACCTGCGCGAGGCCGATATGGCCGTGCGCATCGGTGAGGCGGCGCCGCTGGACAGCTATCTGCATCAGCAAAAGCTGCTCGATGTCGCCCGGGAGACCGGCGCGGACGGCGTGCACCCCGGCTATGGCTTCCTGTCGGAAAACGCCGACTTCGCCGAACGGGTGGAGGCGGCGGGGCTCTGCTTTATCGGCCCGTCGCCCGCCTGGATCCGCCGTCTGGGCCACAAGACGCAGGCGCGCGACTTCATGGCCGGCCACGGCATGCCGATGGCGCCGAGTTCCGGCGTGCTGCCGGACGACATGGCCGTCGTGGCTGCCGCCGCCGAGCAGATCGGCTACCCGGTGCTGATCAAGCCGGCTGGCGGTGGCGGGGGCATCGGCATGCTGCCGGTGCGCGATGCGCAAGGGCTGGCCGCCGCGTGGCAGCAGGCCCGCTCGGTGGCGCAGCGCAGCTTCGGGCAGGCGGAGCTGTATCTGGAAAAGCTGATGGAGCAGCCGCGCCACATCGAATTCCAGGTCTTGGCGGACCGCTACGGCGGCGTGCGCATTGTGGGCGAGCGTGACTGCTCGGTGCAGCGCCGTCATCAGAAAGTGTTGGAAGAAGCCCCCGCGCCGGGCTTGTCGGGCGAGGCGGTGGCCGCCATGCGCGAGCGGCTGGCCACGCTGCTGGGCCACGTCGGCTACGACGTGATCGGCACCGTGGAGATGCTGCACACACCCGAGACCGGCTTTGTCTTCCTGGAGATGAACACCCGGCTGCAGGTGGAGCATGCGGTGACCGAGCAGGTGACCGGCATCGACATCGTGGCCGCGCAGSTSCGGCTGGCCTGCGGCGAGCGGATCGACGCCGTGCTGCCGGCCCCCACGCGCCAGCAGGGCCACGCCATCGAGGCCCGCGTCTACGCCGAAGACCCGGTGCGCTTCTTCCCGTCGCCGGGGCCGCTGGACACCTTCGTGCCGCCGCAGGCGCCCGGCATCCGCGTGGAGACCGGCTACGCGCAGGGCCAGCGCGTGACGCCGTACTACGACCCGATGATCGCCAAGGTCATCGCCACCGGCAGCGACCGCGCCGACGCCATCCGGCGCCTGCGTGCCGCGCTGGAGGCGTTCCAGATTGCCGGGGTCAAGACCAACCTGCCGTTCCTGCTGCGCGTGCTGGCCCACCCCGATTTCGCCGATGCCCGCATCGACACGGCCCTGACCCAGCGCGTGCTGGCCACGCCGCTCCAGACGCCTACGCCGAAGCAACCCGAAACCCTTACCGAAAGAGCAGCCTGATGCCCCAGATCGACGCCGCAGTCAGCGGCCATGTGTCCTCCATCGCCATCGAAGCCGGCGCCACCATCTCCGCCGGGGATGTCCTGATGATCATCGAGTCGATGAAGATGGAAATCCCGCTCGAAGCCGAGGCGGATGGCGTGGTCAAGGCCATCCTGGTCCAGCCCGGCGACGCCGTGACCGAGGGCCAGCCGGTGGTGGAGGTCGAGTAACGCGCCAAGGCTCCGGGGGCCTTACTCGATCGTCACCTTGCCATCCTTGACCAGCTTGGCGAACTTGGCGGTCTCGTCATCGATGCGCTTGGCGAACGCTGCCGAATCGCTGGGCATCGGCTCGGCGCCGGCGGCCAGCATGCGCTGCTGGAAGTCCGGCGAATTGACGATTTCCACGATCTTCGCGCTGAGCTGGGCGACGATGGGCTTGGGCGTGGCCGCCGGCGCCAGGATGCCGAACCACGTGCCGATATCGAAGCCCTTCAGGCCGGCTTCTTCCATGGTCGGCACGTCCGGCAGCACGCTGGAACGCTTGGCCGTGGTCACGGCCAGCGCGCGCAGCTTGCCGGCCTTGATGTGCGGCAGCACCGGGGTCAGCGTGTCGAAGGACATCGTCACCTGTCCGCCCAGCAGGTCGGTGGTCAGCGGGCCGCTGCCTTTATAGGGCACGTGCAGCAGCGGGGCGCCCGTGGCGGTCTGGAACTGCGTGCCGATCAGGTGCTGGGCGGTGCCGTTGCCGTTGGAGCCGTAGGCGAACTCGGTGGGCGACTTCTTGGCCAGCGCCACCAGCTCGGCCACGGTCTTGGCCGGGGTCTTGGCGGGATTGATCACCAGCACATTGGGCACCATCGCCACGGTGGCGATCGGCGCCAGGTCTTTCTGGAAGTTGTACGGCAGCTTCTTGTAGACGCTGGTGGCGATGGTGTGGTGGACGGCGCCCATCAACAGTGTGTAGCCGTCCGGGCGGGCCTTGGCCACGTAGTCCGCGCCCACCGTGGCGCCGGCGCCGGGCCGGTTCTCCACGATCACGGGCTGGCCCAGCTTCTTGGAAAGCTGGTCGCCGATGGCGCGCGCGAGTACGTCGGTGGTGCCACCGGAGGGGAACGGCACGATCAGGCTGATCGGCTTGGTCGGCCATTCCTGCGCCACGCACAGGGCGGAGGCCCCGGCGCCCAGCATCAGCAGCGCGGCACGGAGGAAGCGGGGAAGCGTTTGGGAAGTCGGCATGGTCTGTCTCCTGTATTTATGATTTGTGATTTATTGCTCACTAATAGCGAGATCACTCGCTGACGGCAACACCTGCAAACCCGGTACGCGCAGCGCGGCGCGTCCCGCGAAGGTGGCCGCGCAGCCCAGTTCCGCCTCGATATAGAGCAGGCGGTTGTACTTGGCGACGCGGTCGGAGCGGCACAGCGAGCCGGTCTTGATCTGCGTGGCTGCCGTGCAGACGCTGAGGTCGGCAATGGTCGTGTCCTCGGTCTCGCCGGAGCGATGCGAGATGACCGAGGCGTAGCCGGCCGCCTCCGCCATGTCGATGGCGTTCAGCGTCTCGGTCAGCGTGCCGATCTGGTTGGGCTTGATCAGGATCGCGTTGGCGGCCCCGCAGTCGATGCCCTGCCGCAGGATCGCCGTGTTGGTGACGAAGAGGTCGTCGCCCACCAGCTGCACGCGCTGGCCCAGCCGCTCGGTCAGCAACTGCCAGCCGGCCCAGTCGCCCTCGGCCATGCCGTCCTCGATGGTGACGATGGGGTACTGATCGACCCACCTGGCCAGCAGGTCGACAAAACCGTCCGCCGAATAGGACCGGCCTTCGGACTGCAACTCGTACCGCCCGTCGCGATGGAACTCCGAACTGGCGACGTCCAGCCCCAGCGCGATGTCCCGCCCGGCCTGGAACCCGGCCTGTTCGATGGCGCGCAGGATGATCTCCAGCGCGTGCTCGTTCGAGGCGAGGTCCGGCGCGAAGCCACCTTCGTCGCCCACGGCGGTGGAAAGCCCCTGCGCCTTGAGCACCGCCTTGAGCGTGTGGAAGATCTCCGCGCCCCAACGCAGGGACTCGGAGAACGACGGGGCGCCCACCGGCAGGATCATGAACTCCTGCATGTCCACGCTGTTGTCGGCATGGGCCCCGCCATTGATGATGTTCATCATCGGCAGCGGCAGGCGGGCGTCGCGGCGCTGGCCTCCGATGGTCCGATAAAGCGGCACGCCGGCCGAAGCCGCCGCCGCCTTCGCGGTGGCCAGCGACACCGCCAGCAGCGCGTTGGCGCCGAGCCGGGACTTCTCCGGCGTGCCGTCGAGCCGGATCAGGCAGTCGTCCACCGCCGCYTGGTCTGCCGCCGGCATGCCGGCCAGCGTGCGGGCGATATCGACGTCGATATGGGCCACGGCCTTGCGCACGCCCTTGCCGAAGTAGCGCCGGGGTTTGCCGTCGCTGTCGCCGTCGCGCAGCTCCAGCGCCTCGCGGGCGCCGGTGGAGGCGCCCGACGGCGCCGCTGCAAAGCCTTGCGAGCCGTCCGACAGCCGCACCTGCGCCGCCACGGTGGGGTTGCCGCGCGAGTCGAGGATCTCGTAGCCGCGAATGTCCTGGATGATGGGCATGGGGGGGTCCTAACGAAATAGCAACTTACTGGACCTGCGCGATCCGCAGCAGATTGGTGGTGCCGGCCACCGCGAAGGGCAGCCCGGCGGAAATCACGATCGAGTCGCCGGCCGCGCCGAAGCCCTCCTTGCGCACGGTCTGGCTGGCYAATTCGGTCATCTCGACCACATCGACCACCTCGTGGCACAGCACCGCGTGTACGCCCCAGGCCAGCGCCAGCCGGCGCGCGGTGGCCATGCGGGGGGTCATGCCGAGGATGGGCACCTCGGGGCGCTCGCGCGCCATGCGCAGCGCCGAGTAGCCGGAACTGGTGTAGGCCACCGTCGCCGGGGACTTCAGCAGCCCGGCCACATGGCGCACYGCCAGCCCGATGGCGTCGGCGGCCTCCGCGCGCGGCGGGGTGTGGGAGGCCTGGATGGCATCGTGATAGAGCGGGTCCGACTCGGTGCGCGAGATGATGCTGTTCATCATCCGCACGGCCTCCACCGGATACCTGCCCGAGGCCGATTCGGCGGACAGCATCACCGCATCGGCGCCGTCGTACACGGCCGTGGCGACGTCCGAGGCTTCCGCGCGGGTCGGCACCGGCGAGGCGATCATCGATTCCAGCATCTGCGTGGCCACGATCACCGGCTTGCCGGCCTTGCGGCAGGCCCGCAGGATCTGCTTCTGCAGCGAGGGCACCAGCTCGGCCGGCATCTCCACGCCAAGGTCGCCGCGCGCCACCATCACGGCATCCGATTCGGCGACGATGGCCTCCAGGCTCTGGATGGCCGCCGGCTTCTCCAGCTTGGCGACGATGCCCGCGCGGTCCTTGACGATGTCCTTGATCTCCAGGATGTCCTCGGGCCGCTGCACGAAGGACAGGGCGATCCAGTCCACGCCGAGCGTCAGGCCGAACTCCAGGTCGCGCCGGTCCTTCTCGGTCATGGCCGACAGGGGCAGCACCACGCCGGGCACGTTGACGCCCTTGCGGTCGGACAGCGTCCCGCCATTGACCACSGTGGTCTCGGCGAAGTCCTTGCCGCAGCGCTCCACGCGCAGGCGGATCTTGCCGTCATCGAGCAGCAACTCGGTCCCTTCCTGCAGCGCTGCGAAGATTTCCGGGTGGGGCAGGCTGACCCGGCTGGCGGTGCCGGCCACGGTGGCGTCGAGGTCGAGCCGGAAGCTGGCGTCGGCGGCCAGCTGGATCGGGCCATCGGCAAACGTGCCGATGCGCAGCTTGGGGCCTTGCAGGTCCAGCAGCACGCCGATGGGGCGGCCACGGTCCCGTTCCACGGCGCGGATGGTGTCCAGCCGCTGCTTGTGGTCGGCGTGGCTGCCGTGGCTGAAGTTGAGCCGGAATACGTCGGCGCCGGCTTCGAACAGCGCGTCGATGACTTCCGGCGACGTGCTCGCGGGGCCCAGTGTGGCCACGATCTTGGCATTGCGGGTGCGTCTCATCTTGTTACTCCCTTCACCGCGCGATCAGGATGGCGCGGAAGTCATTGACATTGGTCAAGGTCGGCCCGGTGACAACCGCATCGCCGAGCGCCTCGAAGAAACCGTGGCCATCGTTGGCCGCCAGCGCGTCCTGCGGGCGGATGCCGAGTTGCCAGGCGCGCGCCAGCGTGTCCGGGCCGGCCAGCGCGCCGGCGATTTCCTCCTGGCCGTCCACGCCATCGGTATCGCCCGCAATGGCATGCACGCCCGGTTCGCCACGCAGCGTCAGCGCCAGCGAGAGCAGGTATTCCACATTCCGCCCGCCGCGCCCGTTGCCGCGCACGGTGACGGTCGTCTCGCCGCCCGAGAGCAGCACGCAGGGCGCCGTGAACGGCTGGCCGTGCCGCGCCACTTCCAGTGCCAGACCGCCCATGACCTTGCCGACATCGCGCGCCTCGCCCTCGATGGCATCGCCCAGGAGGTAGGCGCGCAGGCCGGCGCGGCGTGCCACGGCGGCGGCAGCTTCCAGCGCCAGCCGGGGCGTGGCGATCAGCGTGGTGTCGATGGGCGGCAGGCGGGCATCGCCGGGTTTGATGGACTCGGACGCGTCCGAATCGAGCACGGCCAGCACATGCGGCGGCACGTCGATGCCGTAGCGCCGGACGATGGCCAGCGCGTCGGCCCGGGTGGTCGGGTCCGGCACGGTGGGGCCGGAGGCGATGTCGATGGGGTCATCGCCGGGCACATCGGACAACAGCAGGTTGCAGACCCGCGCCGGATGGCAGGCCGCGGCGAGGCGCCCGCCCTTGATCGCCGACAGGTGCCGGCGCACGGTGTTCATCTCGGTGATGGTCGCGCCGGACTTCAGCAGCGACTGGTTGACCGCCTGCTTGTCCGCGAGCGACATGCCGGCCAGCGGCAGCGGCAGCAGCGCGGAGCCGCCGCCCGAGATCAGGCAGATGACGAGGTCGTCCTCGGTCAGCCCGGACACCCGTTCCAGCATGCGCTGCGCGGCGTGGAAGCCGGCGGCGTCCGGCACCGGATGGGCGGCCTCGACGATCTCGATGCGCGCGCACTCCACCGCGTAGCCGTAGCGCGTGACCACCAGCCCTTCCAGCGGATGGGGCCAGGCATCTTCCAGCGCGCGGGCCATGGCCGCCGAGGCTTTGCCAGCCCCGATCACGATGGTCCGGCCAGGAGACGGTGGCGGCGGGGGCAGGTGGGCGGCCAGCGTGCGCGCGGGCTGGGCGGCGTGGATGGCCGCCTGGAACATCTCGCGGAGCAGTTGGCGGGCCTGGGGGGTGTCCATGGCGGGGCTCGGGGTCATCGGATCAATGGAGGAGCGAGGCATGGGCATCGCCGATGCGGGCCAGCCGGGCGCCGACCGTGGAGGTAGCCGGCTCGGGCTGGTCAGGGATCAGCGCGTCGGGGTCATCGGACAGCTTGCCGTCCAGCGCGTCCTGCAACTGCTGCTGATCCACCGCGCCCACCCAGCGGGCGATGGCGACCGTGCCCACGGCATTGCCGATGGTGTTGGTAATGGCGCGCGCCTCGGACATGAAGCGGTCCACGCCGAGCAGCAGCACCATGCCGGCCACCGGGATCGTGCCCAGCGAGGCCAGCGTCGCCGCCAGCGTGATAAAGCCGGAGCCGGTGACGCCGGCGGAGCCCTTCGAGGTCAGCAGCAGCACCCCCAGCACCACGAACTGGTCGGTCAGGGAGAGCGGCGTGTTGGTGGCCTGGGCGATGAAGATGGCGGCCATGGTGTAGTAGATGCACTGGCCGTCCGGGTTGAAGGTCAGCCCGGCGGGCACCACCAGCCCGACTACCGGCTTGGACACCCCGGCCTTCTCCAGCTTGCCCATCAGCTGCGGCACCACGGATTCGGACGAACTGGTGCCCAGCACCGTGAACAGCTCGTCGCGGATATAGCGCAGGAACTTCCACAGGCTGAAGCCGGAGAGCCGTGCCACGCCGTTCAGCACGATGGCCACGAACAGGAAGCACGTGATGTACATCGTCCCCATCAGCTTGCCGAGCGAGACCACCGAGCCCAGCCCGTACTTGCCGACCGTGAAGGCCATGGCGCCGAAGGCGGCCAGCGGGGCCAGCCGCATGACCATGCCGACCACGCTGAAGATGCCGTGCACGAACGAATCGAGGAAATCGACCACCGGCTTGGCGCGGGGGCCGATATGGGACAGGGCGATGCCGAACAGCGTGGCGAAGACCAGGATCTGCAGGATGTCGTTGCGGGCCAGCGCGTCGATGATGCTGGTCGGCACCAGGTTCATCAGGAAATCGATAAACGAATGTGACTTTTCAGCCGCATGGGTGTAGGTGGCGATGGCCTTGGTGTCGAGGTGCGCCGGGTCGATATTCATGCCGCGCCCCGGCTGCACCAGATTCACCACGATCAGCCCGAGCACCAGCGCGAAAGTCGACAGCAGTTCGAAGTACAGCAGCGCGCGCACGCCCACCCGCCCCAGCTCCTTCATGTTCTCCATGCGGGCGATGCCCAGCACCACGGTGGCGAAGATGATCGGCGCGAAGACCATCTTGATGAGCTTGATAAATACGTCGCCGAGCGGCTTGAGGTCGCTGCCGAGTTGGGGTGCCCAGACACCCAGTGCCACACCGGCGGCAACGCCGATCAACACCTGGACGTAGAGCTTTCCCAGTAGCTTTCGAATCATGGCTGTCTCCTGCACATTCGAATCTGGCGCGCCTGCGGACCGGCTCTGATGGCCGCTTTTTTAGCGTCCGCAGGGCAGCGCGAGCCGCGATCCGGCTCGCAAGGGCCGCCCGGCCAAATGCCGGGACGGCGAGGGGGCGGGAGGGTTAAGCCGCCTTGGCCTGCTTGTTGGCGGCCAGGTAGTCGCAGACCGCCTTGGTCACCTGGACCGTGGTGGCCTTGCCGCCGAGGTCGCCGGTGTGGAGGGCCGGGTTGGCGGTCACGGCCTCGATGGCGGCCATCACGCGCTTGGCGGCGGCGTCTTCGCCCAGGTGTTCGAGCAGCATCACCACGGACCAGAAGGTGCCCACCGGATTGGCGAGGCCCTTGCCCATGATGTCGAAGGCGGAACCGTGGATCGGCTCGAACATCGACGGGTAGCGGCGTTCCGGGTCGATATTGCCGGTGGGCGCGATGCCGAGGCTGCCGGCCAGCGCGGCGGCGAGGTCGCTCAGGATGTCCGCGTGGAGGTTGGTGGCGACGATGGTGTCCAGCGTCTTCGGGCGGTTGACCATGCGCGCGGTGGCGGCATCGACCAGTTCCTTGTCCCAGGTCACGTCCGGGAAGTCCTYGGCCACTTCCACGGCCACCTCGTCCCACATCACCATGGCGTGGCGCTGGGCGTTGGACTTGGTGATCACGGTCAGCAGCTTGCGCGGACGCGATTGCGCCAGCTTGAAGGCGTAGCGCAGGATGCGCTCCACGCCCACGCGGGTCATCATCGACACATCGGTGGCCGCCTCGATCGGGTGGCCCTGGTGCACGCGGCCGCCYACGCCCGAGTACTCGCCTTCCGAGTTYTCACGCACGATCACCCAGTTCAGGTCYTCSGGGGCGCAGCGCTTGAGCGGGCCGTCGATGCCGGGCAGGATGCGCGTCGGGCGCACGTTGGCGTACTGGTCGAAGCCYTGGCAGATCTTCAGGCGCAGGCCCCACAGCGTGATGTGGTCGGGAATCTGGTTGTCGCCGGCCGAGCCGAACAGGATGGCGTCCTTGCCGCGCAGCGCGTCCAGGCCATCGGCGGGCATCATCACGCCGTGCTGGCGGTAGTAGTCGCCGCCCCAGTCGAAGTTTTCGAATTCGAACTGGAAGCCGGCGCCACCRGCGGCCAGCGCTTCCATCACTTCACGGCCGGCGGGAACCACTTCCTTGCCAATGCCGTCACCGGGGATCGTGGCGATCTTGTACGTCTTCATCTTGTGTCTCCTGGTCAGAATCATCGCTGTAGTGCGTGGGACGGATTCTTGACCGTGGACGCGGTGTTGGATCGACGCTAAAGTTAAACCATCTTTAACCTGACATTAACAATGCCATGAGCGCGACGAGCGGCATYCAACCGTCCGARCTGGGCTTTTTCGCGGCGGTGGCCACGGCGGGCAGCCTGAGCGCGGCGGCGCGGGATCTKGGGATCTCGACGGCGGCGGTCAGCAAGCGGCTGGCCCAGATGGAGGCGCGCATCGGCATGCCGCTGCTGACGCGGACCACGCGCCGGATGGGGCTGACGCCCGAGGGGGAGGTGTTCCTGGAGCACGCGCGGCGCATCCTGGGYGAGATCGACGACCTGAGCCAGTTGCTGACCAGCGCCAAGGGGCGGCCGAGCGGCCTGCTGCGCGTGAACGCCACGCTGGGCTTTGGCCGCATGCATGTGGCGCCGGTCATCGCCGAGTACAGCCGGACCTACCCCGATGTCGATGTGCAGCTCCAGCTGTCGGCGGATCCGCCGCCGCTGACGGAGGATGCCTTCGATGTCTGCGTGCGGTTCGGGGAGCCGCCCGACGCGCGGATCATCGCCAAATTCCTGGCCCCGAACCGGCGCCTGCTGTGCGCCTCGCCCAAATACCTGCGCGAGCACGGCGTCCCGGCCACGCCGGGGGATCTGGCGCGGCACAACTGCATCGGCATCCGGCAGGGCAGCGATGCCTACGGGGTGTGGCGGCTGACCTCGGGCAAGGGCGCCAAGCAGCGCACCGAGGCGATCCATGTGCGTGGCAATTTGACGACCAATGACGGCGAAATCGCCGTGCAGTGGGCGCTGGAGGGCCATGGCATCGTGATGCGCGCCGAATGGGATATCGAGCGCTACCTGCGCAGCGGGCGGCTGGTGCAGGTGTTGCCGCACTACGCCACCCCCGAGGCGAACATCTATGCCGTCTACCAGCAACGGCACCAGTTGTCGTCGCGCATCCGCCTGTTCGTGGAGTTCCTCGGCTCGAAGTTCAGCGAGTTTGGAACCTGATCAGGCTTRCTTGACTACTCGATCGATGCCCGCAGGCTGCTCAACCGGTCCAGCGCCTGGCGCAATTCGGCGGTCAGTTCGGCGACCAGCGCGCCGGCGGGCAGGGCGCGGGCGAGCGGTACGGCCTGGCCGGCCCATTGTGCGGCGAACTCGCTGACACCCTTGGCCTTGGCGGCGGCGTGCAGGGCCTTGCCGGCGTCGTAGGTGACGGGATAGTCGGGAATCGCGGGGGYGCCCGGCGCCACGCCGAGGGCGGTGAAGCGGCTGGTGAAGCCCCGCGCGGCGCGGCCGGAAATCGCCCGCGTCAGCGTGGTGGCGCGCGGCTCGGCGGCGGTCAGGGCGGCGCGGTAGGCGGCGTCTGCCGATGATTCATCGCACGCCACGAAGGCGGTGCCCAGTTGCGCGGCCTGCGCGCCCAGTGCCAGCGCGGCGGCAATGCCGGCGCCGTCCATGATGCCGCCGGCGGCGATCACCGGCAGGCTGGTACGCGTCACCAGCACCCGCACCAGCGCCAGCGTGCCCAGTCCTTCGTCATCGCCCTCCGGATCGAACACGCCACGGTGCCCGCCGGCCTCGATGCCTTGCGCGATGATGCCGTCGATGCCCGCCGCCTCGATCTGGCGCGCCTCCCGCAGCGAGGTGGCGCTGGCCAGCAGGAGGATGCCGGCGGCCCGCAGCGCATCGATCTTCTCCTGCGCCGGCAGCCCGAAATGGAAACTGACGACCGCCGGCTTTTCTTCCAGCAGCATCTGATACATCGCCTCGTCGGCCACGAAGCTCTTGTAGATCTCGCGCAGGCCGGCAGGCGGCGTGGCGCCGAATTCGGCGAACTGCGGCGTCAGGTATTGCAGCCAGGCGGCCTCCCGCGCCGCATCGGCCTGGGCCGGGGCGTGGCAGAACAGGTTGATATGGAAGGGCTTGGCGGTCAGCGCGCGGGTCTCGCGGATGACCTTGCGGGCGCCTTCGGCGTCCATCGCCCCAACGCCGAGCGAGCCCAGGCCGCCGGCTTCGGACACGGCGGCGGCCATGGCCGGCGTGCTGACGCCAGCCATCGGCGCCTGGATGATCGGCGTGGCGAGGTTGAGGAGGGAAACCAGATTGCGGGCGGCGGTGTTCATGGCTGGGCTTCAGGTTAGGTGGGCGATGAAGGGGATGGGCCTTGCTGCAGTTCCCGCAGGAACGCCGTGTAGGCCGAGGTGGCGAAGCCGGCGCGCTTCACCAGGAAAGTGTGGACGGTGCGGACCGGCACGGTCTGGAGGTGGGCCATTTCGCGATGCACCGCCAGCAGCGAGCGCGGCACGATGCCCACCGCCGACCCGGCGGCCACATAGGCCAGGATGGCGTGGTAGGACGGCAGGTCGATCACCGAGAGCCGGCGGCGCATGTCGTCGCCCGCCTGCTCCAGCCAGTCTTCGGCACATTGGCGGTAGGTGCAGCCGCGCGCGAAGGCGGCCAGTTGGTGCAGCGTGACGTCCTGCGGCTGGCGCACCGGCGGGTGCGTGGCGGGCAGCACCAGCACCAGTTCCTCGGTTTGCAGGTAGGTGCCGTCGAGSCCGTCGCCCATTTCGGTCAGGTCGATGTCGGCTGGCGCGCCCGTGCCCGGATGTGCCACCACGGCGCAGTCGAGCCGATGGCCGAGCACGGCATCGACCAGCGCCTGCGAGGTGCCCGTGGTCAGCTTCAACGCCACGTCCGGCCAGCGCGCGTGGAAGGCGCCGAGCGGGCGGGGCAGCAGCGTGGCCGCCGAGCTTTCCATCGAACCAAGCCGCAGCGGGCCGCTTGGCGCATCCGTGCGCATCGACTGCCGCGCCTCGTCGGCCAGCGCCAGCAGGCGGTCGGCATAGTCGAGCAGGCGGAGGCCTTCCGGGGTGAGCAACATCTTCTTGCTATCGCGCTGGAACAGGCTGACGCCGAGGCTCTCCTCGAGCTGCTTCACGCGGGTGGTCACGTTCGACTGCACCCGGTCGAGCCGCTTGGCGGCGCGTGTGATGCTTTGCTCACGCGCCACCGCCCGGAAGATCTCTAATTCTGCCAGTTCCACGATTTACGTTCTTCAAAYAAGAATGAAAGTAGATGAAGTATCGTGAATGAAGAACGTCAAGTCAAGGGAATGACTKGGGGTAACCAGCCGCTTAGTGGCCGGCGCTCTGGCCGCCATCGACGTGCAGGATCTCGCCCGTCACGAACGAGGCGCTTTCCAGGAACAGCACGGCTTCGGCGATATCGCCCATTTCGCCCATATGGCCCACCGGGTGCAGTGCGCCGAGTGCCTCATGGGTTTCCGGCGCATGCATCGGGGACTTGATGATGCCGGGCGACACGGCGTTCACGCGGATGCCGGTCTTGGCGTACTCGATGGCCAGGGACTTGGTGGCGGCGTTGATGCCACCCTTGGTCAGCGAGGCCAGCACCGACGGCACGCCGGCGATGGCGTGATCGACCAGGCTGGTGGTGATGCTGACCACGTGGCCGCTGCGCTGCTTTTCCATCTCGGCGATGGCCAGCTGGGTGATGTGGAAGAAGCCGGACAGGTTCACGTTGGTCACGGCGGCGTAGTCCTGCGCGGTGTACTGCGTGAACGGCTTGGCGACGAAGATGCCGGCGTTGTTGACCAGCGAGTCGATGCGGCCGAAGGCTTCCAGCGCCGTGGCCACCACGCGGCGGGCGGTGTCGGGGTCGCCGATGTCGCCGGGGACGATGGCGATATCGGGATCGTCGGTCGGCTTGATATTGCGCGCCGTGGCCACCACGCGGTAGCCGCGTGCACGGTAGGCCTTGACCAATTCGGCGCCGATGCCTTGGGATGCGCCAGTCACGATGACAACTTTTTGCGAGGACATTTCAGATTCTCCTGGTAGGGGTTCGGCGTGTTTGCCTTGGGCTCAAATCTAGTGGAGCCGGCCCCAACGAAGAAGGCATCGCCCACATCAACAGTTTTGCGTGGCGGGAACAAGTCGGGAGGACGGGCGGTGGAAGGCAAAAAAAACGCGCGCCGGCGGGGAGCCGGACGCGCGCGCTTAGGGGAGCTTAGGGGAGCTTAGGGGGAGCTTAGGAGATCGAACTACTTGATGTCTGGCGCTGGGCGTTTAGCGCTTAGCGCTTGTCCACGTCCAGCACGGCCTGGGCGAACGCCACCGGCGCTTCCTGCGGCAGGTTGTGGCCGATGCCGCCGGTCAGGTCGCGGTGCTCATAGCGGCCCGTGAACTTGCTGGCATAGGCGCTGGGCTTGGGGTGGGGCGCGCCGTTGGCGTCGCCTTCCATGGTGATGGTCGGGATGCTGATGGTCGGCGCGGTGGCCAGGCGCTTCTCGAGATCGTCGAACTTCGGCTCGCCCTTGACCAGGTCCTGCCGCCAGCGGTAGTTGTGGATGGTGATGGCCACGTGGTCSGGGTTGTCGAAGGCGGTGGCGCTGCGGTTGAAGGTGGCATCGTCGAAATCCCACTTCGGCGACGCCAGCTTCCAGATCAGCTTGGCGAAGTCGTGCGTGTACTTCTGGTAGCCGGCCGCGCCACGGTCCGTGGCGAAGTAGAACTGGTACCACCATTGCAGCTCGGCTTCGGGCGGCAGCGGCACCTTGCCCGCCGCCTGGCTACCGATCAGGTAGCCGCTGACCGAGACCAGGCCCCGGCAACGGTCCGGCCACAGTGCGGCCATGATGTCGGCGGTACGCGCGCCCCAGTCGAAGCCGGCGACGACGGCGGTCTGGATCTTGAGGGCGTCCATCAGCGCGATCATGTCGGCGGCAATCGCCGACGGCTGGCCGTTGCGCATGGTGTCCGGCGAGAGGAAAGTGGTCGTCCCGTTGCCGCGCAGGTAGGGCATGATCACCCGGTAGCCRCGCGAGGCCAGCAGCGGCGCCACATCGACAAAGGCGTAGATGTCGTACGGCCAGCCGTGCAGCAGCAGGGCCACGGGGCCATTGGCCGGGCCGGCTTCGGCGTAGCCCACGTTGAGCACGCCGGCCTGGATCTGCTTGAGCGGAGCGAAGCTGGTGTGGCTGCCCGGCTTGGAGGCCGGCAGCGCGGCGGCCTTGGTGATGGCGGACTGCGCCTGTGCGGCCTGCGACAGCGTCAGTTGCGCGGCGGCCAGCGTTGCGGCGGCGGCGCCCAGGAAACCACGACGGGGCAAATCGATTTTTTCCGACATATTGTTCCTCTCTCCTCGGGTCAGTGATGAACTGACACGAAGTCTATGAGGCCATGGCAAGTGCCATGTGTCGGAATGCACGGTTTTTGTATCGCTGTGTATATGGCGATGCCTGACTGACACGCGGATGCAGAAACCGGGGCTCCCCTAGAGCCGTCGATGGGCGAAATGCCCGCGCCGGGCCCCGGCCATCAGGGTGGCGAACTGCTCGGTGCTCATGTGCACTACCTCGTCGCGATCCCCGGCTTCGAAGTAGACATCGGGATGGGTCATCAGGCTGTCATCGAGCCAGGTCTGCGTGCCGTAGGCCATGCCGACCGGGGGCAGCGCGCCAGGGTCGCAGTCCCGGAACACCTCGTGCACGCCTTCCGTACGCGCCCGGGCCARCTGGCGRCCGGTCTGTTCGCAGATTTCCGAGAGTTTCAGGTGATGGGTGGCGGGGATCACGGCGGCGAGGTAGCCCCGGTTGTCCTCCAGCAGCACCGTGCGGGCCAGCCGGTCGCCGGGAATCGATATCGGCCGGGCTGGCGCCGCGCCATCGGGGCTGCCGTGCCGGTGCACGGTCTCGAACTCGCTCTGCGTCTTGCTCAGGCACCTTGCGAGGGCGGTGGACATGGTCATGAGGGCAACCTCCGAGCGTGGGGCGCTACAGTTGTCTGGAGTACGGGAACTATAGGACAAGCGCCTGACGGCATTTGGTTGGGGCTAACCCGAGCATGGCGGGGGGCGGGGAGGTGACCCGGGTGGCCCATAGCAAGCCGCTATCGCGACGATTGCAATCGTCACATTTGGTTGACGGCGGCTCTCAACTATATTTTGTGTGCGGCAGGCTTGCCGAGGCAGGCCCACGTGGAAGCGTCGACGCGGAAAGACTAGAACTAGCGTTGGGTACCCCCCAAAGGAGATCGCATGTCTTACGAAAAGTGTCCCTTCAACCATGCCGCCGGAGGCGGCACCACCAACAAGGACTGGTGGCCACAGCAGTTGCGGCTGGATCTGCTCAGCCAGCACTCGGACAAGTCCAATCCCCTGGACAAGAGCTTCAACTATGCCGAGGCGTTCAAGACCCTCGACCTCGCCGCGGTCAAGAAAGACCTGACGGCACTGATGACCGACTCGCAGGACTGGTGGCCGGCGGACTTCGGTCACTACGGCGGGTTGTTCATCCGCATGGCCTGGCACAGCGCCGGCACCTACCGCATCGGCGATGGCCGGGGGGGTGGCGGGCGCGGCCAGCAACGGTTCGCCCCGCTCAACAGCTGGCCGGACAACGTGAGCCTGGACAAGGCGCGCCGGCTGCTCTGGCCGATCAAGCAGAAGTACGGGCAGAAGCTTTCCTGGGCGGACCTGATGATCCTGTCCGGCAACGTCGCCCTGGAAAGCATGGGATTCAAGACCTTCGGCTTCGCCGGGGGCCGCGAAGATACCTGGGAACCGGACCAGGACGTGTATTGGGGGAATGAAAAGACCTGGCTGGGCGGCGAAGTCCGCTATGGCAAGGGCGCGGCGGGCAAGGATGACGATGGTGGCGTACTGGTGGCTGACGTCGAGAAGCACGGCCAGGAATCCAGCCGGACCGATCCCGGCCGCTACCTCGAGAATCCGCTCGGCGCGGTGCAGATGGGCCTGATCTATGTCAATCCGGAAGGGCCCGACGGCAATCCGGACCCCATCGCCGCCGCGTATGACATCCGCGATACCTTCGGCCGGATGGCCATGGATGACGAGGAAACCGTGGCGCTGATCGCCGGYGGCCACAGCTTCGGCAAGACCCACGGCGCCGCGCACCCCGAGAACGTGGGCGACGAACCGGAGTCCGCCGAACTGGAACTGCAGGGTTTGGGCTGGCGCAACAAGTTCGGCACTGGCTGCGGCCCGGACACCATCACCAGCGGCCTGGAAGTCACCTGGTCGAATACGCCGACGCAGTGGGGGAACAGCTTCTTCGAGAACCTCTTCAACTTCGAATACGAGCTGACCAAGAGCCCGGCCGGCGCCAATCAGTGGATCGCCAAGGACGCACCGGAGTCGGTGCCGCACGCCTATGACCCGGCCAAGAAGCTCAAGCCGACGATGCTGACCACGGACCTGTCGCTGCGCTTCGACCCCATCTACGAGAAGATCTCGCGGCGCTTCAAGGACGACCCGCAGGCGTTTGCCGATGCCTTCGCCCGTGCGTGGTTCAAGCTGACCCACCGCGACATGGGCCCGCGCGCGCGCTATCTCGGCCCGGAAGTTCCGGCCGAGGAACTGCTCTGGCAGGACCCGATCCCGCCGGTGGACCATCCGCTGGTCAATGACCAGGATGTGGCGGGGCTCAAGCAGAAGATCCTGGCTTCGGGGCTGTCGGTCTCGGAACTGGTGTCCACGGCCTGGGCGTCGGCGTCGACCTTCCGCGGTTCGGACAAGCGCGGCGGGGCCAACGGGGCGCGCATCCGCCTGGCGCCGCAGAAGGACTGGACGGCCAACAATCCGGATCAACTCGGCAAGGTGCTGAAGACGCTGGAAGGCATCCAGAGCGCGTTCAACGGTGCGCAGTCGGGCGGCAAGAAGATCTCGATGGCGGACCTGATCGTGCTGGCGGGCGGCGCCGGCATCGAGAAGGCGGCGGAAGCTGGCGGCCAGAAACTGACCGTGCCATTCACGCCGGGCCGCATGGATGCGTCGCAGGACAAGACCGACGTCCAGTCGGTGGGCGCCCTGGAGCCGAAGGCCGATGGCTTCCGCAACTACCTCGACGCGAAGGTGCAAGCACCGGCCGAAGCCATGCTGATCGACAAGGCGCAACTGCTGACCCTCACCGCCCCGGAAATGACGGCGCTGGTCGGCGGCCTGCGCGTGTTGAAGGTGCAGAGCGGCAAGGATGCCCACGGCGTGTTCACCGATCGCCCGGAAACGCTGACCAACGACTTCTTCCGCAACCTGCTCGATATGGGCGTGCAGTGGAAGCCGGTGTCACGGAATGTGTTCGAGGGTAGCGACAAGTCCGGCAAGGTCCGCTGGACCGGCACGCGCGTGGATCTGGTGTTCGGCTCGCACTCGCAGCTGCGGGCGCTGGCCGAGGTCTACGCCAGTGAAGACGGCAAGGAGAAGTTCGCCAAGGACTTCGTGGCGGCGTGGGTCAAGGTGATGAACCTGGACCGGTTTGACCTGAAGAAGTAAGGGGGGAAGGGCGCCGGACGAAGGGTCCGGCGCCCCCGCCTCAGGCTGCCACGCCCACGGCAAGCCCCATCGATTCCGCCACCGCCGGCGTATTCGCCGCCTCGGCACCATCGACATCAAGCCACTGGCTGACCGCCCCCCGTACCGTCTGTGCCAGCGCCTGCTTGCGGCGCCAGGCGGAACGCTTCTTCGAGGCGATTTCGGCGATGTCGCGCTCGGGCTGCCGCACGGGGATCTCGATATTGCCGGCGGCGTCTGGCGTGCCGTGGTACTCCATCCAGAATCCCTCGTAGTCGCACTGGATCTCGCGCGGCGTATGGCGCTGGCGGCCGACGTGATTCGCCCGGGACACCGCCGTCACGCGGCGCGCGCCGATATGGCCGGCGAAGGCCAGCAGCGCTTCCATGACCACGTCCTTGGGGCGCAGGCCCTCGCAGGCGCGCGTGGCAATGCGGATGCGCTCCCGGGCGGTCTCGCCCATCGTGCCCTGCAGGCCGCCGATGAACACCTCGGGGCCGGCCGGGCCCTGGCGCAGGTAGAAACTCAGTTGGGCGAGGCAGATGCCGGCTTCCTGGTCGATCCAGTAGAACGCCAGTTCGCCTTCCTTGGGATTGGGACCGGGATCGGCCAGGCGCAGCTGGTAGCCGCCGTCCGCCGAGGTCCAGGTCAGGCCGCCTGACATATAGATACGGTCGCAGACGCAGGCCGGCACCATCGCGGCCATGACGGCGTAGTGCTCGATCATCAGCCGGGCGCGCTCGTAGAAACACAGGCCCAGCGCGCCGAGCGGGCGGAACGGCTTCTCCAGCACCAACGGCCGGGCCGTGGCCACCCGTTGCAGCAGCACGCAGGACGCCGCTGCGCCCAACCACAGGCGGGCGGCATTGCCACGCGTGGCCGCCACGGCCAGCAGCCGCAGRCGTCGAGACAGCCACTTTCGGCTGCCCGACGGGTAACAGATCGACGACACCGAGGCCACGGCAGTCAAATATTTCAGATACCGGGCCGGAAAATGCTCAAAACGTCCCGCTGCGTCGGCTTGGGAAAGCCCCCGCAAGGTCAAAAATGTTGCTTGCACGACTTAACGCTCCCCTGATTCACGCGCCGTTCCTTCGATGGGAACTGGCTGCGCATATGGCTTCCCTGTCCGCAACGCCCAAAATGAGCGCCAGGTATGGCTAGCCCGTCACTTTTTTCTTGTCGTGCGGGGTGTGCAGGCCRGCTCGTAATATTTCGTAACGCTTTGAAATATTGCCGGTTGACAGGGGGATACCCGGGGGATGCCTTCTTTTGGGGAATACCTCCGGCAATCCTCCTTCGGGGGGATGTGTCGCTTAAGACATAAATCGGACACACAGCGTTAAAATCCTCGCCGCCGCGCATGCCAGCATAGGGATGCCGGGGGGTCCAAGACATCGAAAAATCAAAAGCAATTTTTGGGGAAATCCATGAAGAGGATGGGAAATCTGGTGGCCTGCGTCATGCTGGCCGGGGTTCTGGCCGCCTGTGGTGGCGGTGATGGGGATGGCGGCAGCGCGCTGAACGTCAGCGCCACAGGCAGCCAGACGCAGGGCACCAGCGTCGGCGCGGGGGGAAGCACCACGCTGAACGTGCAGTCGAGCGACTTTATTCGTCTGCAAACCAGCCAGCCGGTGCGCTGGCAGGCAGTGMTCACGAGCGACAAGACGACGGTCACCAACCAGGTGCTGACCGAGACCCAGTGGTCCGGCAATCTGRTCAGCCCCACGGGCGACGCCATCACCCTGACGGCGACGCAGGTCAGCGATCCRTCCAAGGTGTTCACGCTGAAGATCGCCGTGGCGCCGCAGCGCTACAACGGCGTGGCGTACAAGGTGGGCGAGGTGGCGACGTTTGCGGAGACGCAAGTCCGCTTCAACGGCACCACGACGACCGAGAACCTGGCCTACACCATCGCCTCCGTGAGCAACGGGCGGGCGATGATCACCAGCGCCGACGCCATCACGAACGCGCCCGACACCAGCTACGTGCAGGACCTGGATCGCAACCGCCTGTCGCGCACGTACACCAACGGCAATGTGTGCACGTATTCGCCCAAACGCACGCTCTATGAGCTGCCGCTCTACGTCGGCAAGACCTGGACCGGCGCGTGGGACTACGCTTGCCAGATGGGTTACACCGAAAAGGGCGCGGTGGTCGGCAAGGTGGAAACGTATGAAAGCATCACGACGCCGGCTGGCACGTTCAACGCGCTGCGTCTCGCTTTCACGATCACGTACACCAACTCGAACGACACCCAGCTGCCCAATGGCGCCGCGGGCAACGCCACCTACAAGGAGACGATCCTGGGCTGGTGGGCGCCGGACCTGGGCCGCRTCGTCAAGTGGCAGTCGAACTATTCCTATGCAACGGGTTTCGCAAATCCGACGTATATGACGACGTACACGCAGACGCTGACCAGCCTCCGTTGATCGCTCGCTGACGAAGCACAAAGTAGTAGGGCTCCCCGCAACGGGGAGCCTGATCACCGCCCGGGGATTCTCAGGTAGCCTATGCCGGGCACACCTGCCCGCCTGACCGCCCACGCCATGCCCACCGCCATCCGCAACGCGCTTGTCTGGATCTTCGATGCATTCGAGCGGGATCCCACCTACGTCTGCAAACGGATGTTTGGCAGCGATGCCGCCTACATCGACGGGAACCTGTGCTTGATCGCGGCGGATCGCGACGACCCGTGGAACGGGCTGCTGGTTTGCACCTCCCACGAGCACCACGCCGCGCTGATCGCGGACATGCCGGCCTTGCGGCCGCACCCGGTGCTAGGCAAATGGCTGTATGTGCCCCAGACCGATCCGGCGTTCGAGGAAGCTGCCGAATGGCTGGTGGCACGCGTGTTCGAACGGGATGCACGCGTGGGCGTAGAGCCGAAGCCCTCCCGGCGGCGGAAGGGATCGATGCTGCCGAAGAACGGTTAGGGGAGGTCTCACGATACCGAACGGATCGTGCCGCCGTCGACGCGGATCGTGGCGCCGYTGACATAGTCGGCGTATCGGCTGCASAGGTAGGCGACGGCGGCGGCGATCTCCTCGGGGCGGCCCAGGCGCCCGACATCGTTGGGCACCATGTCGCGGACGCAGCCCCGCTCGATCTCTTCCCAGCTGTCTCCCCAGCCGTGGTGCGGCGCGATCGATTCGAGCAGGCTTTTGACCGCCGGCACAAGGATGGCCCCGGGGGCGACGATGTTCGACGTCACACCGGTACGCTTCAGTTCGCGAGCCAGCGATACCGCGAGGTTATGGCGCGCGGCGAGCGACGCGTTGTAGTCCGGCAGGCCGGCCCCCGGTTGGCCCGCCAGGCCGCCGCCGATCTGGATCACGCGCCCCCAGCCGCGCTCGCGCATCGCGGGGACGAACCGCTGGATCATCCGCACGGCGGACAGGACATTAGCCTCGAAGGTCTCGGTCCATTGGTCGGGCACGGCAGTCGTCCAGTTCAAATGCTGGTAGCGGCCCGCGTTGTTGACCAGGATGTCGACAGGGCCGCCTTTGCGGACCTGCGTGGCGACGGCATCGGCGCCGGCATCGGTGGAAAGGTCGCCCAGGGCCAACCCGGCCATCCCGCCGCTGGCCTCGATCTCCGCGATCACCGCATCCGCCCGCTCCCGGTTCCTGCCGTGCACGATCACGGTCGCCCCTTCAGCGGCCAGCATCTTTGCTATCGCTTCACCGATCCCTGCGGTTGCGCCCGTTACCAGGGCGCGTTTTCCCTTGATTTGCAAATCCATCATCCACTCCAGTGGGCTAAAGTTCTACAAGTGTATAATTTTGTTTCGTGAAAGTCTACGAGTGTAGAAATTATGAAGGCACTGGGCAAGAAGGGCGCTGCAACGCGACAGGTCATCCTGGATGCCGCGCGACAGTCGTTTACGGCATCGGGCTATGACGTGGGGGTTCGGGAGATCGCCGAGGCTGCCGGCGTGACGGCGATGCTGGTCAATCGTTACTTCGGATCGAAAGACCAACTGTTCGAGGAGGTGGTGGATACGGTGCTGGCCGCGCCCGGCATCGTGACGGCGGAGGTCATGGACGATCGGCCCGCCATGCAGGCGTTTTGCAGGGCGCTGGCGCGCGGCTTGGTGACGCGGACCATGCCCGAGGCCACGCCGATGGACGGTTTCCTGATCATGCTGCGTTCGGCAAATAGTCCGAAGGCTTCGGCGATTCTGCGCGGCAAGTTCGAGCAGGTTTTCGCACAGCCGCTGGCCGCGCGGCTACCCGGGCCCCAGGCTGGCCAACGCGCCGCGATGCTGCTGGCCGTGATTGCGGGCGTTCAACTCATGCGCCAGGTGGTTGAGATGGCGGGGCTGACTGAAGCGGATCCGGAGGACCTTGCCGTCCAACTGGAGGGGATTTTCTGCTTGCTGGCCGGGATTACGCCTGAAACTGTTCGACCAGGAAATCGATAAAGGCCCTGGCTCGGGCGGTTTGATTCCGGCGCTGGGAGTAATACACGAACAGGTCAGCGGMGGGGATCTTGTCATCGGGCAGGACGACGCGGAGGCGTCCGCTCTCGAGATACTTGGCCAGATCCCATTCCGAGCGAATCAGGATGCCGTGACCGTCCAGCGCCCACCCCAGGACAATATCTCCGTCATTACTCGATAGCGCGCCATCCACCTTGACGGTCTCCTGACGACCGTCATGTTCCAGACGCCATACGCCGTAGGCGTCGTCATTTTGTCGATGGACAATGCAGCGGTGGTGGGCAAGGTCCGCCGGCGATTTTGGGGTGCCATGCCGCTCCAGGTAGCCCGGCGACGCGCAAAGGAATCGTCGGTTCGACATAATGCGCCGCGCGGCCAGGCGGGTGTCCGGCAGGGTCCCAAAACGGATCGCCAGGTCGAAACCGCTTTCTACGAGATCCACCGGGCGGTCAGTCACTTCCAGCTGGACTTCGACGTGCGCATAGCGCCGTGCGAATTCCGAGACCAGCGGTGCGATGGTGGTTCGACCGAAGCCCAGTGAGGCATTCACTTTCAATAGCCCGCGTGGCTCGGCGCCGCTGCTCGATACGACGTTCTCCATTTCCCTGAGGTCCGCCAGGATGCGTGTGGCATAGGCGAGATAGGTCTCGCCTTCGTTCGTCAAGCTGATGCTGCGGGTSGTGCGGTTCACCAGCCGGACGCCCAGGCGACTCTCCATTATGGCAAGCCGCTTGGTCGCCGCGGGAGGCGTGAGATCCAGCTCCCGCGCCGCGCCCGAGAGGCTGCCCAGCTTGGCCACCAGGACAAAGAACTCAAGCTCCGAGGCAACGTCAGTTTTCACTTGGATTTAATAATGTTTTGAATTGGATTCAATTCTAGAGCATGGTTCTCCGCCTACGCTACGGATTCCCCACGCGTATGCGTGTGCTATYTGTGCATCAGGAGACACATCGTGAGAATCGTTGAAATCCGGGAGAAGACGCTCCCCATCAGCTCGCCCATCCGCAACGCCTATATCGATTTCAGCAAAATGACCCTCAGCCTGGTGGCGGTCATTACGGACGTGATCCGTGACGGCAAACCGGTGGTGGGCTACGGCTTCAACTCGAACGGCCGCTACGGCCAGGGCACGCTGATGCGCGAGCGGTTTATCCCGCGCCTGATGGAAGCCGATCCCGATTCGCTGGTGGACGCCACCGGCAACAACCTGGATCCGCACAAGGTCTGGGACACGATGTTCAAGAACGAAAAGCCCGGCGGGCATGGCGAGCGCTCCGTGGCCATCGGCACCATCGACATGGCCATTTGGGATGCCGTGGCGAAAATCGAAGGAAAACCGCTGTTCCAGTTATTGGCGGACCGCTATGGCAACGGCCAGCCTGACCGCAAGGTGTTCGTCTATGCCGCCGGCGGTTATTACTATCCCGGCCAGGATCACGGCAAGCTCAAGGACGAGATGCGCAGCTATATCGACCGTGGCTATACCGTGGTGAAGAAGAAAATCGGCGGTGCGTCATTGGACGAAGATCTGCGCCGCATCGATTCGATCCTGAGCGTGCTGCAGGACGGCCAGAAACTCGCGGTGGACGCGAATGGCCGCTTCGACCTCGACACCGCTATTCAATATGCGAAGGCGCTGTCGCAATACGACCTGTTCTGGTACGAGGAGCCGGGCGATCCGCTGGACTTCGAACTCCAGGCCACGCTGCGCAATTACTACGACAAGCCCATGGCCACCGGTGAGGACCTGTTCTCGATGCAGGACGCCCGCAATCTGATCCGCTATGGCGGCATGCGTCCAGATCGTGATTGGTTGCAATTCGACTGTGCACTGAGCTATGGCCTGGTCGAGTATCTGCGCACGCTCGACATGCTCAAGCAACACGGCTGGTCGGCCAGCCGCTGCATTCCGCACGGGGGACACCAGATGTCGCTGAATATCGCCGCTGGCCTGGGCCTCGGCGGCAATGAAAGCTATCCGGACCTCTTCCAACCGTTTGGCGGCTTTCCGGACGGCGTCAAGGTAGAGAAAGGCTACCTCACGATGCCTGACTTGCCGGGTATCGGCTTCGAGGGTAAGTCGGACCTGTACAGCGTGATGCGGCAACTGTCGGCGTAAGCCGCACGGTTAAATAAACGAAACGGAGGCAACCGAGCGGATCAGTAATCGGCCCGTGACCGGGTGAGATTGGGGGGTATCATCGCTCCACAAGCGTTGGTGCGCCCCAGCCCCTTCAGGGGTTCAATTGGCTCGGGAGAGGATTCTGAAAGATTTCATTAATGAGACGGAAGGCCTGGCTGGCGCGAGGCTGACRTTGCTTCGCGATGGTCCGATCGAACTCTACCGCGCACAGTTTGTGRATTCGTCGGTAATCGCTGCGATACCCGTGGCCCCGGTGTCCGAAACCTCCCTCGAGCAGCTGCGCTACGAATACAGCATCAGAGACAAGTTCGATGGCGGCTTTGCACTGCGCCCTTTAAGGTTCACCGTACATAATCAAAACCCGGCTCTGCTGCTGCACGATTCTGGTGGCGAGATGCTGAAAGACCTGATCTCAGGCGCCACGCCGCCGGAGATTTTCATTCGCCACGCACTGCTCGTGGCGTCGTCGCTGGCATCCGTCCATGACGCAGGCCTGGTCCACGGGGGATTGACGCCTTCGAACATCATGGTGCATCCAGGCGAGCTACGTGCAAGGTTGAYGGGTTTTCGTGCGCTAGCCTTGATGCCGACGCTGTCCGCATTCGCTGGCGGAACGGAACGGGAAATGGACCGCGAGGCGCTGCACTATATGGCCCCGGAAGCGACTGGGCGGGTCAATCGAGTCTTCGACGAACGCTCAGATCTATATTCACTGGGCTGCATTTTCTTCCACATGCTGACCGGCCGCGTGCTTTTCCCTGGCGTTTCGCCATCGGAGCTCATCCATGCGCATATCGCTCGTCGTCCTGACGAAGATGTGCTCCTTGATCTGAAACGAAGTTTCAACGCGCGCCTCGTTGAGCTTGTATGTCGACTGCTGGCCAAGGAGCCAAGCGAGCGGTATCAACGGGCTTCCGATGTTGTTGACGATCTGGTTGCCCTGACCACAGTGAATCATCCGCGAACAGCAACCTTGGGACAAAGGCGTCGATCAGGTGCAGGTCTGTTCCGATCCGGAAGGTTGGTGGGTCGCCTGGCGGAGCTTGAGCGTCTTCGCGATGCCATTCAAAGCACGCCGGATGACCRGAAGCGGAGATTATGGTTAGTGGAAGGCCCGGCGGGCATTGGCAAGACCGCTTTAGTCAATCGTCTCAGGTTGGAGGTCGGCGGCAAAACCTGTGAGTTTGCGCAAGGCAAATGCGAGCTTGGGGATGGTGTCACACCCTATGCCAGCTTGTCCCGGGCCCTTCACGCACTCTTGAGAGCGGCGCTTGGATATCCTCCGCTGCAGTATGCGCAACTGCAGCGAAGGCTCCGCGAGGCCTTTGCCGACGAATCATCGATCATCACGACCATTTTCCCGGATTTCAGCCGACTCCTGGGAGAACACACGCACCATCCCGCTGTGTCGGCGCACGCAGAAAGGCACCGTTTCCTCGATGCCATCGCAAAGCTATTGCGTGCGTTCGCCTCGAAAGAGCGCCCGCTCTTATTGTTTCTGGATGACTTGCAGTGGGTCGACGAAGCAACGCTCGAGGTTGTTGAATATGTGCTGCAGAACCCGCTCTGTGGTCATGTCTTGTTGGTCGGCGCAATGCGCGACGGGAAAGTCGAGAGCGAGGGGGCTCACGTGCGCCCCTTTGTTCTGACCGATATGGTTGAGCGGATGACACTCGGACCTCTCTCTGGACGGGAAGTGGGCGGGCTCCTGCGTGCAGTCCTGGACGAAGATGATGTCGGGAATCTCACCGTACTCGAGGGCGCCATTTACCGCGGCGGCGGCGGTAATCCGCTTCACACGATACAGCTGGTCAGATCACTCATCGACGATGAGGTCATGGTCTACGACGAGGGCAACGGCGAATGGGTGGCATCCCTGCCGGCACTTGAAGCAAGATCAGACCTCTCAAGCGTGGTCGAGTTGTTGTCAACAAGGGTTGGGAGTCTGGCCCAGGACGCGCTGATGGCAACGCAATACCTRGCGATTCTCGCAGAGCCGTCATCGCTTGAAATCCTGTCTACGGCGATGTGCCGCCCACAAAATCTGGTCGAGCTTTCGCTGCGAGAAGCCCTTGAAAAGCAGTTCATTGTGTTGAGCGACGGTCTCTACTCCTTCACGCACGATCGGGTTCGCGACGCTGTATACGAAACATTCGGCGATCTCGAACGGCAGGAGAAACATCTGGAAGTTGGCWGCAACCTTTGGGAAAACGTTGTCAAGAATGGATTGAAGGTCAGTGTTTTTGTTGTCGCGAACCATTTGACCAGGGCGAGGCTGCCGGTTTCCGATCATCGACGGCGTCAGTTCGCGTTGATCATTCTTGACGCTGCCAATAAGGCCAGGGAAGCGACGGCCTATGAGGCGGCGATTGCGTACCTCGCCAATGCCCGGGATTTGTTGAAAGATCGGGCCGACCTCGACGGTGACTTGCTCGCGGTTATCGAATTGAGGCTTGGAGAGTGCGAGTTCGTGTGTATGCGAACTATTGAAGCATCAGAGCGAATCGCGGCGATATCGAAAGATCTACTGGATTCCAGGCACCGGGCAGAGCTTATTCGACTACGCCTCGCAATGTATGTGACGTTGGACCAGCCCGATAAAGGTCTGGAAGTTGGATTCCGGTATCTCGAAGAGGAGGCCGGCATCGTCTTCTCGAAGGACAATCGATTGGAAGGCGTCGAGGCCGACTATCGGCGACTTCTAGAGCATTACGGAAGCCGTAGTGTTCAAGATCTCGTCAACCTGAAGCTTATGGTCGACGAACGCGTTCGAAATGCGATGGACGTGATGACGGATCTCATACCGGCGGTGATGTTTTCCAGTCAGGACCTCGCCGAATTGATCATTCTTCGAATGATCAACCTCAGTCTTGAAYATGGACACTGCGATGCGTCATGTTATGCCTACGTCTGTCTAAGCTTCATTGCTGGAGCCAGATTTGAGGACTATGCGACGACCGCTGTTTTCGGCGAACTCGCGATGCGGCTCCCGGCGGAGCGAGGGCTGAATCTATACGCCGGTCGTGTTCAGATGTGCTTCGGTGCGCTCAGCCTTCCTTGGACGGGCTCCGCCACGGAGGCGAGGCGGCATCTGGAGGAGGCGACGGCACTCACCGACCGCCAGGGTGACATGACGTTCGCCGTCTATTCCCGACGGCACATTGTCACGAATTTACTGTTCAGTGGTGGTGCGTTGTCGGAGGCTCAACAAATCGCCGAGGACGGTTTGAAACTCGCGCGGGATGCTGCRTTTGCGCTAGTCGTTGACGCGTTCATGGCACAGGCGTGGTTGATCCGCGAGCTCAGGGGGGTTCCCGTCGATATCGGGATGCACGATCCAAATGTCGAGTATCTCGATTTGCTGAGCGACTGTATMAGTGGAAAGTTCCATCGGGACATTGCCGCTTTTGCATTTTGGAYGTACCGCCTGCAGGTCGCGGTCCTGTGGGGAGACCTGCCCAAGGCAATGGAGGCTGAAGCGCGCGCCAGCGCATCCGYATGGGCGTCTCCCGCCTTTCTGGAGAATGCTGATTTTGTTTTCTATAGCGGACTATTGCGCATCGCCATGGCGAGGACWGCCGCACCTGCCGATCGCGAAGCTCACACGCGTCTTGTGCGAGATCGGGTTCGGCAGATGCAGTGTTGGGCGGAGGCCTGTCCCGAGAATTTTCTCTCGCGCGAGAAATTGCTCGCCGCGGAGCTTTCTGAGCTGATGGAGGACAAGGCGAATAGTCTCGCGCTCTATGAAGAGGCGATAGCCTTGGCGGATCAGTCGCGCGATATGCACATTCAGAGCGTCGCCAGAGAGCTGGCATCTCGTTTCGCAGCGCGTTGTGGGCTCCGCTCCGCGCAACAGGGATACCTGGAGCAGGCGAGGAGTGCATACGCTTGCTGGGGGGCGGATGCAAAGGTTCGGCACCTCGATGYGGAGTTTCCCGCGCTTAGAGCAGGAAGGAGCACGGAGTTTCGCGAACTCGGGAACTCACTGTTATGGAGCGAGGATCGTTTCGAAACGGAAGTTGTACTGAGGTCGGTCCGGGCCTTGTCGGGGGAGTTCTCGTTACAACAGGTCATGAAGATCATCCTCCAGAATGCCCTGCAATATGCCGGCGCGGAGCGTGCGGTGCTGTGCTTGCTCGAAGACGGCGTGTTGTATGTGGCGGCACGTGCAAAATTGGCACAGGGACAGTTGGAAATGAATCTCGTACGGACGGTCCTCTCGCCGGAGTTGATTGCGACGCCCATCGCCTACCTGACGCTGCGCAGCAAGGAGTCTGTCGTGCTTGAGGATGCGCGCGATGACCCGCAATACGGACTCGACAGCTATGTTCGGGCACACAGATCGCGGTCGATTATGTGTGTCCCACTCCTCAAGCAGGGTTCACTCACAGGATTGCTGTATGTGGAGAATGCGTTGATCGCAGGCGTCTTCAATGCGACGCGTGTGAGGACCCTTGAGGTTCTCGCATCTCAGGTGGCATTTTCCCTGGAAAACGCGAAGTTGTATGAGAACGTTGAAGCCGAGCATGTTCGGCGCGCGGAAGCCGACCGTTACGCCCGAGAGACACAGGAAAAATTGGCACGGGCTGCGCGGTTGACAGAATTGGGTGAACTCGCGGCATTCATCGTGCACGAAGTCAGTCAGCCCATCTCCACGGTGAGCACGTGTGCCCGCGCCGCAATTCGATGGCTGAATCGAGAGATTCCGGACCTTTCGGAGGCCGTGGCGGCGCTCGAGATGATCTCCGCAAGCAGCGAGCGTGCGACGAATATCATCGGAAGCATTCGAGCGATGGTCAAGGAGTCTCGTCCGAATAAATCGAGCATGGATATCCACGAGGCAATACTCGAGGTCTTCAATGTCTTGCGGGAGCGCATTGATGCTGAGAAGGTAATGCTATCGAGCACCTTCGCAACGGATGCCTTGATTGTCTCTGGTGATCGCATATTGCTGCAGCAAGTAGTGATGAATCTCTTGACCAACGCACTCGAGGCAATGAGTGACATGGAAGAGCGRGAGAAGTGCATTGCAGTCCAGACCCATATTGATGAACACCATATGGTCTGGGTGTCAGTCAGCGATACCGGCCGGGGCATCTCGGATGAGATCGCAGCGCACATCTTCGACTCTCTGGCCACCACAAAAGGATATGGGATGGGCATGGGCCTCTCCATTTGCAAGTCGATTGTGGAGGCTCACGACGGGAAGATTGAAGTTTGTAGTGCCGGCGCAGCAGGCGCCAGCTTCCGCTTCTCCGTCCCAATCTGGTGCAATTTCAAATAATCCGGTCTATCCCGACAAGGTGATGCGTCGATAACCGTCAAGCTGTGTGCGTTGATTCAGCAACGACTGTGAGGACGCATGCAGGCCACGCTTAACGGCACCGAACTCTTCTTTGACGTGGATGGCGAAGGATTTCGCCCGGAGCAGGGCACACTGGTGGAAAAGCCGGTGCTGGTGGTCATCCATGGGGGACTTGGATTCGACCATGGCTACCTGAAGCCCGGGCTGTCCGCGCTGCGCGATCAGGTGCAACTGCTTTACGTCGACTTGCGAGGGCAGGGGCGCTCGGGACGCCCACCGCTGGATACCTGCACGCTTGAGCAGATGGCCGATGATGTCGCGGCGCTGTGCGCGTATCTCGGCGTGGGGCAGGTTCATGTGTTTGGCCATTCGGCCGGCGGCTTTGTCGCCATGCATTTGGCGTTGCGCCATCCTGCGCTGGTACGGGGGCTGGTGCTGTGCAGCAGCTCGCCAACCGTGCAGCCGATTATGGACGATAACGGAGAGCCGGCGCCGACGCTGGCCTCGCGCGCCGGGCCCGAAACGATGGCGGTAGCGGCGCGGGTGTTTTCCGGTGACATTACCGCCGAAAGCGTCGAGGCCTTCTTCCGCGAGGTCGGTCCCTATTATGCGGCGCCGTCCCACATGGACGTGCCGCCTGCGCTCACCGCGCTCAGCATCGCTTCGGTCGACATCATGCGGCATTTCATGACGGTGATTGCGCCGTCCTATGACTTGCGGCCTCTCCTGGGCAGCATCTCCGCCCGAACCTTCGTACTGGTCGGCAAGTTCGACTGGGTGTGCCCGCCGCGCGCCAGCCGTGCCCTCGCCCGGGGCATTCCAGGCGCGGTGCTGGTGGAGTTCGATGACGCGGGCCATTTTCCATTTTCCGAGACACCGACGGCGTTCATCGACGCAATGGCGAATTATTTCGCGAGCTAATACGGAGGGATCATGACTGAACTTTGGCGCCTATCGGCAACTGAACTGGCCTCGCGTATTCGGCATCGTGAGGTGTCTGCCCGCGAGGCAGCAACGTCCGCGCTCGAACGCCTGGATGCCGTCAACCCGTTGATCAACGCGGTGGTCGCACATCGCCCGGAGTCGGTCCTGGCGCAGGCGGATGCCGTTGACGCGGCGTTGGCGCGCGGGGAGGACCCGGGGCCGTTGGCGGGTGTACCCGTCACCACGAAGATCAATACCGACCACGCGGGATTTGCGACGACGAACGGCACACGCCTGCAAGAGGGGCTGGTTGCGCAGCACAACAGTCCGGCCGTCGAGAACCTCGCGCGGGCGGGCGCCGTCCTGCTTGGCCGCAGCAACTCGCCCACGTTCGCGCTGCGCTGGTTCACCGACAATCGGGTCCACGGTCATACAAGCAATCCGCGCAGTCCTGCGCTTACGCCTGGAGGATCGAGCGGGGGAGGGGCGGCGGCGGTAACCGCGGGGATCGGCTGTATCGCGCTCGGTACCGACATCGGCGGCTCTATCCGCTACCCGGCGTACGCATGCGGCATCCACGGATTGCGGCCGTCGTTCGGCAGGGTGCCGGCGTTCAACGCCTCGTCGCCCGAGCGTCCGATCGGCGCCCAATTGATGTCCGCGACGGGGCCCATGGCGCGTACGGTGGCGGATCTTGAAGTTGCGCTGATGGCCATGTCCGCGCCCGATGTGCGTGATCCGTGGTGGGTGCCCGTGCCGCTACAGGGTCCCGAGACGGCGTTGCGGGCGGCGCTCTGTTTGCGCCCGGGTGGCATGGAGATCGCCCCGGAAGTGGAAGCTGCGCTGCGCGATGCGGCGCGGCGGCTGGTGGACGCGGGGTGGACGGTCGAAGAGATCGACGACACGCCGCTGATCCGTGATGCGGCCGAAGTTCAGGAGCGACTGTGGCTCGGCGATGGATTCCCGGCGCTCGTCGACGCTGTTACCCGGGATGGCGATCCCGGGGCGCGGGCCGTGGTCGAGGGCGTGCGTGCCAAGGTCAGTGCGATGCCCGGTGACGTCGTCAACAGCTCGCTGGTGCGCCGGACCACGCTGGTGCGTCATTGGCGCGCCTTCCTTGCCMAATACCCGGTGCTGCTGCTTCCTGTATCGGGAGAGYTGCCGTTCCCGGACGGGCTCGACATGCAGGGCGCGGCGGGCTTTCAGCGCGTYTGGGAAGCGCAGCTGACCATGCGGGCACTCCCGGCGATGGGGCTGCCAGGGCTCGTCGTCTCCACGAATCTGGTCGACTCGGTCCCCGTCGGCGTACAGATCGTGGCCAGCCATTTTCGGGAGGACCTGTGCCTGCTGGCAGGCAAGGCGATCGAGGCGCGCGGCACGCCGCCTTCGCCGATCGATCCCTTTACCAAGTGATGGAGGAGAGCCCCGCGTGGTAGCCACATTCGCGGAAAATGCGAATGACGCCGTCAACCTGCTGTGGCTCAATCCACAATGAAGAGCTTGGCGCCTGTCTTGGTATAAGACTGATGTGGCTCCGCGTTGTCGCCCACCTGATAGCTCATGCCCGCCGTCAAAACAAATTTCCGTCCATCTTCGAGCGTTGTTTCCAACTCACCTTCCATGCAGAAGAGGACATGCCCCTTTTGGCACCAATGGTCCGCGAGGTAGCCAGGGGTGTATTCCACCATCCGCACCCGAATCTGATTCGGCTTTTCACCGAAGCATCGCGTGCGCCAATAGGCCATGCCGGTTTCCCCCTGGTGCTCTGTCTTTTCGACTTCCGCCCAGTTGGTCGTCCCAAATGCAAATGCTTCCATCTTCATGCTGTTGTTCCTTGTACTAGGAGTGTCGGTTCACAATTGCCGCCTCTACCAGAGTTTCACGTACGCCTTGCCGATCAGCGGGCGAAGCGAGGCCGATGCAAACCGATAGTTCCTCGCCCTCGACCAATGACCTGTAGACGACGCCAGCGCGTCGTAATGCGGTGAACGATTTCGGCAGCAGGGCTATGCCCTTTCCATTCGCCACATCAGCAAGTAGAACGTGATGGTCCGATGGCTCCCTCAATTTGGATGGGGCGAAACCATGGCGGGAGAAAACTGTCTGGCAGTGATCGAAGAACGCGGGCTGTCGCGCACGCTCGAACCAGAAGACYTTCTCACGTGCCAGGTCCGCGAGACCAATTCTTCTGCGCTTGGCTAAAAGATGGCGTGACGGTATCGCGACGACCATCGGMAGTTGGTCGAGTTCCCGGACCTCCAGTTCGTGCGTTTCCGTAGGCAGCGCGATGAACGCTGCGTCCAGTTTGCCAGCGCGWAGCTGGCGTACGAGCCGGGGCGATGTATCGGAGAAGGTCGAGACRAYGGTTCCGGGATGACGGGCTTGCACCCGTTGTGCCAGCCCGTGGAACCAGGCTGGTTCCACGGCGCTAGTCAGTCCAAGCCGGAGGTTGGCCGGCAGACCCTTAATCGTGAGCGCTGCCTCGGCCTCGCGAAGCAATTTGGCAATGCTGCGCGCATAAGGGAGCAGCTTCTCCCCAGCGACGGTAAGCGTCACGCCCCGCGTATTGCGGTCAAACAACCGCGTTCCCAACCGTTCTTCGAGTTCTCGAATTGCCCGGCTCAGTGGCGGCTGGGAAAGATGCAGCGTCTCGGCCGCCTGCCGGAAGCTCAGTGCGTCCGCCACGGCAAGGAAAAGCAAAAGGGATCGGGAATCGAGGCGATCAGACATATCAAAAAGGTATCACAAACTTGGTCATTCCGCATCCCGGGTGCGTGCCCTACATTTGCCGCACCAACTCTTCTGGAGAAGATCAATGAACCTGACTCACCATGCTGCCCTGGCCGCTGTTTCCCGGCGCAATTGTCAACGGGGTGACCTATGAACCCAGAACGTTACGAGCGTGGCTTGCAGATGCTGGCTGCAGTGGATGGGGTTGCCGGTCAGAACGTGGTCGAAACGCTGGCGCAATCGTTTCCGGACTTCGCGCGCTACGTGGTTGAGTTTCCGTTCGGCGACATCTACGCCCGAAACGGCCTCGGCTTGCGCGAGCGGGAACTGGCAACTGTCGCAGCGCTTTGCGCACTCGGCAGTGCATTACCGCAGCTTCGCGTGCATGTACAAGCTGCATTGCACGTCGGCTGCAAACCGCGAGAGGTGGTGGAGGTTGTGATGCAGATGGCGGTATATGCGGGATTTCCGGCGGCACTGAACGGTTTGTCCGTCGTACGTGAGGTCTTCGCGGAGACTGGGATTCCGCTACCACTGGATTGAGGTCGCGGCGCCGACKCGGAGTTCCGCACACCGACCGTGCCTAGGCACGCTTGACGGTCGCATTCTGGTCATCGACATACGCATCGAGGAAAGCATCGGAAGCGACATGGTCGGCGAGTGCGCGCAGGGTGGCAGCTGAATCACTACCCAATACCTCGGGCATCGGCCTCGCCTTTAGCAGTCATTTGTGGGGGGATCGGCCTTGTCCGTCTTGAGGGGAAACTTGCAAACCGGGACCCGTGAAACGCGCGCGGCATGACATCAGAATCTGACGTTAGACGAAAATTCCACGCAGATCAGGCTGAAATCGCGCGAATTTGCGCTTTCGCCGCCACCTTCTAAGCTGCTCTCATTGCCTGCGGCCCTCAGGCGTTTGCCGCGCGCGTCCCCGCGTGCCGAACGATGAGGCGCCAATGATAAAAAGAAGATGCTCAAGGCTTGTACGGCTGACGCTCGGCTTGTTGTGGGCCGTGGCACCTGGCCTGACGCAGGCGGCACCCGACACGGTGCAGTATCAGGTGCCGATGGCCGAGGCACCGGTCTTTGTCACGCAGGCCATCGACACGTTGCCGGTGCGCGGCACCCGGGTGATCTCGGTGATGGCGTGCGGGATGGAACTCGACTTCGTCAATCGCTTCCGCGCGCACGACAGCAGCGAGGACATGGCCGCCGAAGTCCTCGGCAAGGTCGTGTGGAGCCAGCTCGGCAGGCGTCGTTTGCCATTGGCGGAGTTCGAACCGGGCTGGTGTACGGCAACGGTGACGTTCGACCGTACCGTGATCTGCCGGCTGTTCGAGGACGAGTGCAGGTCCACTGACGAAGCGACCCGCATCGCTGCCGCAGACAAGTTCCTCGACGATCCCATCTGGAAAGCGCTGGTGAGCCCGCCAGAAGGCAGCCTGCCCGATGTGGCGCCACTGCAGCAGAAGCTGGTGGGATTCGCGCCGCCCGTATGCGCAACGCCCGGTTTCTACAACGTATCGGCTGTCCTGCAGGATCCACCGGACCCGAGCATTCCGACAGACTTCGGACGCGTACACCTGACCTTCCGCATTGCCACGGCCTGTCTGATTGCGCAGGCCAACACGGCGCTGCTCAATATGTCGCGGGGCACCCAGCAGGTGGGGACGGACGGGATGCTGTGCGCGGGCCGCGTGGGCAAGACGCACGGCGACTGGGACGCCACGTTGAAGGACCTGATCCGCGTAGCCGAGCTGGACCGCGCGCGGCCCATCCTGTCACAGGAAGCGAGGACCAGGCTCAACGATCAATTGATCGATATCGATGGCGGCCCCGCGCAGGAGCGCTATCACCTGTGGGAATGCGGCAACGAGGAGCGCAGTGTCGGCAGCCCGCAGGAGCGATCGGACGACCGCGACGGCTTCGACGGGTTCATGGAAGACCTGGCGAACACGCTGGAAGACCTCGCCTGGATTCTGCTGATCATCTTCCTGATCGCTGCGGCGGTGGCGGTGACCATCTTCACTGCCGGTCTTGGCGGCGTGCTCCTGCTGGTGCTGGTAAGCGTGGTGGCCGCGGGGGTCGCCACGGCAGCTGCCCTCGCGCTGGTGCTCACGATTCCGGAAACCGAGAATCACCTCTTCCTGATCAACACCACGAAGTACCTCAACAACCAGTACATCATGTCGAATGGGGGCACCGGCTATGCGAGCGACCAGAAGAATCTRCGCGAATGGCTGCTGGAACATACCCAACGCGTGGTGAAGGCCGACTTCCTCGAATACAACAGCCGGCCCTATCAGCGATACAGCCTGGCCGCGATCATGAACCTTGCCGATTTTGCCAAGGACCCCGATGTCAGAACTGGCGCGCAGCTTGCGCTTGAGTATGCGGTGGCGAAGTATGCGATATCGAGCAACGAAGGGCGGCGCATCGTGCCATATCGCCGCAAGCGCGAGTACCTGTTTCACGTCGATGGCCTGCCTCACGATCCCAAAAAATGGCCGTTCAACGGATTGTTCGACCTCAGCGAGGGCGCCGACTACCTGCACGCCCTGGGACTGCTGTACTTCGGCCCATCGCTGAACCTGCCGGCAGGCGGCGGCAATTCCTATGCGGCCACCAGCGCGTACGCGTCGCAGGCGATCTATGCGGCCACGTCATACTGGCGGCCCGACGAAGCCATCTTCTCGTTGGCGATGGAACGCGGCCATGCGCCGCTCGTGCATCAGCGCATTCACCACGATGGCTGGGAGATCGTTTCCAGCGGGGCCAGTTTCACGATCACGGCCGGCGGCGTGACCACGGGCATGCCGATGAACACGACCACCGATGGACTTGACGGCACCATCCTCAAGGACACGCAAGACGGCCTGGGCGCGGCGGTGCCGACGACGCTGATGCTGGCCGGCCCCCCGCACGTCGCACCGCTGTTCGACCGCAAGGAACGCGTTCGGGAATCGGATACACGCCGTTCTTCGTTGGAGCGTTTCCTGCGTTTCGATGGCAGGCGGGCGGAGGTGGGGGGCCATGCCCCCAGCTACGACCAGAACCTGTGCGTCTGGGACGGCTTCGCTTGCGGCGTCAATCTCATGATTCCAGACGACCTGAGAGCGTGCATGAAGCCGGATGACCAGCGCCCGAACTGGTTCCTGGTCCGGTCCGACGATCCCGCGTGCCCGGGTTACAACGCCGGTCCCACGTTCTGGATGGCCATCTACAACGAGCCGCGCGCAGGGAACGACTCGCGTTTCGGCCCGTTCGATAACGTCGGCCTGATCGAGATCGTCGACGGCGCGGAGATGGACTTCGAGACATTCAGCACGCGCGCGCGGCAACGGAATCCGGGGCCCGGTCCGCTGATGGGCACGGGCTCCGCCTGCAATGGTGAATACGTGTCGGTGCGAGGCACGACCGGCCAGCGTATCGGTTTCGATTGCGTACAGGTGACGTCCGTCAACGGCACCGCACAGCCGGACCGCGATGACTGGCCTCACGCGGGCGCCGCCCCGGGCGCGCTGGGCGTGGCGCCCATGACATCGGGCGGCGACGGCCGCGTCGAGATCACCAGTCCGGTGACGCGGCGCAGGATCGTGCTCGATTTCACGCGGCTGGATAACCCGATGTTCATCCTGCTGGGTCCGCCATGAACCTGATTACGAAGTGGTTGCACGGTATCGTGCCRAYGCTCGTCGCGGGCCTGGCCCATGCCGATGCCACCGTCACGGCCTGCGGCCAGGACGTCTGGCCCGGTGATGCACGCACGGACCTGAGCGAGGCGCTCCAGGCCGGCGGGCGTATCACGTTTGCTTGCGCCGGGACCATCGCCTTCACCACCACGCATGCGCTCRGCCGGGACRTGGTGATCGACGGCGAGGGCAAGGTCACGCTCGATGGCAACGGACACCGCATGTTCGGGATCCGCGCCGGTGTACACGCCTCGTTCACRCGTATCACGATCCGTGGGGGTGGCACATCGGGCGGCAACCCAGGCAGCGTGATTTCGGGGGAAGGGGCGGTATCGTTGCTGGCAGGGACCACCATCCGCAACTCAATTCGTCCGATCTGGCTGCTGGCGGGCAATCTCGTCTTGCGCGATGCCTGGATTGCCGAGAATACCGGTCCCGTGCTGGTGGTGTCCGAAGGAGAACTCGATATCTCGCAAAACAGTCGTCTGACCGACAACAGGGGTGGCGAGGTGCTGGCCACGGGGCCGGGCACCACGGTGCGCATTGCGGATACCCAATTCCTGCGCAATGGCCACGCCAGCTTTGGCGGCAGCGCGGCGGGAAACTGCGAAGTCACCATCCGGAATGCCTGGTTTGCCGATAACGCCGATACACAGGACGGCGGCGCCATCCTGTCGCGCTGCGCGCTGACCGTGGAAGATAGCCAGTTCGAGCGCAATCGCGCCGGCGGCGATGGCGGTGCTATCCGCCAGACACACGGTGCCACGGCGGTCATGCGCAAGGTGACGTTCCGCGCCAACCAGGCGGCCGGCAGCGGGGGCGCCATCGCGGCCGTCTGGGATTTGCAACGGCAGGGCAGCCTGCGCGTGCGAAACAGCCGATTCGAGCGCAACGTCGCCACCCGTGCCGGCGGCGCAATCTATGCGGGAGAGTCTGCGCTGGTGGAGATCAGCGTCGATGGCTTTGTCGGTAACACGGCCGGTACGGCGGGCGGCGCCATCTACGCGCGGCAGGCGCGGCTCGACAGCAGAGGCAGCCTGTTTCGCCAGAACACCGCCAATACCGGCGCCGCTATTCAGACGCTGTGCATGCCSGCCATGGGGCAGATTGCGAACACGATCCTTGTCGACAACTCGGCAAAGCAGGGCGCTGGCGCGTTCCATGGCGGCAACGTGCGATTCCTGAACGTCACCATCGCCGGTAATGGCAGCCGTCCCGTACAGCACGCCCAGCTTTGTGGTGATACATCGGCCATCGAGTTCGCCAACACCATCGTGCTGGGTAACTGGAATGGCGCCTGCGGGGGCGCGGATGCGCAGCGCACATTCCGCGACCTTGGCCATAACCTCCAGTTTCCCGGTAATGCCTGCGGCAGCACGATTCCCAGTGTTTTCCCGATACTGGGGCCGTTTTATGCACCGCTGCGTCCACTGAGTCCGGCCGGCAACGGTGGCGACAATGCGCTATGCATGGCGGCTCCGATCAATGGGCGGGACATCTTCGGCACACATCGGCCGCAGGGTGAGGCGTGTTCGATCGGCGCGGTGGAAGGGGACCTCTCGACCCTGTTCGACCGTTACTGGCGCAAACGGCGCGACGCGTTGACGAAGTAGAGAGGCGGCGCCGATCGCAGCAGAGTGTGCGTGCTCCGAACGGGGTAAGCCGTGAGTAGCATGGCAACAAGTGAAAGACATCCTATGCTCGGCGCATGCTGCGCTGCATCGATTTCCGCTCGGGATGCCCACTGACGTAGCGGGCACAGCAAACAGCGTAAAAGCCACTGAATTCAGGTGGCTGACCTCGTACCAGAAACGGTCGTTACTACATGCGGAACGCGTGTCAAGGCTCGCGCGTCCTCGATCCAGGTGCCGTGGGATAGATCGCCATCCACGAAATGCGCATCGGACCAGAATTGCTGCTGGGCTCTGTCTCCATCAAGTTAGTTTTTTTGAGGCGTGCCCCTTGAGACACTCCTACACAGCATACGGGCGTGAAAATTCAGTCGYGCGAGAACGTGGCTCCGCCGGTTGGCCGGATATACCGTGGGGTTGGCAGCCCCATGGCCTTGGCGGCATTAAGAATGCCGTCCTCGATCGCACCGGCGTCACGCACGGACTGGTATTCGCCGTCCTTGAAGATTACGTTGGCGCCATAGACGACCATAAAGCCCTCAGCGGGCTCTTTGGCATCGGCCGGTACCGAGAACGTGTGAATGGAGCCGCCCGGTTCATACAGGTAACTACCGGCTGTTTGCGGGTCCTCTGGGTACTCGACATAGTTCCATTCGCCCTTCGTCGTGAAGAAGTGGACGGTCCCGGTGTGGAAATGGGGCGGCAGTGTCGTGCCTGGCTCGAATTTTCCGTACAGGACCCAGACACCGCTCTCACGATCGAGGAAGAGCGGGACGATGGTGGAGCCGGATTCCGAGCCTGGGAACGCCACTGCATCGTGAATGTTGAGGGACAGCAGTCGATCCTGATGGGTAAAGACCTTGGGCAATGCCATGATGCAAATCTCCTGAGGCGACGAGTCGAATCGCGCGGATWTAGATGTGTCTCGTCGCCGGTATGTTGAAAGTGTCCGGAAGTCCGSGTGGCTCAGAGATAAAGTCCGCCATCGACTGCAATCTCGGTGCCGGTGATGTAGCGAGATTCATCGCTTGCCAAGAACAGCGACGCATAGGCGATGTCCCATGGAGTGCCTTGGTGGCCCATCGGGCAACGCAGATTTCGCGCGTCGCGTGCGGCTTGTCCCGCCGCAGCGTCACCCTTGGTCAGGTGCGCGGCGTGTGGTGTGTCGATCAATCCGGGGACCACGACGTTAGCCCGAACACGATCAGAAGCGTAGCGGCGCGCGAGCACACGCGTCATATGGTTGAGCGCCGCCTTTGACGTGTTGTAAGCCAGAAACGGCATCGGGCTCCATTTTCGGCTGGCGATCGACGAAATGTTTACGATCGAACCACCGCCCTGTTTCACCATGCGAGGGAYTACCTGCTGGCAKGCCAGCATGACGCCTTTGAGATTGATGTCGAAGACGCGATCCCAATCTTCTTCGCGGATATCCTCGAGCTCCGCCACGATCTCGATACCGACATTGTTATGTAGTACATCGATGCGTCCGAACTCGGATGCGCAATAGCTGGCCATGGCTGCAAGCTGGGCCTTACKGCATACGTCGGCCTCGAACGGCAGTGCATCGCCGCCGGCTTCGCGGATTTGCTCAACAACGCGTTGCGCGGCTTTGGTGTCGCGGTCTACGCAGAGGACGCGCGCGCCTTCCCGCGCATAGACAATGGCCGCGGCAGAGCCATTGCTGACGTCCGCGCCACTGGAGCCAGCGCCCACGACGATGGCGACCTTACCGGCCAGCCGGCCATGCCCACTGGCGATTGCAAGTGCTGAATCTCCCATGCCGGCGTCCCTTAGCGYAGGCCGAGCGCGCGCAGCTTGGCGTCGGGCGCCGAGTATGGGCGCTCGCAGATGATCTTGTCCGAGCCCGGCGCAAACTCGAACGTGGCGGCCATTCGAACCCGGAAGGTGCGGCCCGTCGGTGCGAAGGTCTTGCCGTTGGCCTGGAGCGGACCGAGATGCGTGCCCTGCAACCAGAACTCTACGAGCACCGTTTGGTCGACGGCAGCAATGGCGATAATTTCGTTCTTGAGGTCGGGGAAGGGAATCCGCGACGAATCAAAGTAGCCGCGCACCTCGGTTTCTCCGTCAAAGACAACGCCGCTGCCATGCATTTCGTAACGGGGGTGGGCAAACGTATCGATGACGGCATCCCAGTCATGGACACATTCCAGAGCCATGTGGTCCCGCACGGTCTTGATGCGTGCGGCGTCGAGCGTAGCTGACATTAAAAATCTCCTGTGGTAGATGATGAGRATTCGAATGGTGATCGGGTGCTGTGTGTGMGGCCGGTCGCTCAATCCAGCTTGATGTTCGCTTGCGTCGCGATTGCCTTCCACATGGGAATATCGCGGGCATTGACAGCCTGTTGCTCAGGTCCGGGCACATACTTTGCGGTGATACCCAGCGAGAGCAGCTTGTTGACGACGTCATGCTCCTTGAGCGTGGTTTCCAGGACGCGAGACAATTTCTCCACGATGGGTTTTGGCGTCTTTGCTGGCACGTACATGACCCAGGTCAGTTCGCGGTCGAAGTCCACCCCCTGTTCCTGGTAGCTGGCGACGTTTGGCAAGCTAGGCGAACGTCGCGTGCATACAGCGAGCGCCTTGACCTTGCCTTCCTTGACGAAAGGGGTGGCAGTCACCATATCGACGAAGCCCACAGAGATGTGGTTGCCGAGGATGTCGGTCACAATCTGCGACGTGCCCTTGTATGGCACGTGCTGCATCGGTATGCCGCTCTTCTGGCTCAGGACCTCGCCACAGAAGTGGCCCGTGGATCCCGCCCCCCAGCTTGCATACTGAATCGGCGTCTTGTCCTTGCGCGAGAGCGCAATCAGTTCCTTGAGGTTGTTCGCTGGATACTGATTGGCAGCAATCATCACGATTGACGAATTCCCTATCGCCCCCAGACTCTGGAAGTCGCGCACCGGGTCGTAGGGCAGCTTCGTGTACGTGGCCGGCGCAAGCTGGTGGGTCGACATGCCGCCGATCATGATCGTGTAGCCATCCGGTGCTGCGGTGGCGACGGCGTGGGTACCGATCGTGCCAGCCGCACCCGGCTTGTTCTCCACCACTACCGGCTGCTTGAGTTGCGCCGCGAAGCGTTCGGCGAGCAGGCGGCCGAGGATGTCGCCGCCGCCGCCGGCGGAGAAGGGCAAYAGCATGCGGATAGGGCGATCGGGATAAGTGGCGACATCGCCGGCCTGGGCGGCGGTGGTGGCAAGGGCGAGCAGGGCGCTGGCGAGAAATCTGTTCATGGCTGTCTCCGTGGGTATCCGTCCGTTCTGCGATGCAGACGTCTTCAGTGCGTTCCAATCGATGTGGAAACGTTTCCATGAAAGTTTGGTAGACCATGTGGGGCACGGCAATCATGGTAAACTCTATGTCGCATCTGAACGCAACGCAGACTAGAGTTGGAACTGGAAACGTTTCCAATTTTGGGGAGGGAGGCAATGAGTTTGCTGTTTGGTGGCGTTTGCCAGATTGGCTATGTCGTGCGCGACATTGAGAAGGCCATGCGGCACTGGAGCGACGTGTTGGGCGTCGGCCCCTGGTTCTACAAGGAAGCCGTTGGTACCACCGAGTTCCGTTACTACGGGAAGACATCGGCACTGCCAGACCTGTCTATCGCCCTTGCCAATTCAGGGGGCGTCCAGATCGAGCTGATCCAGCAACGCAACGAAGCGCCGTCGCTGTATCTGGATTCCCTGAAGCGGGCAGGAGAGGGCATGCAGCATATCGCCTACTGGACAGACGACCGGTTCGACGAGTACGCGGAAGCCTTACGTGGGCGCGGCTACGTAGAGGGGCATGGTGGCCGCATGGGCATGCGCGGCCGATTTGCCTATTACGTCCACGCGGACTTGCCGGGCAACATCGTGGAGATTTCGGAAATGGCGGGCGGCAAGGGCGAGTATTTCGCGTCGATTGCCGCCGCTGCCAAAGGCTGGGACGGCGCTGATCCCATCCGCCGGATCGGAGCGCCGCAATGACCGCCAACGAAAGCAGGGAAGCAGGGCGACGCGTCGGGGTGGTGACGGGCGCTGCGCGTGGCATTGGATTGGCGATTGGTGCCCGTCTGGCCGCAGAGGGTTTTTCCGTAGCATTGTGGGATCGCGATGCCGGGCAACTCAACGAGGCTGTGCAATCGCTGCGTGCAAGTGGCGCAAACGCGATGTCTGTCGCGGTTGACATTACGGATCGCGCTCAGGTCGACCGCGCGCTGGCACAGTCCACGGAAGCGCTGGGAGCGCCCACGGTGCTGGTCAACAATGCCGCGATTCTGGGGCGCAGCGGCCCGACGATCGAGGCCTCTCTCGATGAATGGAAGCGCGTCTTCGACGTGAACGTCTTTGGCGGGTTGCTGTGCGCGCAGGCTGTGGTTCCCCTCATGGTGAGTCACGGTTATGGCCGCGTGGTTAATGTGGCGTCGATTGCCGGGAAGGAGGGCAACCCCTTCGCCGGCGCCTACGCTGCATCGAAGGCAGCGCTGATATCGATGACCAAAAGCCTGGGCAAGGAATTGGCCGAAACCGGTGTGCTGGTCAACTGCATCACGCCCAGCGCGGCTGACACCGATATCTTCGGCGTCTACGACGATAGCCAGCGTGCGCAACTGCAGGCGCGACTGCTGGAGCGCGTGCCGATGAAACGCTTCGTCCGCGTCGAGGAGGTCGCCGAGATGGCGGCCTGGCTGTGCTCCGCGCGTTGCAGCTTCAGCACCGGGGCGGTTTTCGACATCAGTGGCGGCCGTGCGATGTACTAGATGTGGCAAGGGGCGGGGCGGATTTGGGCGATAATCGCGAGCGAAGCCGGCCGCACTGCCGCCATCCGCTAGCAAGCCCCGGGATCAAAAATGAGCAGCCGAACGCGCACCCCTAGTTCCGATACGCCCGCCCGCGTCACGATTCGTGACGTGGCGCGGGCGGCCGGCGTGTCGCTGGGCACGGCCTCGCGGGCGTTAAATCGTAGCGGTCCCGTAAGCGAAGCGGCTCTCCAGGCCGTCGAACGCGCAGCGAAGGCGCTGGCGTATGCACCAGATCCGATTGCGCAGAGCATGCGCACAGGTACTTCTGGCGTGGTGGGACTGCTGGTTTCCGATCTGGCCAACCCCCTGTATGCCCGCATCATTACYGCGGTGGAGATGCGCCTGCAGCGCGAAGGCTACGCCATGGTGGTTGGAAACACTCACAATAGCAAGGCGCAGGAAGAGCTGATGGTGGACCTGTTCCGCCGGCGACGCGTCGATGGACTGATTCTCGGGCCCTGTGAAGTAGAGCGTGCCGACTATCTTGAACAGATCTCGCGTGATCTGGCCGTGGTTGCCATGGACCGCGACTTCGGCGAGCAGGGATCGGGCGTTCACGTCGACCACTTCCGCGGCGCATACGAAGCCTGCCGGTATCTGCTTGACCTGGGTCATACGCGCATCGCGCTGATGACCTCCGACGGTGCCTTGCGACCCGGACGCGAGCGTATCGATGGATATCGCGCGGCGATGGCCGAGCGTGGCCTGACGGTGGATGAAACGCTCGTCCGAGCCAGCCGCTCGGCCATGGATTTGTCGTTCAGCGACGCGCTGGCCCTGCTTTCCGCAAAGTCCCGGCCGACGGCATTCATTTGCCTGGGCACGCGCATCCTGTCGGGTGTACTGCAGGCAACGCGACAAACCGGCCATCGGGTGCCGCACGATGTCAGCCTGATCTGCGTCGGCGACGGCGATCTGCCCCAACTGTATTCGCCCGCGATCACCGCGATCAGTTGGGACCTCGAGGCCGTGGGCACGGCCGCCGCTGAAATTCTGCTGCGAGCGATTGGCGGCGCCGCGGAGCGCGCACAGGCGAAGGAGCAGGGGGGGCAGGAAGTACGGCTGACCACGCAAGTCGTTATGCGCGAGTCCTGCGCACCGCCTCCCGCAGCCAAGGCCTGAGGGGGCACKCAGCGTGCCTCGACGGAGCCACGACCATCGGGCCCGTATCGCGTGGCCGGAACCACGCGACCAGAATGACCGCCGCCAGTACCAGCGGCAGRCTCARCAGGTAGGGGCTGAGCGTAAAGCTGCCGGTTGCTGCTGGATCGCGCCGACTGCAGCGGGCGCCACCAGGGCTGAGGCCGCGCAACAACGCCTCTCAACGAATCTGGAACAAATCGAGCCATCCCGCGACACTTCAAAAAGAATAAGACCTCCAGGAGGCCGCTTGGATTTGCCGCCGCAACAGTTCCATCTAAATCAATCCTACATATCCAGATGCGCTTCTCAAAATGGTTTKTCGCCACKATGGTCGCAGTCACCTCGTTTTCACACGCGAGTCAGGGCTTGGGAGGTCACCGCTACCAAGGACTCGGSTGGAGGCGTTCGCCGAATTATTCGCTWCAGAAGCGAGCTGCCTGACTGGGTTCACAGATCCTCGCACGGAGCACTTGTTGTGATTTCCTGGCCGATTGTCAGCCAGTCCGGCTTGCCAACCAAGCGCGAATCTCAGCTTCACTACGCTTTCGAGGACGGACTGCAAGCGGCTGAAGAAGGCGAGCGAGTTGGTGTACTTGCCGTCGTGAACAGCAGCTCCATTAGCCGGACGGTGGCGTCGTCGACAAACACCAGCAGCGTGCACGCCGGCGCCCGGTCCTCGAACCACGCGTGATCGCTGCCGTCGATCTGCACCAGCTCGCCCAGGCAGGCCCGGCGGTTGTGCGGCTGGTGGACCTTGGGCGGGCGCAGCTTCCTCGGCACCCAGAAGCCGGCGTCGATCATGATCCGCCGCACCGTCTCCTTGGCCAGGTCGATCCCATGGCGCTCCCGCAGCTTCGGCAGCTAGCGTGGGTCCGAAGTCGGCGTAGCTGTCGCGGATCAGGCCGCGGGCCCGGGATTCGAGCCCCGGCGATAGTTGGTTGTGGCCGGACTGTCCCCAGCGGCGGGACACCAAGCCCTGCGGGCCGTCTTGCCGGTAGCGCTGCGCCAGCCGCTCGACCTGGCGGCGGCTGATGCCAAGCTTCTCAGCGGCGCGCCAGACCATCAGGCCGTCTCGCACGACGGCCTTGATGACTTTGCAGCGATCCAGTTCCCGCATGCTCATGGTGATCGTATCCGGTCGTCCCATGGTGTTGCTCCGGCAGCCTACGAAAGCTGGCAGCTTGACACGCCCTGGGGGTACGACATTTGAATCTGGCCCAGATACGACATTACAACTTGGCCGTGACATCCCTTGTCTAGGCGGTTCTGAAAGGTCGGGTCTTCCGCTAAATAGAAATGTCAGTCCGGGCGTGCTTTTTGTGCGGGGTGGGATGTTTTTTGTGGGGTGCCCGTAAGGCGGTGGCGCTGGCCGATGGCGCCTGAGCCGGGAGCAGGGTGGGACATTCCGTTCCCGCGATGGCGCGTTCCCCACGATCGCGCCCTGATCCACCTCCGGCAACCGGTCATAGGTGGTGTAGGGCAGGGCAGCGCCATCGGCCCATAGCTCGACCCGGCCATCGGGGTACTCCGCCACCTCGATATAGCGGTGGATCAGCCGGCGATGTTCAGGCAGGTCCTCGATCAGGTACATGACCTTCGCATACTGCAGTGTGAGGCTCTGCGAGACCTTGCGCCATTCGCGCCAGCTGAAGATCCGTTCCAGGTCCTCGTCACCGCGCAGCGGCCGATGGGCATCGAAGTCGCTGCGCGGCACCTTGGCGAAGCGCGCGTTGAAGTCAGCCATGAAGGCCGGCGCGTAGGCGTTGGCGGCTTCCATGCTGGAAATCTCCCGCAGCCGCAATTCCTTGACCAACCGGTCCTGCAGCGTGCCGTTCATTCGCTCGACGCGGCCCTTGGCCTGGCTCGTGTTGGCGCACAGGATGTCGATGTTCAGCTCGAAGAGGGCGCGCCCGAACTGSGTATAGCCGCGGCCTTCGGCATTCTCCTGTCGGTTGACGCGGAAGACGCCAGCCTTGTCGGAATAGAACGCCATCGGCTTGCCGTGCCGTTCGATATAGGCCCGGGTGGCGGCAAAGTAGGCTGGCGTCGATTCGGTCGGCACGAACAGCAGCTGCATCAGCCGGCCGGTGGCGTCGTCGACGTAGACCAGCAGCGTGCACGCCGCCGCCCGGTCCTCGAACCAGTGATGATCGCTGCCATCGATCTGCACCAGCTCGCCCAGGCAGGCGCGGCGGTTCCTCGGCTGGTGGACCTTGGGCGGGCGCAGCTTCCTCGGCACCCAGAAGCCGGCGTCGATCATGATCCGGCGGACGCACGCRGAGGAGATATCAATGCCGTGGCGCTCGCGCAGCTTCTCGGCGGCCAGGGTCGGCCCAAAGTCGGCGTAGCTGTCGCGGACGAGGCCGCGGACACGAGATTCCAGGCCGGGAGGCAACTGGCGATTGCTGGAACGTCCGCGCTTGCGCGATACCAGCCCGCTTGGCCCGTCCTCCAGGAGCCGCAAGACCAGCCGTCTGACATGCCGGGCACTGACGCCCAGACGTTCGGCTGCCCGCCAGCGCGCAAGGTGCCCATCGGCCACAGCCTGGATCACCTTCATGCGGTCAACTTCGCGCATGCTCATGGTCACCAATCCTTGTCTGTGCATGGCTGCCTCCCAAAGCGCCCGACGAAACTCGGAGCGTACGGGGAGGCAGCCTCAGGTGACATCTCTATTCGTCGCAAAGGTGACATTACTAATAACGGCCAACATCGACAGGACATAGCCTTCCATGGATCGGTAACCGCGGCGGCGAGCGGTGTCGATTAGCGTGCTCAGCAGTCGGCTGGCAAGGCCAAGCCCATGCCAGTCATCGACGATCGTGACCGCAAACTCGCAGGTATCGTTGCCGGGCGCCGCGGCATAGCGCACGCCCCCCACAATAGACGGGCCCTTGCCTTTGGTGGCTACTGCCACCAGGGCAAGCTCGCACTCCGGCGACGGATGCGTTGCGTGCTCGAGCATGGCTTCGGGTAGCTGTTGCATGGCGGCCATGAATCTCGTGTAACGCGCGTCGGCGGAAAGTCTGTCGAACGCCGCCAGCAGGCCAGCCCTGTCGTCTTCGGCAATCTCCCGAACCAGCACCTCCCGTCCATCGCGCAGCAACACGCTGAACGGCACGAATGTTGTTGTGTCAGGCTTGTCTTGCATGGCAACCGTGTCGTTAGGGAAAAGACGAGTTCGATGCATTCGCCTCGTCGCATTTCATACTAGSTGACCCGGTGCAGTTCGCCGAAGTCGGCGTCGGACCACCGGACACGGCATCCGGGCCCTCAGGTTTTCCCGGACTATCCCGAAAAGCAAAATGCATGTCCCGAACGGTCAAACCGTACGCAACTGATTCTAGATACTTGCTTCCGTTGCGACCGGACGTTGGCAAGCGCCATGGAAGGACGCGTCAGCGCCTCGGCTCAAGTGGCCGGGAGTCGTCAAAGTGATCCTTCTGAGGTATTCATGCTCGAACAACGTTCCACATTTCCGACCATGGCAGCAGATCCAGTCAGGCCAGTCGGACTCCACTACTACTCGTGGGTAGTGTTCGCGCTGGGCTTTGGTCTGCTGCTGTCAGACTACATGTCGCGCCAGGTGCTCAATGCCGTATTTCCGCTACTGAAGCAGGAATGGGCGCTGACCGATACGGAACTCGGCGCGCTCGGCGGCATTGTTGCGCTGATGGTGGGTATCCTGACATTGCCACTGTCTGTCCTCGCGGACCGCTGGGGCCGGGTCAAGAGCCTTATGCTGATGGCCGGCTTGTGGAGCCTCGCTACGCTCGGCTGTGCCGTGGCGACGAACTTCGGCGAAATGTTCATCGCCCGACTGTGCGTGGGCGTCGGCGAAGCCGCCTATGGCAGCGTGGGCATTGCCATGGTGCTGTCGGTATTYCCCCGCCGCTTGCGCTCCAGCCTGAGCGCCGCGTTCATYGCCGGCGGCCCGTTCGGATCGGTGCTGGGAATGGCCCTGGGCGGCACCCTCGCCGCTCATCTCGGGTGGCGCTGGGCGTTCGCCGCGATGGCCATCTTCGGCCTGATACTCGTAGCCGTGTTTCGCTTCGTGGTGACGGAACCGCGCCTGAAGGCGCAGCGCGCGCGGATTGGCGAGGACAAGGGCGACGCGGGAGCACCCAAACGCCTGGCTTTGCGGCCCCTGGTATCYGCCCTGTTCTCGGCCCCTTCGATTCTTTGTACCTATGTCGGCAGCGCCATGCAGTTGCTGGTCACGGGCGCCCTGCTTGCGTGGATGCCGAGCTACCTGTCACGCTACTACGGCATGGCGACGGACCGTGCAGGCCTGACAGCCGCAGGCTTCGTGCTGGCGGCCGGCGCAGGCATGATTGCCTGCGGTGCGCTGACCGACTGGGCCGCCCGCAATGCCCCGACCCGCAAGTGGCTGATGGCCATTGCCTACAGCACCACCAGCTGCGTGCTGCTCGTGGCGGCCTTCCACACGCCGGCGGGCACGACGCAAATGGTCCTGATCTTTGCCGGCATGCTACTGGTCGGCGGTACGGCCGGACCGGCGAGCGCCGTGGTGGCCAACCTCACGCATCCCAGCATTCACGCGACGGCCTTCGCCACGCTCACGCTCGCCAACAACCTGCTGGGCCTKGCGCCCGGTCCCTTTGTGACGGGACTGCTCGCCGACAGAATCGGTTTGCTTGGCGCCCTGCAGATCATTCCGCTGGCCGGCCTGTGCGCCACATTGTGTTTCGCGATCGGGCGCAAGTACTACGCCGCCGACCTGCGTCGCATCGAGACCGAGCGCGCCTCGCAGGCACAGACCTGACCGCCCTCCCCAACTCTCCTATGATGAGTGCCATGGGAGGGTCCGACGTCGCATCTCCATGCAAGATGATGGGAGGAGACCGGGGTGAAACTGAAGAACATCGCCATCGCATCGCTGCCCCTGTGTTCTGGGGCGGCATTTGCGCAGTCTAGCGTCACGCTCTACGGTGTGGCGGATGTGAACGTCGAGTATGTCAATCACCTGGGCGTTGTACCTACGGCGTTCAATCAGTTCAATCGCGGGCCATCCCATGACGTCGCCCGTATGACCTCGGGCGGACTGGCCGGGTCGCGTTGGGGCCTGCGTGGTGTTGAAGACCTCGGTAGTGGCTTGAAATCCATCTTTGTCCTGGAAAGCGGCTTCAATCTGGAGACCGGCACCTCGCAGCAAAGTGGCCGCCTGTTCGGCCGCCAGGCGTTGGTGGGCCTGCAGAGTTCTTATGGCCAGGTCAGTTTTGGCCGCCAGTACACCTCGATGTTCGAGATGCTCGCGAATTACTCGCCGACCGCCTATGCCACGCAGTACGAGCCCATCATCCTGCAATCGGGCCCGAATTTCCGCGAAGACAACACCMTCAAGTACAGCGGCCAGTTTGGCCCGGTGAAGGCAATTGCACACTGGTCCTTTGGCGTCGGGGTGGCCCTGCCCGCGACGGTCGGCATCGCRACGCCGATTGGTGGCAATGGCGAGGTGCCTGGCCAGTTTCGGCGCGACTCCGCCTACGGGGCTGCCGTGGCGTATGAAGCGGGTCCGATTGGCCTCACCATCGGCTACGACCAGTGGAATCCGACCATCGATACGAGCAGTGGCACCGTCAGGAAGGCCGTGGTCGGCGCCAGCTACGCCTACGGCCCGGCCAGGATCATGGGCGGTTATCGCTGGGGTCGAAACACGAATGCGGCGGACGTTATGTTTCAGCGTGACGATTTCTACTGGATCGGTGCGATCTACCAGGTCTCCCCTGCCGTGGGCCTCACGCTCGAATACAACTACGACAACGTGAAGAGTCTGTACGGCAACACGCAAGTGGCCAACCCATGGCAGATCGCCTTCGTCGCGAACTACGCGTTCTCGAAGCGTACCGATGTCTATGTGACCACGGCGTTCGCCAGGAACGCCGGCCTGATGCTCGAATCGCTGGCAACCGTCTACGCCAACAGCCTGTCGCTGGGCAACAGCTATGCCCTTGGCAACGGGCAGAGCACGATGATCGGTGCAGCCGTAGGCCTGCGTCACAAATTCTGACTAAAGCGAATCTGACAAAGGTGGCCTCCCGGATTCCGGGGGGGGCCACTGCGTCAGGCCTGAGGCTGACGCAGGAAACGCAGCACCACCGTTGCTGCTTCGCTGACGCGAGTCAGGAGAAAGAGGTGTCCATCGTCGAAGATGTGGAGCGCTGCATGTCGAATGCGCGAAGCGAGGATCCTGGCATTGACCAGGGGCACGATGGGATCGTCGGAGCCGTGCATGACCAGCGTGGGCTGGCCCAGAGCGCCGAGCCACAACAGGCTGCTCCATCCCCATGCCGCCAGCAACTGGTACACATAGCCGCGGCCGCGCGGCGGATGCATATGCCGGCCGTGCGCTTCCAGCAATCCGGGATCGTCGCGGAAGGCACCGCCATAGATATCGGCGCCCACGCGCCGCAGGTAGTCCGGGTCGTTATAGCGGCGCGCGCCGATCATCTTCGAGAGGACCGACACGCTACCCGGCACCATGATCACGCCGGGCGACGTTGCCGCCAGCACAAGGCGCCGGCAGCGCATCGGGTAGAGATGCGCGAACTCCTGCGCGAGCGCCCCGCCCCAGGAAACGCCGAGCACGTCGACCTGCCCTTCATAGCCGAGATGGCCAAGCAGTTTGTCGGCGAGCACGCACAGGTTGGACAGACGATAGGGAAGCAGCGGCGCGGGAGAACCGCCAGCGCCGGGGACATCGAAGATGATCACTTCGACACCCTCGAGCGCATCGACGAACGGTTCGACGAGTTCGAGATTGGCGCCGATACCGTTGAACATGAGGAGCGGCGGCCCCGCATCGTTGCCGGGCCGGATGCCGACCCGCAGCACCTGTCCATCCAGGTCTACGGTCCGGATTGCCATCTTGTGGCCAGATTCAACGCTGGCACCGTTTATTGTCATCAAGTCGTCCTGGATGCATTGCCCTGAAGCGGGCGGGACGGCACGGCCCGGGGAGGCCGTGCCGCGGGGGTTACGGCTTGGGGCGCAGGATGCTCTTCACTTCTTCCACGTTCTCCGCGAAACGCTTGCCGACCACGGCAAAGCTGTCGGCTTGCGTCTTGTACACGGTGTCGGTCAGGCCGCGCAGACCGGTCACGGCCTTGTTCAGGCTGAGCGGCAGCAGGTCGGTCACGCGCACAGCCGAAGCCTTGGCGTCATCGCCCTGCTTCGGCGTGCCGAGCGACTGCAGATCGGCTGCGGTGCCACTCAGGTACTCGGCCTGCAGACGGACCAGCGATTGCAGGCCGCTCAGCAGCGCGAGATTGACGCCGGCCAGCGCCTCGATGTCCTTGCGACGGGACTCCAGGATCGCCACCGGGTCAAGGCGGTTGTGTTTGACGAAGTCAAACAGCTTCTTGTGCGGGGCGAACGCGCCCGCGGTGTTGGTCGATTCCATCTTCATGGTCTCCATTCAGGTTGCGTTGAAAAACTGGGAACACTGCGACATGGCCGGGCGTCAGGCTTCGATCACGTAGCGTCCGGGGGCTTCGCCGCACGGTGCGTGGCGTGCGTTGCCAGGCGCCAAGGGTGCGTTGCGCTTCGGGCCGGACCGCTGCTTCAGCCACTGGCTCCAGTGGTTCCACCACGAATCGGACGTGGCCTCGGCGCCGTCCAGCCAGGCTTGCGGGTCGGACGTATCGTCGCCGTTCACGAAGAACTTCGCCTTCGCGTTGCCGGGCGGGTTGATCAGGCTTTGAATGTGGCCGCTGGAGCTCAGGACGAATTCGGTCTGTCCGCCAAAGGCACGTGCGGCGCGGTACACGCCCTGCCACGGGGTGATATGGTCGGTGACGCCGGCCAACACGAACTTGTCGCAGGCGACCTTCGACAGATCGATGGGCTCGCCCAGCACCGTCAGCGCGCCGGGGGTGGCAAGCAGGTTGTCCGAGAGGATGTCGAGCAACTGGCAATGGAATCCTGCGGGCAGCCGCGTCGTGTCGTTATTCCAGTACAGGACATCAAACGCCGGCGGCGCCTTGCCAAGCAGGTAGTTGTTGACCCAGTAGTTCCACACCAGATCATTGGGCCGCATCCATGCGAATACCCGGCCCAGTTCCTCGCCGTCGAGCACACCCCTCGCCTGGCTGCTTTGCCGCGCGGTGGTAACGGCCTCCGGCGTGGCGAACAGGCCTAGCTGAGACTGCTCGTCCAGGCCGAAGACGGACACCATCAGCGTGGCGGCATGYACCAGTTTCTCGCCACGGCTTGCGCAATAGCCCATCAGCGCCGCCATTGTCATCGCGCCGGCGCARGCGCCATGCAGGTTCACATCATCACTGYCGGTGATATCGCGGATGGCATGGATCGCTTCGATCAGCGCCGCCACGTAGGTGTYGAGATTCCACTCGCGCTGCGCGGCAGTCGGATTGCGCCAGCTCACCATGAACACCTGGAATTCCTGCCCCACCAGGTACTCGACGATGCTCTTGCCCGAAGCGAGGTCGAACACATAGAACTTGTTGACCTGGGGCGGCACGATAAGCTGCGGGCGAGCGTGGACTTTGGCCGTGACGGGCGTGTACTGGATCAGTTCGAGTATGTCATTGCGGAAAACCACCGTTCCCGGTGTCTTGGCCAGATCCTTGCCAACACGAAACGCGCCCTTGTCGACCTGGGAAGGCATGCCCTGATTGGTCAGGGCATCGGTCAGCAGGTTGGTCATCCCGGAGAGCAGGCTGAGACCGCCCGATTCGAACGTCTCCCTGAGCGCCGCCGGGTTGCCYAACAGCATATTGGTCGGCGCCAGSGCRTCGAAAACGAGTGATGTGAAGAASTGCGCGCGYTCCTTGCTGCGTGCATCCATGACAGAGCGGCTGACAAAGCCGGCCGCGGCATCCCGCCACGCAAGGTAGCCCTGCAGCGGCATGCGGAACAGCGGGTTGTCATGCCACTCCCGGTCCGCAAAGCGACGGTCGCGGGCTGGCGGGGCACTGGCCGTGCCGGCGAGCACGCGCAGCAGGTCATGCGCCAGTTGCGTCTGCTGTTCCAGCAGCAGCGCGGGCTCCTGAACGCATTGCGTGCCGATCTGGTGGGCGGTGGAAGCCAGATCCTCCGGGCGCAGGCCCACAAAGGGATTGGGGACGGCGGCGATGGCGCCACCGCTGTCGGGCAAGGCCGGCCGATTGGCCTTGGTTGGCTTGCCGGCCTTGCCTGCACGTTGCTTCGTCATTTCCATGGTTTCTCTCCTCAGGCCACCAGCAATGCCAGCGACTCGGCGACCAGAGCCGGCCGGGCCTGGCCCTCGATCTCCATGGTGTTCTCCGTCCTCAGCATGATGCGGCCTTCGCCTTTGTCCTCTGCCGCGAGCAGCTTCACACGATTGCGCACCCGGGCGCCGGCCCTCACCGGCGTCAGGAAGCGCGTTTTCTCCAGCCCGCAGTTCACGGCCGCTTTCGCATCGACCGGGACGATGCCCATGCGGGTCAGCTGGCCGCCCAGCAGGGAAAGCGTGAGGAACCCGTGCGCGACGGTGCCGCCAAACGGGCTTTCGCGACCCGCCCGGTCCACGTCCACGTGGATCCACTGGTGGTCGTCCGTGCAGTCTGCAAATGCATCGATGCGCGCCTGATCGATCTCGACCCAKTCCGATACGCCCAACTCCTGGCCGACGAACGCGCCAAGCGTCGCCATGCTGTAACCGTCGATTTTCATGCTGCTGTCCTTCAATGTGTCKGGGTCTGGTCTGACTGCGTCAGAACTGCGCGTCGTTCAAGGCMAGGAATCCGTCCGTGCCGGCGACACTGGTGATCGCCGCTTCCATGGCCGGCGCGCGCACCAGGATATGGTTGGCAAAGAACGCCGCGGTGGCGATCTTGGCGCCGTAGAAGGCCTCGTCCTCGTGATGCTTCTCGATGGCAACGATGAGCGCCCGCGCCATCTGCCATCCGGTCAGCACAATGCCAGCCAGCTTCAGGTAGGCCACGCTGGCACCGAACACGGCGTTGGCATCGGTACGCGTTTTCGCGACGACGAACTCGATGACGTTCGCCAGTGCGGTGTGCGCCGCGCTCAGACGCTTGTACATTGCGCTGCATGCCGCATTGGCGCCACGTTCCGCGAGCGCGACAAGCGTGTCGTCGATCTGCGCGAGGATGGCCCGTGCGGTGGCGCCGCCGTCGCGCACGGTCTTGCGGCCAATCAGATCGTTGGCCTGGATGGCGGTGGTGCCTTCATAGATCGGCAGGATGCGCGCATCGCGGTAGTGTTGCGCCGCACCCGTTTCCTCGATAAAGCCCATGCCGCCGTGCACCTGCACGCCGAGGCTGGTGACCTCCAGCGACATCTCCGTGCTCCATCCCTTGATGACGGGCACGAGGTATTCGTAGACCGCGGCATGTTGCGCGCGCGTCTCGGGATCGGCAGCGGCGTGCGCGATGTCCGAGTAGCCGGCCGCCACCAGCGCGAGCGCCCGTGCGCCTTCGGTCAGCGCCCGCATTTCGGTCAGCATGCGGCGAACGTCGGGGTGCCGGATGATCGGGACGGGTTCCTTTGCCGTGCCGTCCACCGGGCGGCTCTGCACGCGATCCTTCGCGTAGGCGACGGCCTGCTGGTATGCGCGATCCGAAATCGCGATGCCCTGCACGCCCACGCCAAAGCGCGCCGAATTCATCATGACGAACATGTATTCCAGGCCGCGGTTCTCTTCCCCGATCAGGTAGCCGGTGGCGCCGCCGTGATCGCCGAACTGAAGCACGGCGGTCGGGCTGGCCTTGATGCCGAGCTTGTGCTCGATCGACACGCACTGGACATCGTTGCGCGCCCCCAGCGAGCCGTCATCGTTGACGAGGAACTTCGGCACCAGGAACAGCGAGATGCCCTTCACGCCTTCGGGTGCGTCCGGCGTGCGTGCCAGCACCAGATGCACGATGTTCTCGGCCATGTCGTGCTCGCCGTACGTGATGAAGATCTTGGTGCCCGATACCTTGTAGGCGCCGTCCGCCTGACGCACGGCACGCGAGCGCACCAGCGCGAGGTCGGAGCCGGCCTGCGGCTCGGTGAGGTTCATCGTCCCGGTCCATTCGCCTGCGATCAGGCGCGGCAGGTAGCGCTGCTGCAGTTCGTCGGAGCCCGCCGTGAGCAGTGCCTCGATGGCGCCGTCGGTCAGCAGCGGACACAGCGCGAAGGACATGTTTGCCGCGTTCATCATCTCGATGCATGGCGTGGCGACCAGCTTGGGCAATCCCTGTCCGCCGAATTCGGTCGGATGGACCACRCCTTGCCAGCCGCCTTCSCCGAACTGGCGAAACGCCTCCTTGAAGCCGGCCGTGGTCCGCACTTCRCCGTCGTGCCAACTGCTCGGGGCCCTGTCCCCTGCCACGTTCAGCGGCGCCAGGACCTCGCCGTGGAATTTCGCGGCCTCATCGAGAACCGCCTCGACCGTCTCCGGGGTGGCGTCCTCGAAACCGGGAAGCGTGGCAATCTTTGTCAGTCCGGCCAGATCCCGGATAACAAACAGCATGTCCTTGGTGGGTGCGCTATAGCTCATCTCGTGCCTCTTTATCTTGAGATGCAGCGCCCGCGGCTCGGTGGCCTGCTGCGCTGCGACATTGACGGAGTGATCGTAATGTCCGGCACCGCAAAGCCGATTACCCGAACTGGCCCATTCGCTGACAAATCGTGCCGCTTTCGGCCTCGAAGCCGCGCACGCACCCGGCAGACGGCGTGAGCGTCGCCTGAAGTGGCAGGATTTGTTAGTCGACGGCCAGGATTGACAGTCTGCTTCGATCGACGCCAGCCGGCGCCAGTCGACGGATCAGAGCGGGCGACGGTAGGCGTTGGGGGTACTGCCCGTCCAGTGCCGGAACGCCCGATGGAAGGCGGTGGGATTGTCGAAGCCTACGTCGTAGGCAATCGCGGCAATGGGATCTTCGGAGCGCGTCAGGCGCTGGATGGCAAGATCGCGCCGCACCTCGTCCTTGATGGCCTGGAACGTCGTGCCTTCGGCCGACAGRCGCCGGCACAAGGTGCGCACGGAGTGRTGGAGTGCCTGCGCGACCGCATCGATGGTCGGCGACGCAGGCAGGCATTCGGCAAGGTGCTGGCGCACGCGGTGGCAGGTCAACTGCTCGGCGAASGCGACGAATATCCAGTCTTCAGGCGCGCGTGCAAGAAATGTTTCGAGGTCCGGCTTGCGTTGCCTGACCGGCAAGTCAAGGTAGGCCGCATCGAAACTGATCTGCGTGCGTGCGCAGTCAAAGCGGACCGGGCCTGGAAACAGATAGAGATGATCGCTGCTCTGCGGCGGGTGCGGAAAGGCGAACTCGGCACCATTSAGCACGATTCTATGGCGGATGAGCCACGAGGCCATCCCATGCACCAGCTTCAGCATCAGTTCGCAGCCCAGCACGCTCACGCCCGGGCCATCCGGGTTCGCCACCAGYTCGACATACCCCTCCCCACCCTCACGCCGTAACGTCAGACGAAATTCATCAAGGATCAGGTGGAAGAACTGGCCAAAACGATGCAGGGCTACCTCCAGCCTTGGCGCGTCTAGCAGGCTGAGACCCAGGAACTTCAGCACGCCATTACGCAGCGGACGGCTGAAGATGCCAGGCATTTCATCATCAAGCTCCATCGCCAGCAGCCGATAGAGCGTGGCGAACTGTTCCTGGGTGACCCGCGCGGCGGGTTGTTGCAGCAGTTCATGCGCAATACCCGAGCGTTCGGCAAGCCGCGCGATAGCAGCCGGATCCGCGCCCGACAGGAAGCCGTTGACGACGGATATCGGGACGGTAGCGGACAGGCCTGTCAAGTGAGGGAGCCGGCAGTGTCACATCCGCAGGATCCCAGGTCCGGGTGAGAGCCCCGCCCGCCTGCCGCCACCCAATCGATCTTCGCGCGTACGAAGCGGATCATCGAGTCCAGTTCCGCCGCCTTCGCTTCGAGTCCGGCAAGTTGTCCCTTCAGGATTTCGGTCCTGCGATCCGGAGAGAAGCCGGTTTCTCGGCGCTCGGTATCCAGGGCGGCGATTTCCTTGAGCGATAGGCCGAGGGACTGCCCCACCCGGACCACCTCGGCGGCCCGGCGATCCTCGTCGGTGAAAAGCTGATAGGGACGTCGCCCTCCCTTGCCGCTTGTTGTCGGCCGGAAAAGCCCGAGCCGTACGTAGAAGCGCACCGTCTCCCGCGACAGTCCCGTGATGTGGGAAAACTCCGAAATCATCATGATCGGTCTATTGACTATGTAGTGCAGTACACACTTAGAGTGTACGCATCTTCAACGACCTGTGGAAAAACATATGTCAAACGGCTCGCTTGGTTGGAAATCGACAGCAAACGATGTGCTGGCCGGGATCGACCTCAAGGGGAAACGGGTGCTGGTCACGGGTGTATCCGCCGGACTGGGCGTCGAGACTGCGCGATCCCTCGTGGCGCACGGCGCTGAAGTGGTGGGTGCGGCACGAGATCTGAGGAAGGCCGAGGCGGCGACTACCGACGTTCGCGCGGCGGCCAGCGGCGGCAATGGGCAATTCGAAATCGTGGAGATGGACCTGGCTTCCCTTTCGAGCGTCCGGCGCTGCGCCGATACGCTCCTTGCAGCAGGAAAACCTTTCGATCTGGTCATTGCCAATGCGGGAGTGATGGCAACGCCGTTTGGACGCACCGTAGACGGCTTCGAGATGCAGTTCGGCACGAACCACCTTGGCCATTTCGCATTGGTCAACCGGATCGCAACGCTCATGCCGGCTGGCGCGCGACTGGTCATGCTCGCGTCCTCGTCGCATCGGGTCGCAGACGTCGATCTGGAGGATCCGAACTTTGAACACAAGCCCTATTCCGAAGGACTAGCCTATTCGCAGTCCAAGACCGCCAACGTCCTGTTCGCCGTCGAATTCGATCGACGCAACAAGGCGCGCGGCGTGCGCGCGACGGCGGTCCACCCCGGCACCATCCAGACAGAGCTGGGGCGTTACGTAGATCCGGTCATGATCCAAGAACGAATTGAGGCGCTGAACGCCCAGCTGGCGGCCGAAGGTAAGGCGACCATCCGCTGGAAGAGCATTCCTCAGGGAGCGGCGACTTCGGTCTGGGCTGGCGTCGTCGCATCGGCAGAAGACGTCGGGGGACGTTATTGCGAGAATTGCCATGTCGTCGAGCCTTCCTCGGACGGCAGTTTCGTGGACGGCGCCAGCCCCCATGCCTTCAATCCGCAAACAGCCAAGGCGCTCTGGGCTAAAAGCGAAGAACTGGTGGGCGAAAGAATCGGGTAAAGCTTGCTACGGTGGCAGGTCCGATTAACGCCGTTTGGCAGCAGCGGCCTTCACGTCCAGGCGGACGATCCAAGCCACGACAATCACCATTGCGACGATGATTGCGTTCGATAGCGCGCCGCCCGCCTCGGCGCGGAGTGCGCCCATCAGCCAGCCGCCGCAAATCAGGACAACCAGCACCTTGACGATGGTGAGGCCGTAGGAGCGGATCAGGTTCGCTATGTAGTCGATCATGGTTAGGTTCCGGTTGCGAGCGCCGGGCTGCTCCGCCAGCGCCCTACAGGTAAGGCGCTGGCATTATGGGGCTCAGGCCTTGCCTACTCAAGGGCCACCCGTTAACGATGCATGCACAATTTTGCGCTTGCGCACGCGGACGGCCCCCGCAGGCGGTACCATGCCCGCTCCCACCCCCTAATTGGAACCCCCAATGCAAGTACTGGTTGACGCAGACGCCTGCCCGGTTGTCGTCAAGGAAATGCTGTATCGAGCCGCGCAGCGTGTCGAAGTGTGCGTCACGCTGGTGGCAAACCAGTACATGCGCACGCCGCCGTCCCGTTTTATCAAGACGATCCAGGTGCCGGCGGGGTTCGATGCCGCCGACAACCGTATCGTTGAACTGGCCTGCAGCGGTGACCTCGTGATTACGGCGGATATCCCTCTGGCCGCCGCGGCTTTGGACAAGGGCGCTCACGTGCTCGACCCTCGGGGAAGCTGGTTCAGTCGCGAGAATATCCAGGAGCGACTGACAATGCGCGATGTGATGGATCAGCTCCGCGCCTCAGGCATCGATACCGGCGGGCCGGCACCGTACTCGGCACAGGACAGCAAGGCGTTCGCTGGCCAGCTCGATCGATTCCTGGCACGCCAGGTGCCATCGGGCGGGGGCGCCCGGAACCCTTAGGCGAGCCACCTCCCCTGTTACTGGCTTCCCGACGTTACCGTCGCGCCCAACTATGGCGCGGGCAGCCGCGCGCAGAGCCGCGCCGCGCCGACCGATCCCGCCACCGCGAGCAGGACCGCCGGCACCAGCGCTTGGGGCAAACCGGTGAACTCCGCCACCAGAACGATGGCCGTCAGGGGCATGCGCATCGACGTAGCGAGGAATGCCGCCCCGCCGACAATCGCGCAGGCGCTTGCCGAAACGCCGGGCAAGGCGGCATTCCACAGCGCGCTGCACGCAATCGCAAGCAGCGCTCCGCACGCAAGCCCGGGCGTCAACAGGCCGCCGATGGCCCCCGCGCGCAACGATGCGCAGATGACGATCACCTTGAGTGCGAGCAGCGTGCAGGCCATGCSCAGCGCCATCTCGCCCTGGAATCCGAGCTGCGCCGGGCCCTTGCCGTTGCCCAGCAATTCCGGAAAACGCATGCTCAGGAGCCCCAGCACCGTAAAGCTCAGCATGCAGAGCACGGGCAGCAGCACGCCGCGCGGCGCGTGGGCGCGGGCAGTGGCAGTCGCCCGCCTGAATGCAAAGCCGGCGACACCGAAGATCGGCCCGAACAGGAGCGCCCACACCGTGAGCCAATGGTTGAGCGATAGCGTAGGAACAGCGTATTGCACGCCCGAACCGAGCCCGAGGGACGCGATGAGCGCCGCCAGCGCGGACATGAACAGCGCCAAGGCCGCCGCGCTCGGGTTAAACGTGCCGAGCAGGACTTCGAGGGTGAAGACCGCGCCGGCCAGCGGCACGCCGTAGACCGCAGCCAGCCCGGCTCCTGCGCCGGCGGCCACGATCCAGGTCCGTTGTTCCGCCGGTAGCGCGAAGACCGCAGCGAGGCGCGAGGCAATCAGTGCGCCGATCTCGCGCGGCGCCACTTCGCGGCCCAGCGGAGAACCCATGGCAACGGTGACGATCTGAAGCAGCGCGTGGACAATGGTCGACCCGGGCGGCATGGGCGCGCCTTCGTCGACAGCACGTTTGATGCTGACCAGCGGGCGTCCATAGCGATAGAGGGCGAACCAGCCGACGCCCGCCACAACGCCCGCGCCCATCGCCACCGCCAGCCTCCGGTGCGGCGTGGCGCTCTCCACGCCGGCCAGGAAACTCTCACTGCTCACCACGTGAGAAAGGCTGTAGTGATAGGCCAGATGCTGGATCGCATGGAGTAGCAACGCCAGTGCCATCCCGCCCAGGCCTGCACCYACTGCCGTGAGCGTGCCAGCGAGGAGCAGGCGCCCTATCGCGGCGGTGTCGCGCACTACCGTGCGGTGCCTGTCGTCATCGATGCCAGCACGCCGTCACGCCGGATCATGCCGTGGTACAGCGCGGCCGCGATGTGAAGCAAGAGGACGGCGAGCAGCAAGAACGCGCCTACAGTGTGTGTCTCCCGCAAGAACGCATAGAGATGAGCGCTGTGCGGCAAGATGGGCGGCAGTTGCACCGCGCCGGCCAGCACCACCGGATAGCCGCCCGCCGAGAGCATGCCCCATCCGATCAAGGGCATGGCGAGCATCAAGCCGTACAGCACCACATGCGATGTCTTGGCCGCCACGCGYTGCAGCCGGGGCATCGACTGCGGCAATACCGGCGGCCGGCTCAACAGCCGGTTGCAGACACGAATCAGCGCCAGCAACAGGATGCCGATGCCAATCGCCTTGTGCAGCGACAACAGCGCCAGATACCGCGAGGACACCGTCGCCACCATGCCAATCCCGATGAACAGCATCGCAAGGATGAGCACCGCCATCGCCCAGTGCAGGATGCGGGAAGGCAGCGAGAAATCACGGACACTGGATTTCATGATCGACCTCCTGCCTGGACTTCGGCTTCTGTGACGGCACTGGGTGGCTTGGCGGTGCGCTCGCGTTGCCGCAGCGTGAACGATTTCGCGTACGCAGCCGAGCGGGCGCTCGGGATTGCATCCGCCGACGTGCGCATGCCGGCGGGCAGCACGGTCGGATCGAAATTGATGTCAGTGCAGGTGCCGCGCTCTTCCGCCGTCAGGTGGTCGAGCGTCACGGTGCCCACCTCCACGCGCGTTCGGTCGTCGGGCCAGGGAACGTTGGGRCTGACCGGATCGGTGGGGTGGCCAATGGTGACCACCATCTTCCACTGCAATGGCTGTTGGGCGGCATCGGCAATCAGGCCATCGAAGAGGTAGTTGGGATCGTTGTGCGATGGGGGACCGGCCGGCGCGAACGCTCGCACAGGAACGGCGGACCACCGCACCGGTATGGCGACGCCTGCCTTGTTGACGAAGAGGAAGGTGTCGAGTCCGTTGTAGGTGTCGTTTGCAAAGCCAGAAGACACCGCACGCTTGCTCACGATGGCGATGGCTGACCCGAACTCTGGATGCGTCGCGGCGAACGYCTTCATCTTCTCGGGGTCTGGCTTGCCGGTCYGCTGATCGGGAACCGAAGCGATCATCTGATCGTAGAACGCCTGCACGTTGGCGAACGGGAAGACCGGAATGTCGATCATCGCGGTTCGCCAYTCCTCYCCGCCCCGGGGGTTGAACTGCAGGGCGAGGCTGCGCACCAGGGTCGGCGCATCCGGGATGAAAGGCATGCCCCCCGCAAAGGCGAAGCGCCCGGTCACGGGCACGCGCCCCGGCGCCAGCACATCGGCCTTGCTGAACGCCGTGCCCGCGCCCGTGCTGTCGAACCATCCGGTTGCGCACAGCCCCTTGGCGTGGTTGCGCCGGAAGCCGATGTGCCTGCCGTTGACGGCCTCGAAGCCGTCAATCACCTTGCCCTGGGTCAATCTCCCGGGCATCAGCCATCCGCCGGCATAGGCGAAACCGCCTGCAATGCAGAGGATGACTGCGCCGATGGTGCCCAGCCGGATTGCCACGGCGGCGGCGCCAAGCTTGCTGGAGTCTTCGTCCATATTCGATCCTCGTTGTACCGGCCCCTAGGGCAGTGAAGACCAATACTTGTCGATACGCCAGTGGTGCCCGTTTGGCGCGGGCAACCTATTGTCCGATCTGCACACTGATGCGCGGGCAGGCGCCTCTTAATGCGCATCCGCCGACGGCGCCTTGGGGGCGGCCACCTTGCGCATCAGCGGCACCATCGCCGTGGCAATGGCGAAGCACACCAGAATCATCAGGTAGATGTCGCCAAAGGTCTGCGTCTGCGCCTCGCGCCAGGCCAGCCCCCATAGTTGCCGCAGTGCTGCCGTCTGCGCATCGAGGGCGTCGTGGCCGGCTGCCATGAACCGCTCGGCAACGCTCTGCAGCAGGTTGCCCATCGCCTCATTGCGGATGTTCAGATGCTCCGCCTCGCGCAGGAAGTGCATGTTTCCGCGATCGTTGAGCACCGTGGCGCACGCCGCAATGCCGATGGCGCCGCCGAGGTTTCGCATCAGGTTGAATAGCCCCGACGCCAGCTTGAGCCGTTCCGGCGGCAGGCTGCCGAGCGTCAGCGTGACCGTCGGCGCCACCGCAAACTGCTGCGCCATGCCACGCAGCGCCTGCGGCAGCAGCAGCTCTGCCGATCCCCAGTCGTGCGTGATGGGCGCGAAGTACCACATCGAGATGCCGAACATCGCCAGCCCGAACATCATCAGCCAGCGCAGGTCCACCCGGTTCGCCAGGAAGGCATAGAGCGGGATCGACGCCATCTGGAACACGCCCGTGGAGAACACCGCCAGTCCGATATCGAGCGCGCTGAAGCCGCGCACGCGCCCCAGGAACAGCGGCGTCAGGTAGATGGTGGCGAAGATGCCAATGCCTGTGACGAAGGAGAAGAAGCAGCCGAGTGCGAAGTTGCGCTCCTTGAGCGCGCGCAGGTCCACCACCGGATTCGCATAGGTCAGCGAGCGCCAGATGAAGGCCACGCCCGCCAGACCGGAGATCCAGGCCGTGGCCAGGATCACGTCATCGCCGAACCAATCCCAGCGCGGCCCTTCTTCCAGCGTGTATTCGAGGCAACCCAGGAACAACGCCATCAGCCCCATGCCGAGGTAGTCCGCCCCGCGCACCAGCGACCAGTTGGGCCGGTCGACCTTGACCAGCAGCGGCACCGCCACGGTGACGAAGATGCCCGGCACCAGGTTGATGAAGAACAGCCAGTGCCAGGAGAAATGATCGGTGATCCAGCCGCCAACCGTCGGTCCCAACGTCGGCGCCAGCGAGGCCAGCGCGCCGACCGTGGCGGCGGCGATCACGCGCTGCGGCCCGCTGAAAAACGCGAAGGCCGTGGTGAACACCATCGGGATCATCGAGCCGCCCAGGAAGCCCTGCAGCGCGCGGAACGCGATCATGCTCTGGATGTCCCACGCCATGCCGCACAGCAGGCTGGTCACGGTGAAGCCGGCTGCGGAGGCGGCGAACAGCCAGCGCGTCGACATCACGCGCGAGAGCCAGCCCGACAGCGGAATGACGATGATCTCGGCGATCAGGTAGCTGGTTTGCACCCAGACGGTCTCGTCGGTCCCGGCGGAGAGCGCGCCGCCGATATCGCGCAGCGACGCGGAGACGATCTGGATGTCCAGCAAGGCGATGAACATGCCCACGCACATCGTGCCGAAGGCAAACACCTTGGCGGCGGTGGACATCTCGCCCGGAGGCGTCTCCGCCACGGCGCGCGGCGGGCTGGTCAGGCTGGCGGCCGTCATCACTGCACCTGCTTCGGCGGCAGCGTATTGACCTGCGCGATGACCGAGAGGCCCGGGCGCAGCACGCCAAGCCGGGCATCCTGCTCATCCAGTTGCACCCGCACGGGCACGCGCTGGACGATCTTGGTGAAGTTGCCGGTGGCGTTCTCCGGCGGCAATACGCTGAACTGCGCGCCGGTGGCGGGCGCCAGGCTTACCACGTGGCCATGGAAGACGCGGCCGGGCACCACGTCGGCCTCGATCTCCACCGGCATGCCGGGGCGCATATGCGCGAGCTGCCCCTCCTTGAAATTGGCGTCGACCCACAGCCCGCCCGCCGGCACGATGGCCAGCAACTGGCTGCCGGCGCCGGCAAAAGCGCCCACGCGGGCGCGCCGGTTGCCCACGGTGCCATCCACGGGCGCGCGCAGTTCCGTATAGCTCAGGTTCAGTTTGGCGATGTCCCGCTCGGCAATCGCCTGCGCCAGCGCGGCCTGCGCCTGCTGCTTCTGCGTGCCGATCACATCCAGTTGGCGCTGCGCGGCGAGCAG
>NZ_JBFREV010000033.1:0-68996 GCF_052114485.1 Cupriavidus sp. KB_39
CAGAACTGGAACGAGGTGCCGAGCTGGCGCTGCAGGCCGATGCGCACGTTCTCGCGCACGGTCAGGTGCGGGAACACGGCGGAAATCTGGAACGAACGGATCACGCCGCGCCGCGCAATCTGCGCCGGTTTCTCGCGGGTGATGTCGATGCCGTTGAAAAGGATGGTGCCGGTGGTCGGCTCCAGGAACTTGGTGAGCAGGTTGAAGCAGGTCGTCTTGCCCGCGCCGTTGGGGCCGATCAATGCGTGGATCGAGCCGCGTCGCACCTGCAGGTTGACGTCGCTAACCGCCGTGAACCCCTTGAATTCCTTCGTGAGGTTCTTTGTTTCCAGGATGATTTCCTGAGTCATAGTCTCCTGCCCGCCCTCTTGCTGCGATACCGGGTTGTGCCCGGCACTGACAATGGTTCGAACTCCGGCTTTGTCGCCATGTTTGCCGCGTTATAGGTGTCTGGAAGCGGCGCGGCTGCCGCGATATCCGGGTGGCTCAACCGCCCTGAAGTGCAGGCGGGAGCACCGTATACCGGCGACTATTGTGTGCGTCTGCTGCGTCGCAAAACATCGGGGTTTGCACTAGGCATAAGACATGCAGGAGTCGTCATGTTTCGCCTTGTCTGGTCAACGCTGGCGCGGGTTGGCGGCGGGTTGGGGGCTCCCGCCGCCGACCCGGCACATCACGCCACGGGAATACCCGAAGGCGTGTCAGCAAGCACCTGCACCACGGCGGCGCCACTGGCGCGCAGCTTGCGATCCTCGCGGATCATGTCGCTGGCGCGCTCGGCGATCATGATCGTCGGCGAGTTGGTATTCCCCGACGTGATCAGCGGCATGACGGACGCATCCACCACGCGCAGGCCGGCGATGCCCCGCACGCGCAGGCGGTTGTCCACCACGGCGTCCGGATCGTCGGCGGTGCCCATGCGACAGGTGCCCACCGGGTGGAAAATGGTCGTGCCGATGGCGCCAGCAGCCTCGGCCAACTGCTCGTCCGTCTCGAAAGCGGCGCCGGGCAGCCATTCCTGGGGCTTGTACGGCGCCAGCGCCGGGGAGGCGACGATGCGGCGCGTCAGGCGCAGCGAATCGGCCGCCACCTTGCGGTCCTCCTCGGTGGCGAGGTAGTTGGGGGCGATGGCCGGTGCGCGCCGGAAATCGGCGTCTTCTATATGTACGCTGCCGCGCGAGCTGGGCCGCAGGTTGCACACGCTGGCCGTGAAGGCGTTGAAGGCGTGGAGCGGATCGCCGAACTTGTCGAGCGACAGCGGCTGCACGTGGTATTCGAGGTTCGGCCGTGTGTAGCTGGGGTCGCTGCGCGCGAACGCGCCGAGTTGCGACGGCGCCATGCTCATCGGCCCGCTCTGGTTGAACGCGTACTGGAGGCCGATGCCGAGCTTGCCCCACCAGCGCGCCACGCGCGTGTTCAGCGTGCGCACGCCATCCACCTTCATCACCGCGCGCAGCTGCAGGTGATCCTGCAGGTTCTCGCCCACGCCCGGCAGCGCCTGCCGCACGCGGATACCGAGCGACTGCAGCCGCTCCGGCTGCCCGATGCCGGACAGCTCCAGCAGCTGGGGCGAATTGATCGCACCCGAGGCCAGGATCACTTCCTCRGTRACGCGTGCCTCGCGGTTCTCCCCGCCGCCGACGAACTGCACGCCGGTGCAGCGGCGCCCGTCGGGGCCGTCGAAGGTCAGCGCGCTGACCTGCGCCCCGGTGACGATGGTCAGGTTGGGCCGGTCCGAGGCGCGTCGCAGGAAGGCCTTGGCCGTGTTCCAGCGAATGCCGCGCCGCTGGTTGACCTCGAAATAGCCGACGCCGAAGTTGTCGCCACGGTTGAAGTCCTCGGTACGGGGGATGCCGGCCTGCTCGGCCGCGTCGATAAAGCGCTCGAGGATGTCCCAGCGCAGCCGCTGGGCCTCCACGCGCCATTCGCCGCCCGCGCCGTGGAAGGCGTTGGCGCCGCGATAGTGGTCTTCGCTGCGCCGGAACAGCGGCAGGACGTTGTCCCAGCGCCAGCCGTCGTCGCCGGCGATGCGCGCCCACTCGTCATAGTCCTCGCGCTGGCCGCGCATATAGATCATGCCGTTGATGGACGAGCTGCCGCCGAGCACGCGCCCGCGCGGGTAGCCGAGCGAGCGGCCATTGAGCCCCGGCTCCGCCACGGTGCGGTACATCCAGTCCGTGCGCGGGTTGCCGATGCAGTACAGGTAGCCCACCGGAATATGAATCCAGTGATAGTCGTCCTTGCCGCCCGCCTCCAGCAGCAGCACGTTGACGTCGGYGTCCTGCGTCAGGCGGTTGGCCAGCACGCAGCCGGCCGAACCGGCGCCCACGATGATGTAGTCGTACGTCTCCATAGTCCCTGGCTAGTCCTTCAATGCGCCCCGGCACATCGGTTTTATTATCGGAATGCCACGGATCATCGCACGACTCGGACCCTGCCGCCGTCAGGGCTTTGCCTGAGCCCCCGCACCCGTCCCCGCCACGGGTGCCGCCCCCAGATGCGCCCGCAGCCAGCCGGAGAGCGCCGCGAACACCTCGCTGCGCAGCGGCTCGGCCTCGTTGAAGATCTCGTGATAACCGTTGTCGAACCAGACCATCTCGCGCAGGTCCTCGGGCGCGTTGTCGTGGAAGGTCCGGCTGCCGGCGGCATCGACGATCCGGTCCGCGCCGCCCACCAGCATCAGCGTGGGCGCCTCSAGCCGGGGCGCGTCGGCCTGCGCCTGGGCCATGCCGTGGAGGAACGTCTCCAGCACGCCGGCGCTGATGGTGCCCTGCACCAATGGATCGGTGCGATAGGCGCGCGCCACCTCGGGGTCGTGCGACAGCTGCCGCGCGTCGATCGGATTCGGCACGCGCAGTTGTGGCGCCAGCGCCAGCAGCAGCCGGTGCACGGTCATCATGCCGCTGGAGATGCGCAGCGCMAGTGCCGGCGAGGACAGGATCAACGCGCGAATCGGCCGCACGCGTGCCGTGGCCAGCCGCGCCGCCACGAGCCCGCCCATGCTGTGGCCGAGCACGATCGGCAATTCGTTCCACTGGCGCACGGTGGCGTCGTGGATCTCGGCGAGGTCATCCACATAGATGTCCGCGTGCGGCACGGCCATGCGCGGCCCGCCGCTGGCGCCATGGCCGCGATGATCATAGGCGCGCACGCGCAGGCCGAGCCCGCACAGCAGCGCCGCCACGTGCGGGTAGCGCCCGCTGTGCTCGGCCAGCCCGTGTACCAACAGCAGCGTGCCGAGCGGCTCGGGGTAGCGGTTCGGATCGGGCAGCCAGGTGCGCACCAGCAGCTCGGTGCCGTCGCGCATGCGCTGGCGGGTCTCGGCTGGGGCGATGCTGGGGCGTGCGGCGGCTTCGGTGCCAGGCCGTTCGTCCACGCCGCCCACGTCGTCCGTGCCGATGAGAGGTTCGTCCATCGCTGGTCTCCTGATTGGTACGCCTGCTTCTTCTTGTGGGAATGCTTGCGGCGCGCGGTCAGCGGTGACAGCTCGCACAATCCTTGGAATCCTCGCCGGCGGCGCTCGCCATGTCCGCCAGGATCGGGCAGTCGGGGCGATCGTCGCCGCTGCATGACTCGGCCAGCGCACGCAGCGTGTCTCGCATCGCAGCCAGTTCGGCAATGCGCACTTCGAGATCCGCCACGTGCTTCAGGGTCAGCGCCTTGACGTCCGCGCTGGCCCGCGCGCGGTCGTGCCAGAGCGACAGCAGCCCGCGAATCTCGTCGAGCGAGAATCCCAGATTACGGGCCCGCCGCACGAAGCGCAAGGTGTGCACCGCGCGGTCGTCGTAGCGCCGGTAGCCGCCCTCGGAACGCGGCGGCGCGTCCACCAGGCCGATCGATTCATAGTGGCGGATCATCTTGGCCGTGACGCCAGAGGCCGCTGCGGCTTCTCCGATATTCATCGTGATTCCTCATCAGTCGATCGGGCACTCGCCGCCCCAGCACCCGCCGGATGCCAGCGGCGCAGCAAGAGCGCATTGCCGACCACGCTCACGCTCGAAAACGCCATGGCCGCGCCCGCGACCACCGGGTTCAGCAAGCCGGCGGCGGCCAGCGGAATGCCGATCACGTTGTAGATGAACGCCCAGAACAAATTCTGCCGAATCTTGCGCACGGTGCGGTGCGACACGGCGAGCGCATCGGCCACCAGCGCGGGGTCGCCGCGCATCAGCGTGATGCCGGCGGCGTGCATCGCCACATCGGTGCCGGTGGACATGGCGATGCCCACATCGGCGGCGGCCAGCGCGGGGGCGTCGTTGATGCCGTCGCCGACCATCGCCACCACGGCGGCGCCGTCGCGCTTGAGCGCGGTCACGCGCGCGGCCTTGTCCTCGGGCAGCACCTCGGCCTGGAACTCGTCCAGACCGAGCGCGCGGGCGACCTGCGCGGCGGCGCCGGGGTTGTCGCCGGTCAGCATCACGGTSCGGATGCCCGCCGCGCGGAGCCGTGCGATGGCCGGTGCGGCGCCCGGCTTCACGGCATCGCCGAACGCGACGAGACCCGCCACGCGTCCGTSCGCCATCAGCCAGGACACCGTGCGGCCCTCGGCGCGCAGCCGCTCGGCTTCGGCCTGGAGCGGACCGGCGTCGGCGTGCAGGCTGGCGCGCAACGCCTCGCTGCCCAGTTGCAGCGGCTGGCCATCGACCACCCCGGCGATGCCACGCCCCGGCAGCGCACGCACCTCGCTCGCCGGCAGGGGCGCGATACCACGCGCGGCGGCAGCCGCCAGCACGGCACGGGCCAGCGGATGCTCGCTGCCGAACTGCAGCGCCGCCAGGCGCGCCAGCAGCGCGGCTTCGTCCCCATCGGTGGCGATCAGCGCCACCACATCGGGCTTGCCGACGGTGAGCGTGCCAGTCTTGTCGAAGGCGACCACCGACACGCGATGCGCCACCTCCAGCGCCTCCGCATCCTTGATCAGGATGCCCGCGCGCGCGCCGGCGCCAGTGCCGGCCATGATCGCGGTCGGCGTGGCCAGCCCCAGCGCGCACGGGCAGGCGATGACGAGCACGGCCACCGCGTTGAGCATCGCGGCGGTCCAGTCGCCGCCTACCAGCCCCCAGCCGAGCAGCGTGGCCGCCGCCAGCGCCAGCACCACCGGCACGAACACCGCGCTGACCTGATCCACCAGCCGCTGGATCGGCGCCTTGGCCGCCTGCGCGTGCTCCACCATGCGGATGATGCGCGCCAGCACGGTCTCCGCGCCCACCGCCACGGTGCGCGCCACCAGCAGCCCTTCGGCATTGATCGCGCCACCGGTGAGGCGATCCCCGGCGCGCTTCGGCACCGGCACGGACTCGCCGGTCAGCATCGATTCATCGACATGGCTGCTGCCTTCGATCACCTCGGCATCCACCGGAATACGTTCGCCGGGACGCACGATGACTTCGTCGCCCACGCGCACGGCGGCCAGCGGCACGGTGGCTTCCACGCCGTGCCGACGCACCTGTGCGGTATCCGGCCGCAGCGCGGCCAGCGCGCGGATGGCGGCGGCGGTCTGACGCTTGGCGCGCGTCTCCAGCCACTTGCCGAGCCGCACCAGCGTGATGACCACGGCGGCGCTCTCGAAGTAGAGGTGCGGCATGACGTCGTGCGCCATCGCCATCTGCCACAGTGACAGCCCATACGCGGCGGACGTGCCGAGCGCCACGAGCAGGTCCATATTGCCGGCCCCGGCGCGCACGGCCTTCCAGCCGGCCTTGTAGAAGCGCCAGCCGAACACGAACTGCACCGGCGTAGCCAGCAGCCACTGGACCCACCCGGGCAGCATCGCGTGGATGCCGAACCACGCGAGCACCATCGGCGCCACCAGCGGCACGGACAGTGCGGCGGAGATCGCCACGGGCCACGGGCCGGACCAGAAATCGGCATGCCCCGCCTCCGCCGACACCGCCGCCTCGTCCGCCGGGACCAGCGTGGCCGCATAGCCGGCGCGCGAGACGGCATCGGCCAGCGCCGCCGCATCCACGGCGCCACGCTGCACGGTGACGGCGGCGCGCTCGGTGGCAAGGTTGACCTGGGCATCCTCGACGCCGGGCACCGCGCGCAACGCACGCTCCACCCGGCCCACGCATGACGCGCAGGTCATGTCGGCGATGTTCAGGTCGATGGTGTCGCGCGGCCCTTCGGCGGCGATCAGGGCGGGGGTACTGGACATGACAGGAAAACTCCACGGGAGCCATCGATAGCGATGACTGCACTGTGAACCCTACCATCATTGGAAGGTCAAGGTCTTTGCGCGACGCGGAAAGCGCTTGCGCTTCCCATGGTGGGAAGGTTCACACTGCAGGCTATCGTCATTAATCCCGGAGTTCCAAGATGATCCAGTTCCAAGTCGAAGGCATGTCCTGCAACCATTGCGTCCGCGCCATCACCCAGGCCGTGCAGGCCGTTGATCCTGCGGCACGCGTCACGGCCGATGTGCCGACGCAGGCGGTGAAGGTGGAATCGGGCGCGGATCGACAGGCGCTGCGGCAGGCGATCGAGGGGGCGGGGTATCCGGTGAAGGCGGAGTGAAACTGGCGCCATTTTGTGTTGCGCCTGAATCATCGCAATTTCAGCGTATGGCCATAGCCGGAGCGCAACCCGTCATATAGATTCCGCGGTCCAAGCTTCCTCGACCGCGATCCATCGATATGAAACCGTTGCGATGCCTGCTCGTTCTCATCGGCACTTTTACGCTGTCCAACGGGGCCACCGCCTCTCCGCAGGAGCCTGATGAATTGCCGACACGCTATGTGTCGGCCCCAAACCTCCCCTATTCCTCGATGCAAGAGTGGGAAGGACGCGTGGCAGTGGTCAGGGCCAGATCAGGCTCTTACGGTGTCAGGGACCCGTCGACGCGGCGCGAGATACTGCGGCCTAATTGGAAGGCCGTCGAGATCATTCAGGCAAGGCACCCCAGCCCCGCCGTGGCGCCCCCTGTCCCGGCCTACCTGCTGGCAACGAAGGTGCGCATGCAGCTCTTCACCTTGTCCGGCGAGCCCGTCGATGTCCCGCCGTTTGACAGGATCGAGGTCCTGCACGACTTCTTCGTTTCCCTGCGCCCCGGTCTGATGCTGTGGAAAACAACGGAKCTGCAGGCCAAAACCTGCATGCTCTACAGCATGGGTTTCCGGCCGCTGCTCCGCACACCCATGCCGCTCGACGTTTTCGGCAAATGTCCGGCTGAGTATTTCAAGGAATACTCCAGCTTCGCATTCACCGACACGGCGGAACAGAGTCGGATATACCGCAAGGAACTTGCCGGTCCCGAAGGTCTGCTGCTTCCGACCGCCGCGAATATCGACGGCACCATCGTTTTTCGTTATGAAGACGGCTCTCTGGTCTTGAGGCGGCGTCGCGGTGGACCGCTGGAATATCGCCTGGTCAATGCCGCCGCACAGGATGTCCAGGGCGCAAGTTTCAGTAGATTCCGAACGTTTGGCCGTCGCCCTCTGGTCCTGCATGAGGGGAAATGGCGGACCCTCAATCCTGACGGCACCCTCGGTTCACGGCTCTTGTTCAGGTTCAGTTCCTGACGGTATCGCGCGAACCATGAAAAAAGGGCACCCTAGGGTGCCCTTCTTGTCACATCACGTCCGGATCAAACCGATCAGAACCGATACCCCACATTCAGGAAGGTAACGATCGGGTCGATCTTGATCTTGGTGTGCGACTGCACCTGCGCGCCGTTGGCCAGCGTGGTGGTGAAGTTGGCGGTGGTCGAGATCGGCACGTAGGACACCGACAGGCCGACGAACCAGTTGTCGGTCACGGCATAGTTGGCGCCGACGTTGAACACCGGGTTCCACGACGGCTTGGCCGAGGCGGTCATGGTCGAGCCCGGGCCGAATTCGCTCTGCACGAAGGTCTGGTTGGTGACCGTTTCGCCCGTGAACCACGTGTAGTTCACGCCGATGCCCACGTACGGGCGGAACTTCGTCTTGGCGTCGAAGAAGTGCCACTTGGCGACGATGGCCGGGCTCCACTGGCGCACCTTGCCGAGCTTGCCGTACTTCTCGTAGCCACGGTCACCGCTCACGTCGTGCTCCGGCGGAATGCCGGCCACGAATTCCGTGGAGATGTTGTCCGTGAAGAAGTGGCTGAACGCCAGGCCGACCGTGTCGGCCGAGTCGATCGTGGCGCCCGTGTTCTGGCGCTGCAGGCCACCGGTGGGACGGCCCGCGACCGAGTCGATCGTCAGGAATTCCGAGTGGCCCTGCGGCATCACCCGGAACCAGCCCAGGCTGACGATATTGCTGCCCGCGGATTGTGCTTGTGCCACGCCCGCCAGCGTCATTGCGGCGGCGGCCACGAGCATCTTCTTATAGGTGTTCTTCATGATTCCTCTTACTCCTCATCCTCGTTCTGTCTCAACTCACTGCTGGCACGCATTATCCGTCTCACGGACGGCAAGCTGTTTCAAACGTGATACCGGGAGGTAGAAGAATTGCCCTAAAGGCAGGGTTAACCCAAGAACCTCGCACAAATCGAGGTCGAATTCGCCYCAAAACGCGGCTTTCGCGCAACGGTTCTGTTCACAAAACGATAATCCATTCGARCAGCGTGGTTTTTCCRCTGAGGACGAAGGTCAGCCGGCGTCACTCCGGCTCGCCAGCACGCAGGCAGCGAGGTCCCAGAGCGCGTAGCCCACGCTCTTGAAGACCAGCGGGCAGCCGGTGCGGGCGCGCAGRGCGTCGGCATCGAGAATGGCGGTTTCGAAYGGCTGGACCGTGGCCCAGTCGATGCCGGCCTGGAGCAGGTCGCCCGCCTCGTCCTCGATGCCGAACAGGGTGTCGGCCAGCAGCCTGCCTCGGGCGGAGGCGGTCTGGCAGAGCACGGGCGGCAGCTCGCACATATCGGGGCGGAATGCGCCGACGCCKGCGACGAAGTGCCGATCTGTCCACAACCCACTGTCGACGTCGGGCAGCACCGCCGTGCGGCTCGACGTCACCGTGACGACCATCGACACATGTGGAAGTGCCTCGGCCACATCGTCGATCACCCTCGCTTCCACGCCGAGGGCGCGCGCCTGGGTGGCCAGCGCCTCGGCCTTGTCGCGCGTGCGCGACTGCAGCCAGACCCGCCGTACCGGCAGGCCGGCCACGAAGGCCTCGAGGTGGGTCTGCGCCTGCACGCCGGCGCCGACGATCAGCAGCTCGCCATCGGRCTCGGGCGCGAACGACTGCGCCGCCAGCAGCGTGACCGCCGCCGTGCGCCGCCCCGTGACCGTGGGGCCATCGAGCATGGCGATCCGCTCGCCCGTKTGCGCATTGGCGACCAGCACTTCGCCGAGGATGGTCGGCAGGCCGCGCCGGGGRTTGTCGGGATGGACGGTGATGTTCTTGGTCATCACCAGGTCGCGGTTGCGCGCAGGCATGACCAGCAGCGTCCCGGCGCCGCTCGCGGCGTCGCCCACGGGCAGCGCGATGCGCGGCGGCGCCATCGCGCTGCCATCCCGCAGTTCAGCGAGCATGGCGGCGATGGCCTGGGCCAGTTCGGGATACGGCAGGCGGGCCGCCGTGGCGGCGGCGTCGAGTGGGACGAAGGCGTTGGGCATCGGGCGACGGATGGGTGACAGGTGGGCCGAAGGCAATCCGCCATTGTCCCCCATGCCGCGCCCCCGGGATCAGCGCGACAGCATCCCCATCACCGCCGCSGCGTAGCGCGTACCCGCCGCTGCGCCGGCCGGGAATACGGCCTCGATGTCGGCAAGATCCTGCGCTCCGAGCCGCACATCGAGCGCACCAAGGTTGTCATCGAGATTGGCGATGCGGCGCGTGCCCGGAATCGGCACCACATGCTCGCCGCGCGCCAGCACCCAGGCCAGCGCCAGTTGMGCCGGCGTGCAGCCGCGGGCATCGGCCAGCGCACGGACCTTKTCCACCAGCGCCAGGTTGCGGGCGAAGTTCTCGCCGATAAAGCGCGGATTGGTCTTGCGATAGTCGTCCGCATCGAAGTCGTCTGGCGTGCGGATGGCCCCGGTCAGGAAGCCGCGCCCGAGCGGGCTGTACGGCACGAAGCCGATGCCGAGCCGCTCGCACGTGGCGTAGATGCCGTTTTCGTCCACGTCACGCGTCCACAGCGAGTACTCGGTCTGCAGCGCGGTGAGTGGATGCACCGCGTGGGCGCGTTCGATGGTCTCCGCGCCCGCCTCTGACAGCCCAATCCAGCGCACCTTGCCCGCCTGGACCAGTTCGGCCATCGCGCCGACGGTGTCCTCGATCGGCACGGTCGGGTCCACGCGATGCTGGTAATAGAGATCGATGGTGTCGAGGCCCAGCCGCTTCAGGCTGGCATCGCAGGCGGCACGCACGTACTCGGGCCGCCCGTTCACGCCGCGCGCCGCCGGATTGGCCGGGTCGCGCACCATGCCGAACTTGGTCGCCAGCACCACCTTGTCGCGCCGCCCGCCGGCCAGCGCGCGGCCAAGCAACTGCTCRTTGGTGTGCGGGCCGTAGATGTCGGCCGTGTCGAGCAGGTTCACGCCGCGCTCGATGGCATGGTGGATCGTGCGGATCGACTCGGCGTCGTCGTGCGCACCGTAGAAGTCGCTCATGCCCATGCAGCCGAGGCCCAGCGGGAAGACGTCGGGGCCGACCCGGCCCAGTTTGCGCATTGCGGTCATGTGAGACTCCTTGTGACGGGGTTGGAAACTGGCGCCCAGTATCCCCATCCCGCGCGATCGGAAACAGCATGCTACGCTGCAWGCATCATGAAGYCCGACTTCACAATCGATCCTGATTCCCTGCCCTCGCTGGCCGCCTTCGCCTGCGTGGCGCGGCTTGGCAGCTTCACGGCCGCTGCCGGCGCGCTGGGCGTCAGCCCCTCGGCGGTCTCCCAGACCATCCGGCACCTGGAAGACCGGCTGGGTGTGCGGCTGCTGCAGCGGACCACGCGCCATGTCGGCCTGACCGAGGCCGGCGCGGCACTGCTGGCCCGCGTGGCGCCGGCGCTGGCCGAGATCCAGGCGGCCACCGAGGACGCCCGCGCCCAGCGCGACACCCCGGTCGGCACGCTGCGGCTGACCAGTTCGCACTCGGCGGTGGTCATCGCGCTGCGGCCGATCCTGACGGACTTCATGCGCGCCTATCCGTCGATCTGCGTCGATCTGGTCACCGACGACCGCTTCGTCGACCTGATCGCCGAAGGTTTCGACGCCGGCCTGCGGCTGGGCGAGGCACTCCACCAGGACATGGTGGCGATTCCAGTGACCGGCCCGCTGCGGATGTTCGTGGCGGCCTCGCCCGACTACCTCGCCCGCCACGGCACGCCGCAGACGCCGCACGCACTGCATCAGCACGCCTGCCTGCAATACCGCTTCGGGCCGATAGGTTCGGTGTATCGCTGGGAGTTCGCGCGCGGCGGGCGGCCGTTCACGGTCGATACGCGCGCCGCGCTGATCGCCAATGACAAGACCATGCTGCATCAGGCTGCGGTGGCCGGGCTCGGCCTGATCTACGAGTTCCCGCACCACATCCAGGCCGCGCTGGCGGCAGGCCAGCTCGTCACCGTGCTGGAAGACTGGACGCCGCCGTTCTCGGGCTTCTACCTCTACTACCCGAGCCGCGCGCTGATGCCGCCCAAGCTGCGCGTATTCGTCGATTTCCTCAAGGCGCGCGGCCTGCCGGCAACGGCCTAGCGCCGCATYGACGTGCGCCGCGGCCCGGCCTCGCGCACGCTGGCGCCGCGCACCTCGATGCCGATGTCATCGACGACCTTGCCCGCCGCATCGACCAGTTCCACGCGATGCCGGCCCGGCCACGGCAGCCACGCCAGCTGCCCACCCTTGCCGAGCGGCTTGCCGTCGATGCGCCAGCTCACCGCGCGCGCCGTCTGCCCGGTCAGCCCATCGGCATGGAACCAGACGCGTTGCGCATCGGGCGGAATATCGGGATCGAGCGCGAAGATCGTGCCRTCCCTGGGACTGGCGATGGCCGGCGTGCCGCTCGACGGTGGCGCCGCGCCCACGTTGATGCGCGTCACGGCGGTGCCGGCCAGGAACACTTCCTCGCGCGCCGGCTCGAGGTTGTCGGCGAAGGTCAGCGGCACCCGCTCCACGCCGGCCGGCATCGCGGGCGCGCGGCTGGACGACTGCCGATGGAGCGCCGCCATCACGTCGTGCCACACCGGCGCCGCGCCGGAGACCCCCGACACATCGTGCATGCTCGCGCCGCTGGCGTTGCCGATCCACACGCCCACCGTGTAGCGCTGCGACCAGCCGATGCACCAGTTGTCGCGCATGTCCTTGCTGGTGCCGGTCTTCACGGCGGTCCAGAAGCGCGTGGTCAGCGGGCTGTCGAGGCCGAAGGTTCGCGCCCGCGCGTGGCGGTCGGCCAGCACATCGCCAATCACATAGCTGGCCGCCGGACTCATCACGGGCTGGCGGGGCACCGTCGCGCCGTCCACGGTCATCCGCACCGGGCCGTAGGCGCCCTGGTTCGCAAAACTCCGATAGGCATTGGTCAGCGACAGCAGCGACACATCGGCGCTGCCCAGCGCGAGGCTGTAGCCGTAGTAATCGCCCGATTCGGTGAGCGGCAGGCCCAGCGCCACCAGCCGCCGATGAAAGCGATGCGGCGTGACCATCACCAGCGTCCGCACGGCCGGCACGTTCAGTGACGAGCCGAGCGCCGCGCGCAGGCTGACCCAGCCCGCGTAGCGATGATCGTAATTCTGCGGAATGTAGAGCCCGCCGCCGGTCGGCAGGTTGACAGGACGGTCATCGAGCAGCGACGCGGCCGTCAGCCGTCGTTCCTCGATGGCCTGCGCGTACAGGAACGGCTTCAGCGTCGAGCCGGCCTGACGCGGCGCGGCGGCGTGATCGACCTGTGCGGCCGACGACAGCGCGCCTGAGGAGCCCACATAGGCCAGCACATCGCCGCTGGCATTGTCGATGACCACCACGGCGCCGTCCTCGGCATTGCGCCCGGCCAGTTCGCGCAGATGGCGCGAGAGGCTGTCCACGGCCACGCGCTGCACCTCGGCATCGACCGTGGAAGCGATGCGCGCCGGCACCGGCCGCCCTGCCGGCAGCGTCTCGCGCGTATGGGCGATCACGGCGCGCGCAAGGTGCGGCGCCAGATTGGTCCGGAAACTCGCGTCCGGCACGCTGGCCGACTTCGCCAGGGCCAGCGCCGTGAAGCCATCCAGGCCGTCGCACTCGCGCGGCTGCTTCATCTCGCGCAGGATGCGGCACGCCCGCACCGACACCTGCCCCGGCGCGGCGTTGGGGCCGCGCACCAGCGCCACGGCCAGTGCCGCCTCGCGCGCATTCAGGCCGCTCGGCACCTTGCCGAACAGCGTCTGCGACATCGCCGAGAGCCCCACCAGCTCGCCYCGGAACGGCACGAGGTTCAGGTATGCCTCGAGGATCTGGTCCTTGCTCCAGCCGTGTTCGAGCGAGGCGGCGCTGACCGCCTGCCCTACCTTCTGGCCGAAGCTGCGCCCGCGCGCGGCACGCAGGTCTTCATCGAGCAGACCGGCCAGCTGCATGGTCAGCGTGGAGGCACCGCGCGTGCGCGTGTTCCACATATTGGCCCACGCGGCGGCGGCCACCCCCTGCCAGTCCACGCCGCTGTGCGCGTAGAAGCGCCGGTCCTCGGACAGCACGATGGCCGTGCGCAGGGCCGGCGAGGTGTCGGCCAGCGTCACCCAGTCGCCACGCCGCGCGCGGAAGTCGTCCCGCACGCGCGCCACGGGTTCGCCATGGCGATCCATCACGACGATGTCGGCGCTGCGCCAGTTGTCGCGCACGTCGCGGAAGGCGGGCACCGCCGCCGCCGAGGACGTGGCTGCGGCCAGCGCGAGCAGGACGAGTGGGGCAAACAAGCGGCGCGGCATCGTCATCGTCCCCCGGCCTCCCCGCGCTCCGACACCACCCCCGCCACCAGCAGCACCTGCGCCAGCGCGTAGGTCCACCAGATGCCGAGTTGGTAGGTATCGAACGGGGACAGGAACCTGGCCATGCCGATCATCGCGTCCGAGGCGACGAAGCACAGCGCGCCCAGCGCGGCGAGCGGCGTTGGCAACTGCGCCAACAGCGCCGCGCAGGCCATGGCCGCCAGCGCGCCGATGTAGACCGTGACCGGCAGCGCCATCTCGCCAAGATTGGGCCAGAAGCGGCCGAGCAGCGCGCCCGCCGCACCGATCACCAGCCCGCAGCCCAGCAGTCGCTGCGGCCGGAGATCACGCGCCATCGGCACGAACAGGCGCAGGTAGGCCAGGTGCGCCAGCAGGAAGGCGCCGAGCCCGCCGAGGAACGAGATCTTCAAGCCCGGCAGCGCGAGCAGGAAATCGCCGATCGCCGAGAACACGAGCGCCACTACCAGCCAGCGGCGCTCGCCAAGCGGGCGATGGAACCATGCGGCGCGCGCCAGCATGATCGCCATCGCCGTCTTCCACGCCGGCTGGTAGGCGATCTGGCCGGTCAGCGGCGTGCCGGGCGGYAACTCCATCGACGCCTGGAGCAGCAGCACGCCATAGACCACGGCGGCCAGCGTGCCCGCGATCCACCACTCGCGCACGCGCGGCGGCATCCGCATCGCGAGCCAGCTCAYGGGCGCGCTCCCACGGTCACCTTGGCGTTGGGGGCGGCGCCGAACACGTCGGGTGCGTAGAGCGCCTCCACGCGCGTGGGCGGCAGCGCGAACTCGCCGGCGTTGTTGAGCCGCACCGTGTACTCCACCGCCACGTTGCCCTTGGGCAAGTAGCCGAAGTACTCGCGGTACGACTCGGGCGTGCGTTCGGTGAAGGTCGCCGACGACTTCTTCTCACCGCTCGTGGCGATCTGCGAATCGCGGCCCAGCCCGCTGCCGAGGATGGTGGCGCCGGTCGGCACCGGATCATTCACCACGACCCAGGTCATGTCCGCCTGCGCGTCCACTTCGAGCCGCACGCGATAGGAGTCGCCGCGCGACCACTTGCCCGCCACGGCCTGCTCCACCGGTGTCACGGTGCGCTTGATGCGATACCCCGCCGCCACCGGATCGCGCAGCGGCACGGCGGCCATCGCCCGCACCGTGGCCCAGGGACGGCCCGAGCCCTGCTGCTCGACCTGCAAGGTGCCAGTCGTGCCGGCAGCGGGCCACGGCAGTTCCACCGCGCCGCTCGCCACGCCATCCTTCTTGGTCGCGCCCGACCAGTCGAACGTGCGCGAGGCATCGCCCAGCGTCACGCGCGCGCCGCCGGCCACCGGTGTCTTCTCAAACGCCTGCGCGTAGCGCTGCACGGCCAGCACGCCCCAGGCGTTGGCCGTGGTGGTGCCCCACGCGCCGCGCGTCTGGCGGCCCAGCAGGCCGGTCACCAGTTGCGGCACATCATCTTTCCAGCCCGGCAGTTGCGTGGCCAGCGCCAGCAGCTTGGCGGCGTTGACGTCGCCGTTGGCCATCAGCCACCACCAGTCGTCGCTGCGCTCGGTCGAGAACACCAGCCGCGTGCCCTGCACCGTGAGCCGGCTGCGCAGCAGTTGCTGGGCTTCGGCGAGGCGTTTTTCATGCTCGGGGATGTCCGTCACGCGCGAGAGCAGCGCCAGCCAGTCGATCAGCGCCGAGGTGGGCCACTGCGCGGGCAGGATCTGGACGCTGCCGAGCATGCGCGCCTGGGCGTGGCCGGTGCGCGAGAGTGCCTCGAGCGCGGCCAGCTTGCGTACGTCGAGGTCCATCGACGCGGATGCCGGCGCCCAGCGCGGCGGCGTGATGCGCCCTTCGACGAACGACGTCAGCCCACGCTCCATCTGCGCGCGCTGCGCCTCGGGGAGGCGCATCGGCAGACCGGCCCGTGCGGCCTCATCGGCCACGGACAGCAGGTAGGCCGTCAGCACCTCGCTGCCCGCGCTCGCATCGCTCTGCAGCGGGAAGTAGGCGGCCAGGCCGTTGCTGTCGAGGTAGGACGGCAGTTGCGCCATCAGTGCATCCCACGCCGCCGTGTCGCCCAGGCCGAGCGACTTCGACGTGCGCTGTTCGAGGCAGCTATAGGGATAGTGGCGGAACCACTCGCGTACGCCAGGCATCCCGCCCGCCAGCGACGACTGCATCGTCACCTGCATGCCGCCGCGCAGCTTGCCGGACGGATCGGTCAGCGCGCCGGCCGGGGCCTGCACCGGCACCGAGACCGTCGGCGTCATTTGCGCCAGCATCGCCTGCTGCGCGGTGACGGGCACCGCCGGGACGATCTGCTGCGAGAGCTTGAGCCGGTCGGCCGCATTGCTACCGCCCTTCTCGGTCGCCGCCACCTCCCACATTRCCGTGCCGCTGCGGCTGTAGGCCAGCAGCGCCGGCGCGGTCACGTCCCAGCCAATCTCGCGCGAGGCGCCGGCCGCCAACTCSACGGTCTGCGCCGGCAGCGTCTGGGCATCGACGAGCGTGGCGCGCGCGGTGGCCTCCACAGTCATCGCCCGTTGCGTGGTGTTGCGCAGCGTGAACATGGCGCGATACTTGTCGTCCTCGCGCACCAGCAGCGGCAGGCCCGAAATCATCTGCAGATCCTGCGTGGCGGCGACGGTGGCGCTGCCGGACCCGAAACGGCCCACGCCGAGGTCGGCCACGGCGACGATGCGGAAGCTCGTCAGCGAGTCGTTGAGCGGCACGTCGAGCGTGGCACGCCCTTCGGCGTCGAGCTGCACGCGCGGGTTCCACAGCAGCAGCGTGTCGAACAGTTCGCGCGTCGGACTCTTGCCCCCGCCGCCGCCGGCCGGCACGGCCTTGCGGCCGTAATGGCGCCTGCCGATGATCTCCATCTGCGCGGTCGAGGTCTCCACGCCATAGCTGCGCCGTTGCAGCATCGCGTCGAGCAGGTTCCAGCTCGTGTTCGGCATCAGTTCGAGCAGCGCCTGGTCCACGGCGGCCAGCGCCACCTCGCCGTTGGCGGCGGGCTTGCCGTCGGGCAGCTTCACCTGCACCACCACGCGCGCCTTGCCGCGCACCGGGTAGGTGGCCTTGTCCGGCGTCACGGTCACGTCGAGCCGATGGGCTTCATTGCCGACGCGGATCTCGGCCAGCCCGAGCCGGAACGCCGGCTTGGACAGGTCCACCAGCGGCGATGGCGCCACGTAGTCGCGMCCCTCGCTGCGGAACGCGCGCCACCAGTCCACCGGCTGGCGCCAGCCCCAGGTGAAGAACGAGTACCACGGCACGTCGCGGAGGCGCCCGCGCACGCTTAACACAGACACATAGACGTTCGGCCCCCATTCCGGCTTCACCTTGAGCCGCACCGTGGGATCGGTGCCGTTCAGCTCCACCACCTGCGTTTCGAGAATGCCTTCCCGTTCGATGGCGACCAGCGCCGTGGCATGGCGGAACGGCATGCGCACCTGGAACACGGCGGTATCGCCGGGCGCGTAGGCGCGCTTCTCCGGCAGCACGTCCATGCGGTCGTGGTTCTCGCCGCCGAACCAGAGTTCGCCCTGGCGTGTGACCCAGACCGTGGTGGAAGCCTGCGAGACACGCCCGTCCGTATCGCGCGCACTGGCGATCAGCTCCACCTGCCCCGCCTGCGCCAGCGACACGTCGCAGCGCATGCGGCCCTGCGCATCGGTGCGCGACTCGCACACCACGCCCAGGTCCTTGCTCTCGGTACGGTTGTCATAGCGATAGAAGCCGCCAACCACGCGCTGGCGGGCAGACGTGGTGATGCGCGCGCGCGCCTTCACCTGCACCGGCGTATCAGCCACCGGCTTGCCCTGGGTGTCGAGCACCACGCCCTGTACCGACAGCTTCTGGCTCACCGATACCCAGTTGGCCGCGCGGATGCCCGCCACCACGGCGGCCGGCCACACCGGCACGGTCTGGCGCAGCGTCTGGATCTCGCCGTTCGGGTCGGCGAAGCCGGCCTCCAGTACGAGGTCGCCCGGCGTAGTGATCTTCGGCATGTCCTTGACCGTGACCTTGCCGTTGCCGTCCTTGTCCAGCGTGACGGGCAGCTTGTCGGCGACGAGCTTCTCGCGGCTTTCGCCCGATGTGTCCTCGCTGTCTTCGTCATCGACGGTGGCCTTCTCGTCCGGCGCGCGCGGCGGCTGGAACGAGAATTCGTCGAAATCGGCGAAGTTGACCGGCTTCTCGCGCAGCAGCGCCGACAGGCGCACCGGCAGGCCGGCCGCGCCGCCGCCGTTCAGATAGTGGATTTCCACGCCGACCGGCACCTCGCCCGGCGCGACCAGCGCGTTGCCCTTGGCTTTCGGGTCCTTGGCCGTGCTCAGCGTACCGGACAGTACCGGCAGGCGGAATGCTTCGACGCGGAAGCTGCCGCCGTCGAGCGTGCGGCCATCGACATAGACCAGCCCCACGGTGTAGACGCCCAGCTTGGCTGCCTGCGGGATCTGGAAGGTGCTCTCGGCGCTGCGCCCGCCCGTGGCCGTGGTACGCCAGGCCAGCGGCAGTTCATAGGTCTGGCCGCTGCCGTCATGCGTGACGACGGCCTTCTCCGGCATCGATGCCGGCAGCGCAAAGCCCTGCGCCGTCTCGCTGCGCAGCAGGTGCTTCATCGACACCGTCTCGCCCAGCCGCAGCAGCGTGCGGTCGAAGATGGTGTGCGCGCGCACGGTCTGCTTCGGGCTCATGTCGGTGGGCACGTTGAAGCGCCACGTCTCGATGCCACGGTTCCAGTTCGACATCACGAAGGCCATGTCGGCCTTGCCGCGCGCCTTCGGGTGGTCGGCGGCGATCCGTGCGGAGACGAAGTAACCCTCCATGCCGTTGCCGCAGTCCTGGTAGCGCTGGTCCGGCAGCTTGGCGAAGCGGGCGACGCCGGTGGCGTCGGTGGTSCCTTCGCCCAGCAGGGCGCCCTCGCAGCTACGCACCGCGATGCGGGCGTTGGCGACGGGCTTGCCGTCGTCGAGGCCGGTCACCCAGGCCAGTCCGCTCATCTCGCCCTCGGCAGTGCCGCGCGCGAGCTTGAAATGGACGCCGAGGTTGGTCACCAGCGCCGCCGTGCGCACGTACATCGGCTCGGACTTGCCGAGCAGCGCGGCRCCCAGCATCGGCGAGGCAATCTCCACCACGTGGAAGCCCGGCTCGGGCAGCGGAATGCCGACGACCTCGAAGGGTCGGGGCGAGGTGTCCGACGATTTCGGAATCGCCAACGTCTGCGCGCCCGCCACGCCGCGCAGCAATGGCACCGCGCGCGTCTCGATGGCCGGGGCGTYGCGCGGGCTCYTGGCCCGGTACGGCGGCTGGCCGGCACGGATCGCGTCGATCTGTTCCTTGGTCCACGTGTTCTCGTGCATGCGCTTGACCATGCCGAACCAACGCAGGATGGCCGTGTCGTCATCGACCTTGAGCCGCGCCACAGTGCCCGCCTGGGCGCGCACGGACGTGGCGGGCAGGTCGGCCTCCACGTTGCGCAGCGTCACGGGCAGCAGCGGCGGATAGTCGGCCGGGGACTTGCCGCGCGGCACATCGGCGAAACGTTCCACCACGCCGAACGGCGCGGCGGCGAACTTGGCCAGCGGCGGCAGCGCGCCGGTGGTCAGCTTGATCGGGAACAGGTCCGCATTGGTCAGCGGGCGGCCGCTGTCGTCCTTGATGTCGCGCGGGGCCTCGATGGTCAGGCTGGCGCGCTCCGGGAACGGCGCGGTGAAGCGGACCGACTCCACCGGGGCGTCCGGCGGCGTGTCCGGGTCGAAGGYCGGCGCGCGCGGGCCGGASGGGGTTTTCAGGACGATGTGCTCGGCCACCTTGCGCGGAATCGGSGCGGTGAAGGTCACCGTCATCGGCCGCAGCGGGGTGCAGGGCGCCTCGGCCCGTTCGCGCTCACAGGTGAAGCCGGCGGCGAAGGCTTCGCGCACGGTGTAGTCGAAGCGGCGCGGCGCCGTGGTGGCAATGCCGGAGGGCGTGGCGATGCCCGCATCGAGCACGAGCTGCATGCGCGCGCCGGCCGGCAGCTTCTGCTGGCAGCCCAGCAGGTGCACCGCCTCCCCTTCCCGCTTGGCGATCTCGTTCCAGCCGACCGCCGCGATCACGTCCGTGCGTTCCTTGCCGGCCAGCAGCCGTACCGGAATGCGCTCGCCCAGGCCCTCGGCCTGGCACCACGCGTGTTCGCGGATCGACCCGGCCGTGGCCGCGCCGTTGAAGCGCAGCACGAAGACCTGGTCTTCCTCCACCTCTCCGCCGGAAGGCCGGGCCGATACCACCGTGGGCCCACCGGTCTCGAACCGGTATTCCGGCTTGCCCGCGTAGGCCTTGCCAGCCACGCTCTTGAGCCCGCCGGCAATGCGCACCGTGCAGCGCATGCCGGGCGGCAGGTCACGCTCGAAGTCGAATACCCAGTTGGTGGCGTTGACCCAGCGCCCGCTACCGGCCGCCGCACCGCCGGTGCAGGACACCGCCGCGGGTGGCGCGGCGTTGAGGTCGCCCATCGGCACCATCGGCTCGTCGAACCGGATGGCCACCTGGCGCACCTGGGGCACCAYCCCTTCGGGCGAGAAACGCGCGATCTGCGCCGCGTGCGCATCGCCGGCGCCGGCCCACAGCGCCAGTCCCGCGCCCAGCACGGCCAGCCTCCCAAACGTGGTGGCGTACCCGCCGCTGCGACCCGAGGTGACAATCGTCCCCATCATCCTTTCCTTGTTGGATTTGGCTCGGGGCGAGGGTGACATGCGCGGATGGCAAGCGCAAGCCTCTGCACATTTTGGATTTTGTGTATGGCTGATTCAGCGCAAATGTGACAGCGGCAGCGGTCCTTCGCGCTTCAGGGCGGTCAGCACGATGTTGGACCGCACGCTCTCCACGCCRGGYACGCGCATCAGGCGCTTCATGGTGAATTCGGCCAGCGTKGGCAGGTCCGGCACCACCACGCGGACAAGGTAATCGGCCTCGCCGGCGACCGAGTAGCACTCCTGCACCTCTTCCAGCAGCAGGATTTCCTCGCGGAAGCGTTCGATGATGGTGTCGCCGTGGTGGGCCAGTTTCACACTAATAAATACCAGCACGCCCAGACCCAGCGCTTGTGGCGAAAGATTCACACGGTAGCCGGTAATCACGCCATCGGCCTCGAGCTTGGCCAGCCGGCGGCCGACCTGGCTGGGCGAGAGGTGCACCCGTTCGGCCAGTTGCTGGTGGGTRGAGCGGCCGTCGGCCTGCAGGGCGGTCAGCAGGGCGAGGTCGTAGGGGTCGAGGCTGGCAGTGTTCATGGCACGCAGRAAATCCGCATYCWGGATCTGAAAGATGCAGGTTACCTGCATGCRCCGACGAAACCAAGCCGTTTATGCGGCCTGAATGCACGTCCACACGCCTACACTGTGCATAAATTCCGCATCGCTGGAGACACACAGATGAACGCCACCCCGGACACCACGGCCGACTTTGCCGGCACGATGACCGCCAAGCTCAGGGAACAATTCGAAGCCGGCCTGCTGTCCGGCGAGGAACTGCGTCCCGACTTCACCATCGCCCAGCCGGTGCACCGCTACACCAGCACCGACCACGCCATCTGGCGCAAGCTCTACGACCGCCAGGCCTCGATGCTGCAAGGCCGGGTCTGCGACGAGTTCCTGCAAGGGCTGGGCACGCTGGGCATGGAGCGCGACCGCGTGCCCGAGTTCGACCAGCTCAACGAGACGCTGATGCGCGCCACGGGCTGGCAGGTGGTGGCCGTGCCGGGCCTGGTGCCGGACGAGGTGTTCTTCGAGCACCTGGCCAACCGCCGCTTCCCGGCGAGCTGGTGGATGCGCAAGCCCGAGCAGCTGGACTACCTCCAGGAGCCGGACTGCTTCCACGACGTGTTCGGCCATGTGCCGCTGCTGATCAACCCGATCTTCGCCGACTACATGGAGGCGTACGGCAAGGGTGGCTTGAAGGCGGCCAAGCTCGGCGCGCTGGACATGCTCGCGCGCCTGTACTGGTACACCGTGGAATTCGGCCTGATCCAGACCCCGGCCGGGCTGCGCATCTTTGGCGCGGGCATCCTGTCCAGCCAGGGCGAATCGATCTACAGTCTGGATTCGGACAGCCCGAACCGGATCGGCTTCGACCTGCACCGCATCATGCGCACGCGGTACCGGATCGACACCTTCCAGAAGACCTACTTCGTGATCGACAGCTTCGAACAGCTGTTCGACGCCACGCGGCCGGACTTCTCGGACCTGTACCCGCAACTGCGCGCGCTGCCGACGCTGGGCGCCGGCGATGTCGCCGAGGGCGACCGTGTGCTGAACATCGGCACCCGCGAGGGCTGGGCCGACAGCAACGACATCTGACGACGACAGCCGAGCCGCAGAACATTCATAACACCGAGGCCATCATGACCCCTCTTTCGCAAGACGCCCGCGCCAGCCTGCTGGCCGGGCTACCCGGCTGGACCCCGGTCCAGGACCGCGACGCCATTCACAAATCCTTCAAGTTCGCCGATTTCAACGCGGCGTTCGGCTTCATGACGCGCGTGGCGCTGCATGCCGACAAGGTCGATCACCATCCCGAATGGTTCAACGTCTACAACCGCGTGGACATCACCCTGTCCACCCACGACGCCAACGGCCTGACCCAGCGCGATATCGACCTGGCGCGTTTCATCGAGCAGGCTTTCAGCGGCCCGCCGGCGCGTTGAAGTCGCGCTATAGATAACTGTCGCCAGCTGAAGGGCAACTGAAAGGCAGCGCGCAAGGCTGCCCTGTACAATCGGCGGCATTGCCCCACAACGCCGCCGAGCCCCCTGCCATGCGTATCCTGCTGATCGAGGACGACCGTCAAATCGCCAGTGGCGTGGAGGCGGGCCTGACCCGTGCCGGCCATCAGGTACGCGTGGTCCATGACGGCGTGTATGCCACGGATCACCTGCTGCGCGAGCAGCACGACCTCGTCATCCTCGACCTGGGCCTGCCCGGCATCGACGGCATGACGCTGCTGGCCCGCTACCGCGCCCGCAACCGCACCACGCCGGTCATCATCCTGACCGCCCGCGACGAACTCGAAGACAAGCTCTCCGGCCTCAACGCCGGCGCCGACGACTACCTCGTCAAGCCCTTCGCGCTGCCCGAGCTGGAAGCGCGCGTGCGCGTGCTGCTGCGCCGCAGCCAGCATGGCGAGGCCGCGCCCGAGCGCGACGTGCGCCTGGGCCGCCTGCGCCTGTCCGGCAACGACCGCCGCATGTTCGTCGACGGCAAGCCGCTGGAGCTGTCGCCGCGCGAGTTCGCCGTGCTGGAACTGCTGCTCCAGCGCCAGGGCCGCGTGGTGAGCAAGGCGCAGATGCAGGACCACCTGGCCACCTTCGCCCATCCGGCTGGCGAGGGCGGCGATACCGTCGGCGACACCGCCATCGAGGTCTACGTGCACCGCGTGCGCAAGAAGCTCGAGGAAGCGGATGTGGAGATCGTCACCGTGCGGGGCTTCGGCTACCTGCTCCAGATTCGTGGCGGACACTGACTCTCCCTCCCCCTCGCGTTCGCGGCTGGTCCGCGCTTCGAACCCGAGCCTGCGTGTCCACCTGCTGCGCGCGCTGGCCACGCCGCTGTTCGCGCTGGTGCTGGTCAGCGGCTCGCTCTCCTACTGGCTCGCGGCGCACTACACCACCCAGGTCTTCGACCGCGCGCTGTATGGCGTGGCGAACAACATCGCCCAGCAGATCCGCATCGCCGGGCCGCGCCTCGATCAAGATATTCCGATGATTGCCCAGACGCTGGTCGAGGCCGAAGGCTCCGACCGCATCTACTGGCGTATCCACGGCCCGGACGGGCTGATCGGCGGCATGGACACCTGGCTCGGCTACGGCACGGGCCAGACCACGCTCCACGACGCACGGCTGTTCTACGCGTGGTTCAGCGGTCGCCAGGTACGCGCCGTGCGGCTGCCGGTGACGCTGCCGAGCCCCGCCTCGGACGAATTCGGCACGAGTGGCGAGGGCACGCTGTCGCGCGGGCCGATCGTCGTGGAAGTCGCTGAACTGCTAGACCGCCGCGAGACGGCGGCGAACGAGATCCTGCTGTCGGTGTCGGTGCCGCTGATCCTGCTGCTGCTGGTGGGCAGCCTGATCCTGTCGCACGTGCTCAAGGAGGAACTGGTGCCGCTCCAGATCCTGACCGACAAGCTGAACCGCCAGACCGCCCGCTCGCTGGCCGCGCTGGACGAAACCCAGGTGCCGGCCGAAGTCGAACCGTTGATCCGCGGCCTGAACGCGCTGCTGGCGCGCCTGCGCGATGCGCTGGACGCCCAGCGCAAGTTCATCGCCGATGCCGCGCACCAGCTACGCACGCCGCTGACCGCCGTGAAGCTCCATGCGGACCGCGCGCTCGATGCCGATTCCCCCGATGTGGCCCGCCACGCGCTGCGCGAGGTGCAGACCGCTGCCGACCGCGCGGTGCGGCTGTCGAACCAGCTGCTGTCGCTGGCGCGGGCCGAGCCGGGGCTGTCGCTGGAGCGGCTGGGGCCGGTGGAACATTTCGACCTGGCCGAACTGGCTTTCGAGATTGGCGCGGAATGGGTGCCGCAGGCGCTGGCCCGCCGCGTGGACCTGGGTTTCGAGATCCTGCCTGGCCCCACCTTCACCGGCAGCGCGCCGGCCACGGTGCGCGGCAACCGGCTGCTGATGCGCGAGGCGCTCTCGAACCTGATCGACAATGCCGTGAAATACGTGCCGGCCGGCGGGCGCATCACGGTGCGCGCGGGTGGCGAGACCATGGGCCATCGCGGCATGGCCGTGGTGATGGTGGAAGACAACGGCCCGGGCATTGCGCCAGCGCGGCGCGAGGAAGTCTTCAAGCGCTTCTTCCGGGGCGATCACACACCCGGCGCCCAGGCGGTGCAGCAGGCCGCGCCGAGCGGCGCCGGCCTGGGGCTGGCCATCGTGCATGAAATCGTCTCGCTGCACCAGGGCACCATCCGTATCGAGGACGTGCCCGCGCCCTCCCCGGCGCCTGTGCCGGCGCCGTCCGCGCTGTCAGCCGTGGTGGCTGGCCACGGGGATCACGGCGACCATGGGGAGCAGCGCGACCCGGCACCCCGGCGCGCGTCGATGCGGTTCGTGATCCGCATCCCCTGCGAGGCGCCCGGCACGGCTGCCGGCTGACTTCTTCCGACTGCTTACTTCCGTTCCTTCGGGGCCAGCATCGTGCCCCGGCAGTTCGGGCTGCCGCAGCGGCACTCGTATTCCTTCTTCAGCTTCTTGGTATAGCGCGCGTCTATTACCAAACCATAGTCATAGAACAGCTCTTCGCCCTGGGCGATGTCGCGCAGCGCGTGGATGAACACGCGCCCCTTCTTCTCACGTGCCTCGCAGTTCGGCTCGCAGGCATGGTTGATCCAGCGCGCGCGGTTGCCGCCGAACTTGGCGTCGATCACGTCGCCGTCGTCCAGGCTGAAGTAGAAGGTGTGGTTCGGGTCGGCCGGATCATGCGGATGGCGCTTGAGCGCTTCTTTCCACGAGATGTGCTCGCCCTTGTATTCGATCACGCGCTCGCCCTCGGCGATATTGCCGATCGCGTATACGCCCTTGCCGTGCACGCCTGACTGGCGCACCTCGATGCGGTCGCTGGCGCTCTTCTTCTTGCCCGCCTTCTTTGCCTTGCCTTGTTCCGACATGTCGCTGTTTCCCCGTCAAACCGATGACTGCCGGTCCACTCCGGCGCGCCCCGGATGATACCTGCCAACCATGTCGGCGCGACACCCCTTTTCGCCTCCTGTATACCGTCATGCATGTGGATAAACCGGCCAAAATCTGTGGATAAGCGCGCGGGTTTGGTGTGGGCGGCAAGGGGGTGACATGGGGATGGCGCAGGAACAAGTCGACGAGGTATACCTCCCATCCTCCTCCAGACGGCTGAGTCATCCACGCCGGCCAACAACCGCTCCCTGTGCTTTCGGTATACGTAAACATCTGATCCGATTGACGTATACGTGGTTATCCACAGAAACGGTCGCCCTCTATTGACTACTACTATTCGTATACATAAAAGAAAGATGTAAACCGAAAGCACGAGAGCCGGCAGCGCAGCGAGGTATACGTCCGAACCCCTCCGACTTTGGGAGGAAGGCCGTTTTGGACGTCGATGAAAAATTGAGCAGGTCCCGTTTTTCGCGTATACCGGCACGCGGGCACGCCAGAAGCCCCTCAGGCGCTTTTGGCCGCGTATACGTCCCCAACCCTCTGTCAGCCGCGTATACGCCTCTGAAGGGCTCTCAGCGCTTCCAGGCCCCTTCCGCGTGACGCGTATACCGCTTCCCAATCGCCCTCAGCCCCCTGCTGCCGAGGCCTGGCAATGGCTGGCGTAACAATCTGTTCCCGGTGCGCCTTCCCCGACACGGTATGATGTGGCCCGCGGCGTCTTTGCCGGTGCGGGTTCCAGCGGAGCCGGCGCGGCCAGGACGTCAGTGTTTTTTCAACTCGAGACGGAGTGAAGCATGACGAAAACCGAACTGATCGACGCGATTGCAGCTGGCGTGGACGGTCTGACCAAGGCCAAGGCGGAACAGGCACTCAACGTGACGCTCACCGCGATCATGGACGCCGTGGCCAAGGGCGATACCCTGAGCCTGATCGGCTTTGGCACCTTCAGCCAGGGCGAGCGTGGCGAGCGCATGGCGCGCAACCCGCGTACCGGCGAGGAAATCAAGGTGGAAGCCGCCAAGACCGTGAAGTTCAAGGCGGGCCAGAAGTTCAAGGACGCCGTCAACCAGTGATGCTTGCGGGCCGATGAATCAGCCCGGTTTGCAAGACCCCGCCGTGCCGCCACCGGATGCCGTCTCCGGCGCAGGTGCGCGCCAGGCGGGGGACGTTATCCACAACAGGTTTCCCGCCGCCGTGCGCGGCAAACCGCACAGCTGCACCGTGCCGTCAGACGGCGGCCGCAATCCTCTTCAAAATGGCGTCCGGACGTGGCCAGCACTAGGATTCTCGGGCGTCGCCATCCGTGGCCTCGCCATGCCGTCCAGCCCGCTCGCACCCAGATTTCCACAGCGTTATACACAGCGCTTTCCACACAAGGCTCCACAGCTTTCTCCACAGGCACTGACTCGGCGTTTTCTGAGTCTGGTAGCACTCGCCGTGCTATGTGGTTGCACCGCCGCGCCGCCGCGCACGGCACGTCCGCAGGCCGTGCCCTTGCCCGACCTGGAGCGCGTGGCCACCACGCCCGGCGCCACGCCGCGTGAGCGCATTGTCGAGATCGCCATGCAGGAGTGGCGCAAGTGGGGCAGCCAGACCATGCGCATCGGCCGCGACGATGGCGCCTGTGTGACGCACAGTCCCCTGCCCGCCCCGGTGGCAGTCGAATCGTTCGCCCCCCTCGCCCCGCAAGGCGCCCAGTCGGCGGACGATGAATCGGACGAGAACGGGAATGCAACGGATTGCATACGTTTTCCCGATGGCACGGGCATGGAAGCCACCGCGCAAGGCTGCCGGATGGCCCAGCGCTACTGGGGCATCGTGGGCGAGGCGCCGGATTGCCGCCAGGTGACGCAAGGCGCGTGGGCGTGGTCGGCCGTGTTCATTTCGTGGGTGATGCGCAAGGCTGGGCTCAACAACGACCAGTTCCTGACCGGTCAGTCCCATGCGATGTATGTGGTCGATGCCCGGGATGGCAAGCTGCCGCGTCCCGCCTTCCATATCGAGCCGATGCCGGCGCTGCCGCGCCCTGGCGATGTCATCTGCGCGCCGCGCGGACGTGACAAGTACCTCGAGAACCTGTCGGAGATCGGCTTCGGCACCACGCCGATGCACTGCGACATCGTCGTGGCCGTGGACCCCGCTGCGCGCGTGGTGCGGGCCATCGGCGGCAATGTGCAGCAGTCGGTGACSATGAGCGAGATCGACCTCAACGATGCCGGCCAGCTCGACGCCTTCACCAACTCGCACATGCCGTGGCTACTGGTGATGCGGAACGATTTGCAGTGACGGGACGAATCGAGTGGGCTGAAATTTCCGCTCGATCATCTATCCGAAGAATGATTACCAGCGGCGGTTGAGCTGCACGCCGAAGATCGAGCCGCTGGTCTGGGTCGCCCAGGCTTCGGCGGGCGTGGCGAAGGTGATGCCGTCGACGTCGCTGGCGCGGCTGTAGGTGTAGAACGCGCGTAGGTTGGCGTTGCCGGTGGACTTGCCGAGCGTGAAGGTCGGCGCCACGGTCAGCGCGGTGCGCTGGCCACCCACGCCAAACCCGGACGAGATCTGGTCGTGCGCGACTTCGAAGTTGAGCCGGAACTGGTCGTTGGCCACATAGGCCGGACGGAAGCGCGTGGCCGCCCATTGCAGCGTGCCGACCGGCGAGCGGTCCAGCTGCAGGCTCGATTCCACCGAGCCGCCGATGCCCGAGCGGCCCTTCCACTCCATCGATTCCGCCACGCGCACGCGTGACAGCGAAGCGCCCATGCCCGTGTAGCCGGTCATGGCCGCGCGCGACCCCTGCCCGTACTGCACGCCCAGCCGGTTGGTGCCCATCAGCACGTTCTTCTGCTCGTGCATGGCGGAGGCCCACCAGGCGCTGCCGGTGTCTTCCATGGCCGAGAGCGGCTCCACGCGCGTGAAACCCAACTGGACGTTGCCCTTGTCATTGGTGTCGATCGGGGCGCTGCGCAGGCTGTGATAGCTGGGCAGATGGGCGCCGTTCAGATCGTTACGTGCGGTGTATTGATAACTGAGTCCGAAATCGCCCAGTTTGGCGTTATCCACCCCGAATCGCATCGAGGGCGAGTTGGGCGGCAGCAGGCCGGACGACATCAGGAACGGATTGCTCTCGCGGCGGCCGGCCCAGACGCTGGCGCCATCGAGCACGGATACACCCGAGAGCCCGGTGACAGAGGTATAGAACTGCGGCACCAGTGCGTAGGGGTCCACGGCGGCGGCGTTGCCGTTGACCGAGGTGGCGTTGGTACCCCGGGCCTGGGCCACGAGCTGGACCTGGGTGCCGCCGCCGATGTCGGCCAGCGATTCGCGGATCTTGACCTCGCCAGTGCTGGTGCAGGCCAGCCCGCCACCGAGCCCGACCGACGGCGTACCACCGCCCGGGCAGGCGCGCTGCGTGCTGGCGCGGTCCTCGACCGCTGCACGGCCGCTGTAACCCATGCGCCATACCGTATCGCCGGCGAGATCCTCGGCCGGCAACTGCGAGCGGAGCACCGGAGGTGCATCCGAGACCGTACCCGCTTCAGCGCTGTCGACTTGATCACCGCCGTTTGTGCCATCAGCGGCACTGGCGCGTGCCGGCTGGACGGGCTGAGCCGGCTGCGCGGGGAATTCACCCAGCCGCTGCGGGAAGAGGACCAATGGCGGTGGCGGAGGCGGCGGGGCTGCGGCCGACTCGGGCGGACCGACGAAGTCGGGGTCCACGGGGTTCTCCGCCGCGACGGTTGCCATGGTTTCGGATGGTGCCGCATTCGCCGCTTTCGCCGTAATTGCCACAGCCGCATCGGCAGCAGGCTTGCTCGTACCCGGGACGACGGTCGGCTGGATCAGGTCGTACAGCGGGTCCGTCGCCGGCGCGGCAGCCGCCACCGGCGCAGCGGTAGGTACGCTCGCTGGGGCCGAAGTCGACGCCATGGCCGTCGGYGGCACAGTGCTGGCCGAAATTTGTGGCGGTGTCGCCACCTGACTGCCCGTTTGCGCGCAGGCGACCATGCCCCAAGCAGCCATGACGGCAAACGTGAGACGGCGGGAACGCAGGCGAGCGAATCGGGGTACTGGCAGCAGCATGGGAAACAGTGACGGCGCGCGGCGCGCCGGATGGGGGCTCCGTTTTTTAACAGGCGAACTTTTTGACCGCAAGACGGGTTACAAAATCCATCAAACCGTGCGGCATCTCACATTGCGAAAAGATCACCTCGCGCCACCTTGCCAGTCTCCCCGTAAACCGTTGCAGAAGTGCGAATCCCTAGCGAAAACCCGCAGTCGGGAGTGTGGTCGTGCGCAAAACGCCACCGCTATAATCGACCGGCTGTTTTGGACTTGTCCTATGGGTGGGGCAGCCAGCGCACATATATCTATAAGAGGAGATGTCATGGAACGTCGTTCCTTCCTGTTGAAAGCATCGGCTGTGGCCGCTACCGGGGCCCTGGCCGCGTGCGGCAAGGAAGACAAACCCGCCGCGCCCGCGGCGTCGGCGAGCGCACCGGGCGCGCCGGCCGTGATCGGCAGCAACCCGGCGGTGGAATGGCGCCTGGCATCGAGCTTCCCGAAGTCGCTGGACACCATCTACGGCGCCGCCGAGCTGCTGTCCCAGCGCGTGAAGGAGCTGACCGACGGCAAGTTCAACATCAAGGTGTTCGCCGCCGGTGAAGTGGTGCCGGGCCTGCAGGTGCTGGACGCCGTGCAGAACCAGACCGTGCAGATCGGCCACACGGCCGGCTACTACTACTTCGGCAAGAATCCGACGCTGTGCTTCGACACCACCGTCCCGTTCGGCCTGACCGCGCGCCAGCAGACCGCGTGGATGATGCAGGGCAACGGCATGAAGCTGATGCGCGAGTTCTTCAAGGAATATAACGTCGTCAACTTCATGGGCGGCAACACCAATGCCCAGATGGGCGGCTGGTTCCGCAAGGAAATCAAGACCGTGGCGGACCTGCAGGGCCTGAAGTACCGCATCGCCGGGTTTGCCGGCGTGGTGCTGCAGCGCCTGGGCGTGGTGCCGCAGCAGATTGCCGGTGGCGATATCTACCCGGCGCTGGAAAAGGGCACCATCGATGCGGCCGAGTGGGTCGGCCCGTATGACGACGAGAAGCTCGGCTTCTACAAGGTGGCGCCGTACTACTACTACCCGGGCTGGTGGGAAGGCAGCGCCCAGCTGTCGTTCTACGCCTCCGCACCGGAGTTCGAGAAGCTGCCGGCGCAGTACAAGCGCGCGCTGGAAACGGCCACCATCGAGGCCCACACCAACATGATGGCCAAGTACGACGCCGTGAACCCGCAGGCGCTGGCCCGTCTGCTGGAGAATGGCGTGAAGCTGCGCCCGTTCTCGAAGGAGATCATGGAGGCATGCTTCAAGGCCACGCAGGACGCGTACGCCGAGGAAACCGCCAAGAACCCGTCGTTCAAGAAGATCTATGACGACTGGCGCGTGTTCCGCAACAACGAGGCCGCCTGGTTCAACGTGGCCGAGCAGGGCTTCGCGCAGTTCAGCTTCGCGCGCAAGCTGTAAGACATCGATGTGATTTGTATGTGATGTTGTCGCCTCTCCCGCCAGGGGGAGGCGAGTTCCAACGCCGATGACGGCGTCCCGGTAGAATCCGCGCACCTACCGGACACTCCCATGCAACTCGGCATCTTCTACGCGCTGCTCGCGTACGTCATCTGGGGCCTGCTGCCCCTCTATATCAAATCCCTCCACGGCGTGGCGCCGCTCGAGATCCTGCTGCACCGGATGGTGTGGTCGCTGGTCTTTTTGGGCGCGATCCTGCTCTGGCGGCGGCATTTCGGCTGGCTGCGCGAGGTGGCGGGCAATCCGCGCCTGATCCTCGGCTTCGCGGCGAGCGCCGCCCTGCTCTGCGCCAACTGGTTCCTCTATATCTGGGCGGTGTCGGCCGACCGGGTGGTCGATGCGAGCCTGGGGTACTTCATCAATCCGCTGTTCAGCGTGCTGCTGGGTGTGCTGTTCCTGCACGAGCGGCTGCGGCCGGGGCAGTGGCTGTCCATCGCCGTCGCGGCGGGGGGCGTGCTCTGGCTGACCATCAGCGCCGGGCAACTGCCGTGGATCGCGCTCGCGCTGGCGGCGTCGTTCGGCGGCTACGGGCTGCTGCGCAAGACCGGGGCGCTGGGCGCGCTGGAGGGGCTGTCGCTGGAGACGCTGCTGCTGTTTCCGATTGCGGCCACCGCGCTGGGCGTGCTCGTCTTCACCGGCCAGGACACCTTCCGGAGCGCAGCACCGGGTACGCAGATCTTGCTGCTGCTGGCCGGCCCGGTCACGGCGGTGCCGCTGCTGTTCTTCGCCGCCGGCGCGCGCCGGATTCCGCTTTCGCTGCTCGGCCTGCTCCAGTACACCGGCCCGACGCTCCAGCTGCTGCTCGGCATCTGGCTGTGGCACGAGCCGTTCCCGGCCCAGAAGCAACTCGGCTATGCACTGATCTGGGTGTCGCTGCTGATCTACGCGATGGAAGGGGTGTGGGTTTCCCGCCGCAATTCCGTTAAGTCTATCAGCGCGACAAATGAAGCATAGGTTTGGATCGATTAATCGATTCATCCCGGGAATGATGGATTAACACCGGCTCGGCACGCGAGGGCCGACGCACTATACTGTACGTTTATACAGTACCGACGACGCGCACGCCCCCTTCGCCATGTCCACCCCCGTCCGGCGCATCGCCCACCTCGACATGGACGCCTTCTATGCGTCCGTCGAACTGCTCCGTTATCCCGACCTGCGCGGCCAGGCCGTTGTCATCGGCGGCGGCCGCAATGCCATCCCGGAGACGCTGCCCGATGGCTCGCGCCGCTATGCCCGCCTGCGCGACTACGTCGGACGTGGCGTCGTCACCACTTCYACYTACGAAGCCCGCGCGCTGGGCGTGTTCTCGGCGATGGGCATGATGAAGGCGGCCAAGCTGGCGCCGGACGCCATCCTGCTGCCGACCGATTTCGACGCCTATCGCCGCTACTCGGGCCTGTTCAAGGCCGCCGTGCGCACCTTCACCGAGCAGGTGGAAGACCGGGGCATCGACGAGATCTATATCGATCTGACCGAGGTGCCCGGCGAGCCGGCCGAGGTAGCCGCGCGCATCAAGGCKGCCGTGAGCGAGGCCACYGGCCTGACCTGCTCGATCTGCGTGGCGCCCAACAAGCTGCTGGCGAAGATCGGGTCCGAACTCGACAAGCCGGACGGCCTGACCCTGCTCACCCCCGCCGACATCSCCCACCGTATCTGGCCGCTCGCGGCGCGCAAGGTCAACGGCATCGGGCCGAAGGCGGCCGAGAAGCTGGCCGGCATCGGCATCGACACCGTGGGCGACCTGGCCGAGGCCGACCAGGGCGTGCTCCAGACCCATTTCGGCCGCAACTACGCGAGCTGGCTGATCGAGGTGGCGCATGGGCGTGATGACCGCCCGGTGGTGGTCAGTTCCGAGCCCAAGTCGATGAGCCGCGAAACCACCTTYGAGCGCGACCTGCACCCGCGCGTGGACCGCCCGCTCCTATCGGAATCGTTCACCAAGCTCTGCATGCGCGTGGGCGAGGACCTGCGCCGCAAGGGCTACGTGGGCCGCACGGTGGGCATCAAGCTGCGCTTTGACGATTTCCGCACGGTCACGCGCGACCTGACCATGCCGGCCCATACCGCCGATGGCGCGGCGATCCGGCGCAGCGCCACGGAATGCCTGAAGCGGATACCGCTCGAGCGGCGCATCCGGCTGCTCGGCGTGCGCGTGAGCGCCCTGATCCCGGCGGACGAACAGGGCGACGACCCGGCGCCCGTGCAGGAGGAGTTCCGCTTCGAGGATGAGCGGCCGGATGCCTGACGCGGCACCGGAATGACCCCTCCGACGCATCTATCTATCTCCCGCTAGAATCGGCGGCTTCGAGCACCAAGGCCGTCSCCATGACCACCACCGCCACAGAGCGCGCCGCTGAGCCCGCCACCTGGATCACGCCGCTGCTGGCCACGGCCTGCGGCATGATCGTCGCCAATCTCTATTACGCCCAGCCRCTGGTCGGCCCGATCGCCCGGTCGCTGCAACTCTCGCCCGAGATTGCCGGGCTGATCGTCACGCTGATCCAGATGGGCTACTGCGCGGGGCTGGTGCTGCTGGTGCCGCTCGGGGATCTGGTCGAGAACCGCAAGCTGGTCCTGACGCTGATTGGCGGCTGTGCCGTGGCGCTCATGGCGGCGGCCCTGGCCACTCACGCCAGCGTGTTCCTGATCGCGGGCTGCGCCATCGGCCTATGCTCGGTGGCGGTGCAGGTGCTGGTGCCGTTCGCGGCGCACCTCGCCCCGGACCATATCCGGGGCCGCGTGGTCGGCAACGTCACCAGCGGGCTRCTGATGGGGATCATGCTGGCGCGGCCGGTGTCGAGCCTGATGGCCGGCCTGACGGGCGGCTGGCACACCATCTTCGCGGTCTCGGCCGTAGCCATGGTGCTGCTGGCGCTGGTGCTGGCGCGCAAGCTGCCGCGCCGCCAGCCCGCGCGGGGCGTGACCTACGGCCAGATGCTGGCGTCGATGGCGCACCTGCTCCGTACCCAGCCCGTGCTGCGCCGGCGCGCGCTGTACCAGGCCAGCATGTTCGGCGTGTTCAGCCTGTTCTGGACCACCATCCCGCTCTATCTGGCCGGGCCTGCGTTCCACATGTCGCAGACCGGCATCGCCGTGTTCGCGCTGGTCGGCGTGGCCGGCGCCATCGCCGCGCCGATGGCCGGCCGCTACGCGGACCGGGGCCACAGCCGCCAGATGACCGCCATCGCGCTGGCCATCGGCGCCGGGTCGTTCCTGTTGAGCCGGGTGGGCGTGGAGGGGTCGATGACCTCGCTCCTGGCGCTGACCGTGGCGGCCATCCTGCTCGACTTCGGCGTATCGGCGAACCTTGTGGTCGGCCAGCGCGCCATTTTCACGCTCTCGGCCGAGCACCGCAGCCGGCTGAACGGCCTGTACATGGCGATCTTCTTCGTCGGCGGCGCCACCGGCTCGTGGCTGGGCGCCTGGGCCTTCGCGCGCGGCGGCTGGCCGCTGGCGAGCTGGATCGGCTTCGCGCTGCCGGCGCTCGCCCTGCTCTACTTCCGGACCGACCGGCACTAAGCKCGGGGCGCCACCCCCTCCCGAAGTCCCGTTTGCTGCACTACACTGGCCGAGCGTTGTCCTTCATCGTCACAGTTTCGTTGCAGTGCCCGCTCAGGCGGGACTTGCCCGGAGGCCCCCGATGCCATGGCGCAAACTGGTGCCGCAACCGCGATGGTTACCGCGCGCGGCGGTCATGCGCCCGCAGCGAGTCGTGATCTGGTGTTTCAGCCTCGTGCTGGCGCTGACGCTCGCCGTTGGCCTGCGAGACCTCTACACGCTGCGCGAGCGCGTGATTGCCAGCCATCAGCACAATCTCGCGCTGCGCGCGATGGGGCTGGAGGCCGCCGTGTCGTCGGAGCGCTTCCGGCTGTCGTTCGTGCGCGACTACGCGCGGCAGCTGATGCGGATGGAGGCCGTGCAAGCCCGTGGCGTCTCGGACCCCGTCCTCGATCGGGCCTTCGCCGCGCGCGACGAGCCGATCTGGCAGATGGAAGTCCCGCTCGGCGATGCGCCCGTGATCGGCGTGTCACCGCAGGCCCTGGCCGGCCTGCCCGGCTTCGAGCGCCACGTGGGCGACCTGCGCGCCGACCTCTTCGCCGCGCGCCAGCTCAGCCATGTGCTGGGGCTGACCATGGGCGTGGACGAGATCCGCAATTCGGTCACGTTCATCTCGAGTAACGGCTTCTTCGTGACCTATCCCCCGGTGCCGGCCGACAAGGCACCCGCGTTGCTGCAGCGCTTTGCGAGCATGCCCTACTACCGCGATCTCCTGCCCGACCGCAATCCGGGCCAGGACCTGCGCTGGGCGCCGCCCTATCGCCAGTTCGAAAGCACCGAGCTGCGCACCACGCTGAGCGTGCCGATCTATGTGGAGTCGCGCTTTCGCGGCGTGGTGGCGGTGGATGTCTCGCTGAAGCATATCCAGGCGCTGCTCGGCGCACCGAGCGACGACTCCCCGGCCCTGAACCGCTACCTGATGGACAGCGCCGGCCGACTGATCGCGGCCTACCAYGACCATCTGAGCACGGACCTGCGCTGGCCCGACGTGCTGGGCGACACCTGGCGCGACGTGGGACCGCAGACGCTGTTCGCCACCGACGGCCCCGGCATGCGCAAGGGCGATGGCGGCTACCTGTTCTACCAGCGGCTGGGCACCGGGCAGTGGATGCTSCTGGAGGCGGTCTCGACCGCCCAACTCTACGGCGAGGTTTTCTCGCGCATCAGCAAGCCGCTGCTGCCGATCTGGATCGCGCTGCCGCTGCTGATGTGGGTCTCGGTGCGGCTGGTATCGCTGCTGTTCAGCTACTACCTCGCGCTGGGCGACAAGCTCCAGAAACTGGCCGAGCGCGATCCGCTGACGGACCTCGCCAACCGGCGTCATTTCGGCGACCAGTTCGCGCAGGCGGCGGCGCGGCGCGCGCGCGACGGCAGCGCGCTGTCGATGCTGATGCTCGACATCGACTATTTCAAGAAGGTGAATGATCGATGGGGCCATGCCAGCGGCGACCACGTGCTCCAGCGGCTGGCCACGGCGTTGCGGGAAAATATGCGTGCGGTGGATACGCCGGCCCGCCTGGGCGGTGAGGAATTCGCCGTGTTGATGCCCGGCGCCACGCTGGCCGAGGCCACGGTCAGTGCCGAACGGCTGCGCGTGGCGCTGGCCGCGATGCCGGTGGAGCCCGCCCCGGACGCGCCCACGTCAGCGACGCAGGGCGACCCCGGGGCGCGCATCCGCTTCACGGTGTCGATAGGCGTGGCCGAAGCCGGGAGCGACGGGGGCCAGACACTCGATGCCATGTTGGCGACGGCCGACCGCCGTCTTTATGCCGCCAAGGCAATGGGGCGAAACCGGGTTTGCGCGGAGGATGCGCGGGCCGGCAATGCAGAGGCACCGCCGGTTGCGGGGTGAGGTGCAGGCAGGTCATGACGGCGTCCCCGGTCAGCGCAGCAGGAAGGCGATGTCCTCGACGGCAATCACCGAAACCGGGATGCCCTTGCGGCGCTGGAACAGGATGTGTTGCTGCACGCGGCTGCGCTGCTCCGCGAACACGGCCGGGTCCACCGGCGTGCCGCTGCGCGCGTAGTGCTGCACCAGCAGCTTGTAGGCGCGATGGCGGATCTGGAGCGTCTCGTTCTCGGCGCGCAGCCGCTGCCATTCGGTGGGGCTGAGGTCGAGCGTGTGGTTGAGTTCGTCGAGCGTACGCGCGTGAAGGTCGCGGTAGAGATCGCGCTCGGCTTCGGCGCGATGCAGCTCGTCGCGCAGCGCCATGATCTTGTGCTGGAGCTTCAGTGTCTGCCCCACCGCCGCCTGCATGCCCTTGGCGGCCTCGAGCGCCTGGCTTGCCGCCGCCATGGTGCTCTTCCACAGTCCACGGTCGGTACCCGCGGCCGTATCCAGCTCCGGCGGCCACACGTCGGCAGCCTTGATCGTCGTATCCATTGTTGACCCCAGTTGACACCCATCAGGCCCGTCGCCTCGTTGTGCGCGGGTCCCTTTTTCATCGTTTGTCCGTCGCCTGTTCCGCACTGCAACGTGCGGCAGGCAACTGTGGTCAATCGTAGTGATATGTCTGACGTCAGCCAAGTCAAAGATGTTTAGATCAGACTTCCTCGCACTTGTCTGTGGCGAAAACCATGCAGTGGGTAGTGCGTGTGCCGTCCGGCGCGTGTCGGCGGGGCCAGACAAAGCAGACAACCCCCACGTAAACCCCATGCGAATTCCTGTCGGTTTGACAGGCTTTTGACAGTTACCGACCTCTAGAATCCAGCCCACAGCTATCACTAGCTATCCATTCCAAAAAAAGACAGGAGACCGCGATGCCTCGCACGCTTGCCCGCTTTGCCCATGTCGTCCTCGCCGCCGCCACGCTGGCCGCGGCCCCGGCCTACGCCGTGGACAGCCTGAAGGTCATGATCGGCGCCAACCCCGGCGGCGGCTACGACCAGACCGGCCGCACGATCGGCGCGGCGATGATCGCGGCAGGCACCGCCAAGACCGCGTCCTATGACAACAAGGGCGGCGCCGGCGGCACCATCGGCCTGACCCAGTTCGTCAACACCGACAAGGGCAACCCCAACGCGCTGATCGTGACCGGCGCGGTGATGGTCGGTGCCATCGAGACCAACCATCCGCCCGTGACGCTGAAGAACGCCACGCCGATCGCCCGCCTGTATGCCGACACCATGGTCCTGACCGTGCCGGCCAGCTCGCCGCTGAAGTCCATCAAGGACCTGACCGCGCAGCTCAAGGCCAACCCGGGCAGCGTGAGCTGGGGTGGTGGCTCGAAGGGTTCGATCGACCACATCCTGGCCGGCCTGATCGCCAAGGACATCGGCGTGGATCCGAARAAGATCAACTACGTGCCGTTCGCGGGCGGCGGCGAAGCCTCCGCGTCGATCATGGGCGGCCACGTGACCGTGGGCATTGCCGGCGTGTCCGAGTTCCTGCCCTTCATCAAGAGCGGCAAGATGCGCGCGCTGGCGGTGACCTCGAAGGACCGCACCGCCGACATCCCCACGCTCAAGGAGCAGGGCGTGAACGTGGAGATCTATAACTGGCGCGGCGTCTACGGCGCGCCGGGCATCACGCCCGAGCAGCGCAAGGCGATGATCGACGCCGTGGTCAAGGGCACCGAGAACAAGGTCTGGAAGGAAGCCCTGACGAAGAATGACTGGACGCCCTTCCTGCTGACCGGCGACGAGTTCGGCAAGTTCGTGGATGCCGAGTCGACCCGCCTGGGTGGCACGCTGCGCGAACTGGGCGTTGCCAAGTAAGTCCGGCGGATTCATCGCCAACTGCACGACTCGCCTCACCGCCCCACCCGCGCGCCCCAACAATAATCACAATCCTGTCACGCTCGTCGTGACCGCGCGGGTGGTGGCCATCCCTCCGGGAGCCCACCATGAAACCATCGCATGTCTCCATCGGCATCGCCGTCCTGGCGTTGTCCGCCTTCTTCCTGGCCGGCCTGTCCGGCATCTCGGGCGAGGAAGGCTACGCCGGCCTGTCGCCGCGCTTCGCGCCCACCCTGGTCGCCATCGGCCTGGCCGTGTGCGGCGCGCTGCTGACCTGGCAGGGCGTGCGCGGCGGCTTCCGCAATATGCCGGAGGAAGATGCCGAGTTGCCCGAGGCGCCACACAACTTCAAGGGCTTCCTGTGGGTAGCGGCGGGCCTGGTGCTGAACATGGCGCTGATCGGCACGCTCGGCTTCGTGCTGTCCTCCACGCTGATGATGGTCTGCGTGGCGCGCGGCTACGGCAGCCGCCGGCTGGTGCGCGATGCGCTGATCGGCCTGGGCCTGACGCTGCCGATGTGGGCGTTGTTTGAATTCTTGCTCGGCATCAACCTGCCGCTGCTGCCYCTTTTGTCGATCTCCGGCTTCTGAACCGGCGGGAGGAATTGCCATGGATACCCTGAACCAGTTGATGCACGGCTTCGCCGTCGCCATCACACCGATCAACCTGATGTGGGCCCTCGTGGGCTGCTTCCTCGGCACCGCCATCGGCGTGCTGCCGGGCATTGGCCCGGCCCTGACCGTGGCGATGCTGCTGCCGCTGACGGCCAAGGTGGAACCCACCGCCGCGCTGATCATGTTCGCCGGCATCTACTACGGCGCGATGTACGGCGGCTCGACCACCTCCATCCTGATGAACACGCCGGGCGAGTCGTCCACCATGGTCACCGCCATGGAAGGCAACCTGATGGCCAAGAACGGCCGCGCCGGGCCGGCGCTGGCCACGGCGGCGATCGGCTCCTTCGTGGCGGGCACYATCGCCACCGTGCTGCTGTCGATGTTCGCGCCGGTGGCGGCGGACGTGGCGCTGCAGTTCGGCCCGGGCGAGTACTTCATGATCATGCTGCTGGCCTTCACGACCGTGTCGGCCGTGCTCGGCTCGTCGCTGCTGCGCGGCATGACCAGCCTGTTCCTGGGGCTCGGCATCGGCCTGATCGGCATCGATTCGCTGTCCGGCCAGACCCGTTACTCGATGAACATCCAGGAGCTTTACGATGGCGTGGATATCGTCGTGGTGGCCGTGGGCCTGTTCGCCGTGGGCGAGGCGCTGTTCAACGCGTTCTTCCCGCAGCCGGCCGGCTCGTTCAACAAGCTCAGTTCCGTCCACATGAACAAGTCGGACTGGAARCGCTCGGTGCCGGCCTGGCTGCGCGGCACGCTGATCGGCTTCCCGTTCGGGCTGATTCCGGCCGGCGGCGCGGAGATCCCGACCTTCCTGTCGTACGCGACCGAAAAGAAGCTCTCCAAACACCAGGACGAGTTCGGCAAGGTGGGCGCCATCGAGGGCGTGGCCGGCCCCGAGGCCGCCAACAACGCCGCCGTGACGGCCACGCTGGCGCCGCTGCTGACGCTGGGCATTCCGACCTCGAACACCACCGCCATCCTGCTGGCGGCGTTCCAGAACTACAACCTCCAGCCCGGTCCGATGCTGTTCCAGACCTCGGGCGATCTGGTCTGGGGCCTGCTGGCGTCGCTGTACATCGGCAACGTGATGCTGCTGGTGCTGAACCTGCCGGCGATCGGCCTCTGGGTGCGCATGCTGCGCGTGCCCACGCCGCTGCTGTACGGCGGCATCCTGATCTTCGCGGGGCTCGGTGCGTACGGTATCCGCCAGTCGTGGTTCGACCTGCTGCTGCTGTTCGTGATCGGCCTGCTGGGCATGGCCATGCGCCGCTTCGACTTCCCCACGGCGCCGGTCATCGTCGGCCTGATCCTGGGGCCGATGGCCGAGAAGCAGCTGCGCAATGCGCTGTCGATTGGCCAGGGCGACTGGAGCCTGTTCGTCAAGCAGCCGATCTCCGCCACGATTCTGGCGATGACGGTGGCCGTGGTGGTGGTGCCGCGCGTGCTGCGCTGGCACGCCAGCCGCAGCAGTGCCCGCGCTGCTGCCGACAACGCGGCGTAGCCGTCGCCCGCCCCGGCCGGCGGGGTCTTGCAGTGCATCACACGGGGGGCTGCGGCCCCCTGTATCATTGGCGAAACCCGCTCGACAGGATCGCCATGCCGGAACCGACCTCCGCACCGACCGCAGCGCCCGCCTTCACCCTGGCTGATGTCGATGCCACGCTGGAACGCGTGCTCGCCCCGTGGGTGCGCCAGCTTGGCCTGCGAGCCGAGGCGGTGGACGACCAGGGCGTGACGCTGCGCCTGCCGTTCAGTGAGACTTTTCGCCATGCCGGCGGCGTGGTGTGCGGGCAGGTACTGATGTCGGCAGCCGATACGGCGATGATCGTCGCCATCTCCCGGGTGCTCGGGGAGTTCCGCCCGATGACCACGGTCAGCCTGACCACCAACTTCATGCGGCCTGTGATCGACGGCGACGTGCGCGTGCGCGCCAACGTGCTGCGGCTCGGCAAGACCGTGGTGTTCGGCGAGATCGAGCTGACCGGCACCGACGGCAAGCTGGCGGTGCAGGCCACCACCACCTACGCGCTGCTCTGACATCCAGGACCATCCGACGATGATGACTGGCGCCGCGCCAATCTCCTCCGCCCCTCCCCAGCCGCTTTCCCAGCCGTTCGACCAGATCGTGTTCGCCGGCGGCGGCAACCGATGCTGGTGGCAGGCCGGCTGGTGGGACACCGTGGCGCCCGAGCTGGCGCTGCGGCCGCGCGTGATTGCGGGCATCTCGGCCGGGGCGGCTACGGCGTGCATGGTCCATGCGCATGATTCGCACCAGACCATGGCCTATTACCGCGACATCCTGGCCAACAACACGCGCAACGCCTACTGGGGCAACCTGCTGCGGCGCGAGCGCGTGTTTCCACATTACGGCATCTATCGCAACGCGCTGCTGTCGCTATTCGGCGATAACCGGCTCGCGCGGCTCCAGGCCGCGCCCGAGATCCGCATCGGCGTGGCGCATATCCCGCCGTGGAGCGGCCCGCGCCTGGCCGTGGCCGCCGGGCTGCTCGCGTACAACATCGACAAGCACCTCCTCAAGACGCTGCACCCGCGGCTGGGCCGCAAGCTGGGCTTCCGGCCCGAGTTCGTGCGCGCGCAGGATTGTGCTTCGCCCGAGGATCTGGCCGATCTGCTCTTGCAGTCGGCCTCCACGCCGCCGTTCACACCGGTACTGAAGCGCCAGGGGCGCGCGGTGCTCGATGGCGGGCTGGTGGACAACGTGCCCGTCGATGCGCTCGACCCGGCCCCCGGCAACGTGCTGGTGCTGGTGACGCGGCTGTACCCGCGCCCGCCCCGCTTCGTGCTGGCGGAGGGCGGCCAGCGCCGGCTGTACCTGCAGCCGTCGCAGCGCGTACCCATCTCGAGCTGGGACTACACCCGGCCCGAGGCCATGACACATGCCTACGATCTGGGCCGGCGCGACGCGGAAGCGTTTCTGCGCGACTGGCCCACGATCCGGGACGAGGAATTGTTGCCGGCGCCCTGAGTGGTTGCGCCCACGGGCGCCGGTCGGTCGTGTTGAATGCGGCGATGCGCCGCGTACAAGGAGACATGGATGACTAAGCGCCAGGCAACACCCGAGACCGCCACCCCGGCACCGGCCAAGGAGCGCCGCCGCGCGCGCGAGATCAGCGCGGCGCCMGTGGTGGAGAACGTGCCGCGCCGCAAGCGCAATGGCCGGCCGGGCAAGGCGCGCGAGGCGGACCTCGTCGTCATCGGCGCGGGTTCCGGCGGCGTAGCGGCGGCCCGGCGCGCGGCGTCGCTGGGCGCGCGCGTGATCCTGGTCGAACGTGGCGCCATCGGCGGCACCTGCGTCAATCGCGGCTGCGTGCCCAAGAAGATGCTGTCCTACGGTGCCACCTGGGCGGCCATTTTGTCCGATTGCCTGTCTCACACGGGCGGCAAGGAGGACTGGCGCGATGCCATCGTGCGGGTCAATGCCGAGGTCGCGCGTCTCAACGCGTCTTATGCCCAGCGGCTGACCGAGGCCGGCGTGGAGATCCTGCACGGCGAGGCCCGGCTGACGAGCCCGACCGAGATCGTCGTCGGCAACGAAACCCTGCGCACCCGCAAGACGCTGATCGCCACGGGCGCGCGGCCGCGCGTACTTTCGGTGCCCGGCGGCGAGCTGGCGAGCACGTCCGACGATGTGTTCACGTGGCAGACCGTGCCGGCGTCGATGGTGGTGATCGGCGGGGGGTATATCGCCGTGGAACTGGCGTCGATCCTGTCGCGCTACGGGGTCAAGGTCGACCTGCTCGTGCGCGAGGACCGACTGCTGCCGCGCTTCGACCACGACGTCTCCGCCTCGCTGGCCGGGGCGCTGGCCGCCAAGGGCATCCGCCTGCATTTCAATACCGAGGTGACGCTGCTCTCGCAGGCCAATGGCGCGACCGAGGTCTGCTATACGCAGGACGGCAACCCGGGCCGTACCCAGACCGTGCGCGCCCAGGCGGTGCTGTCGGCCATCGGTCGGCAGGCCAATGTGGAGGGGCTGGGGCTCGAGGACATCGGCATCGAACTGGGCGAAAAGGGCGGCATCGTTGTGGACCGCCAGTTCCGCAGCGCGGAGCGCGCGCTGTACGCGGTGGGCGACTGCATGGCCGAGAACCTGCACCTGACGCCGGTGGCCATCGCACAGGGCCGCTGGGTCGCGGACCGCCTGTTCGGCAAGCGCGGCGACCTGGCCGATTTCGACATCGTGCCCACGGCCGTGTTCTGCGAGCCGGCCATCGGCGTGGTGGGCATGACGGAGGCGCAGGCCATCGAGGACGCGGGGAAGCCGGAGCGCATCCGCACCGAAATCAAGCGATTYGTCTCATTGGAAAACCGCTTCGGCGGCAGTTCGCAACAGTCGATGATCAAGCTGGTGCTGAACGCGCGCAGCGGCCGGGTGCTCGGCGTGCATTTGATGGACAACGCCGCGCCCGAGATCATCCAGGCGCTGGCGGTGTCGCTGCGGCTGGGGCTCAAGGCCTCGCACCTGAAGACGACCCTGCCCCTGCATCCGACGGTGGCGGAGGAGATGTTCGGGTAGGCGCTAAACCATTGACCCCAAACGCAAAAACGGACGCCGAAGCGTCCGTTTTCTTGTATCTGGTGGCCTGGGACGGAATCGAACCGCCGACACAAGGATTTTCAATCCTCTGCTCTACCGACTGAGCTACCGGGCCAAAGAAGCGAAACTATATCAGCGCGAAACCGGCCAGTCAAGCGCCCCGTGCATCACTGTCGGTCATTGTTCGGTGGGCTCGGGCTTGTTGCGACCCAGCTCCACGCCGAGCTGCTTGAGCTTGCGGTACAGGTGGGTCCGTTCGAGGCCGGTCTTCTCGGCCACGCGTGTCATGCTGCCGTGTTCGCGCACCAGGTGGTATTCGAAATAGGCACGCTCGAACAGATCGCGTGCCTCACGCAATGGCATGTCGAAGGAGAAGTGCATCTCGGCCTCGGGCAGGCGTGCCGGATTGCCGTTCGCGGCGATCTCCGCGGGCATCTCGGCGGGCGCCAGCGCGGCCGCGGCGGCTTCGCCCGTGGCAGAGGTGGCGGCAGGCGCCGCGCTGGCCGCCGTCGGCGCCGTACGCGGGCGTTCGATGCCGCGCGCCAAGCCTTGCTCCACGGCGGACAGCAACTTCTGCAGCGCGATGGGCTTCTCGAGGAAGTTCAGCGCGCCAATCTTGGTCGCCTCCACAGCGGTGTCAATCGTGGCGTGGCCAGACATCATGATGACCGGCATCGTCAGGTAACCCTGTGCCGACCATTCCTTGAGCAAGCTGACGCCATCGGTATCTGGCATCCAGATATCGAGCAATACCAGATCGGGCGTCCCGGCCGCACGGTACTCGCGTGCCTGCTGGGCGTTCTCCGCCACTTCGACCACATGGCCTTCGTCACTCAGGATCTCCGAGAGTAATTCCCGGATGCCCATTTCGTCGTCGACTACGAGGATGGTTGCCATACTTCCCCTCTTAACCCCACCGCAGCGCCACCGGACGGTGACGCAGTTTGACTATGCCAGTTTAACGAACAGGATCGAGATCTGTGCCCCGATGATCTCGGCGCCGTCCATGCGATTGCGTAACTCGATGCGCGCGCCGTGTTCGTCAATGATCTTCTTTACCATCGCCAGCCCGAGACCCGTACCCTTGGCTTTCGTGGTCACATACGGTTCGAACGCCCGACTGAGAATACGGGGTGCGAATCCTGGACCATTGTCCGCGATGGACAGCTTGACGGCCTGCCGGTCTTCGCCAGCAGAATCTTTGTATTCTACAGTCTCGGTGTGCAGAGTGATATGGGGCGCCGCCCTACCGGCCGCCACGTTGTCCGCCACCGCATCCTGCGCATTCTGCAGCAAGTTGTGGATCACCTGCCGCAACTGGGTCGGATCTCCCTTTATTTCAGGCAAATCGGGCCCCAGCGCCGAATGGATCACGGGATGCTCGTGCACCCCGGGCTCGTCGATCCCATACAGATGCAAGACTTCTGCCACCAGGTGATTCAGCGCCAGCGTCTGCACTACGGCGGGCGGCGTACGCGCGTAATCGCGGAAGTCGTCAACCATGCGTTTCATTGCCGCCACTTGGTTAACGATCGTTGCGGCCCCGCGCTTTAGCACTTCCGCATCGGTTGTCTCCAATTTCGGCGAAAGTTTCATCTGCAGGCGCTCCGCCGAGAGTTGGATCGGGGTGAGCGGATTCTTGATTTCGTGGGCCAGCCGGCGCGCCACCTCGCCCCAGGCGACCGAGCGCTGGGCCGAGATCACATCGGAAATATCGTCGAAAACCACCACGTAGCCGGGCTCGTCGCGGCTGCCGCCCGGCAGGTGGGCGCCGCGCACCAGCAGCGTCAGCGGCTGTTCCTCGTCGCCCTGCGGCAGTTCGATCTGCTTCTGCCAGTGCCGCGCGCCGCCCAGCACCTCGCTGGTGTTCTGCTCGGAAAACGCCTGGCGCACGATCTCGGTGAACTCGCCCAGCCCTGGAATCTGCTCGGCCGGCTGGCCCAGCACGCCGGCGAAGGGCTGGCGGAAGATGCGCTCGGCCCCGGGGTTGGCGGTCAGCAGCGCAAAGCGCCGGTCGAACACCAGCACGCCGGCGGTCAGGTTCTGCAGCACGCTTTCCAGGTAGGCCTTCGACTGCTCCAGCGCGGTGCGGTTTTCCTCCACGGCGATGCGGGCCTCGGACAACTGGCGCGTCATCGCGTTGAACTGCTGCGTCAGCATGCCCAGTTCGTCGCGGCTTTTAAGTTCACGCTTGGGTGAGAGATCGCCCTCGGCCACCTCCTTGGTCCCCTGCAGCAGCATCAGCAGCGGCCGGGCGAGCTGGCCGCCCAGCAGCAGGGCCAGCATCACGGCGATGAACACGGCCAGGAACAGCGTCAGGGTCAGCGTGCCGATGTACATCTTGCGCAGGCCGGTGCGCCCCAGCGCCTTTTCCTGGTACTCCTGATAGGCGCGCTGGACCTCGTCGGCATTGCGTGCGAGCACGGCCGGCACTGGGTGCAGCACCTGGAGGTAGCGCTCCTCGCGCACCGTATCGCCCATCAGGCCGAAGCCGGTAGCCGGTGCGTCCTCGGGGCGGCGCTCCACGGACAGCCCCGACCCGGCCCAGCGGGCACCGGGCGCGGACATGCCGGCACGCGGCGGGCGCTGCGCGCGCTGGACCGCGGCGGCTGCAGCCACGGCGGCGGCCTGCGCCTCCGCGTCGGTCGAGTTCTGCGACGGCGCCGGCCCGAGCGGAATGATCACGCGGATGCGGTACAGGTGGGTACTGTCGATGGGGCCCGTGCGCTTGCCGTCTACCGAGGGCTCGGTGCCGCCCTCCACGGCCGCATAGCCGCCGGCCAGCCGCGCCTGCTCGGCGAGCATGCCCGACGGCAGGTCCGGCACCAGCGAGGCGTAGCTGCTCGACGCCGTGGCCATCACCCGGCCGCTGCCGGTGAAGATCGCGGCCTCCTGCACGCCGTACTGCTCGCGCAGCCGGTTCAGTTGCAGCGACGTGGCCATGCCCGACGACCCCGTGAGCTGGTCCGCCATCAGCCGGGCCTTGCCCTGCAGATCGGCCAGTTGGCTGTCGATGGTGGACCGGCCCAGGTTCAGCCCGGCCTCGAGCGCCGTTTCCACGCGCACATCGAACCAGGATTCGATGCTGCGCGAGACGAACTGCAGCGAGACCAGGTAGATCAGCACGCCCGGCAGCACGCCCACCACGCCGAAGAACACGGCCAGCTTGGTCATCAGCCGCGTGCCGAACTTGCCGCGCCGGTAGCGCACCCACAGCGTCATGGCCAACGCGCCCACGGTCAGCACAAGCAGCGCGCCGACGACGAGGTTGACCTTGAACAGCAGGGTGAAATAGCGATCGAAGAATTCGGTGTTGGCCGAGGCCCCGGCCAGCAGGCCCACCAGGACCAGCGCCAGGAAGACGATGATCCCCACCACGACGCGATAGAGCACGCGGCGGAATCGGCTGTCCCAGATCGCTCCGTTCATGGCGGGCTCGATGCGGGCTGTACCAATTGGCTCGGAGACAGGACCGTGGAGACGGTCTGCGAGAACGGCGTGCGGGCATCGGCTGATGGCGCGGAGGCCGCGGCGGGCGCGGAGCCGGGGATGGCCGGCGCAGCGGGCGGTGCCGGGGGTGCCGCAGGCGGTGAGGCGGGCATCGGGGCCGGCGGTGGGGGCAGCGGCTGCGGCGCGTCGAGGTTGGTCGGCACGGTGTAGTTGAAGCGCTTCCACTCGGACGACAGGTTCCACTCGCGCGTGTTCACCGCATTGATCTGGAACGGCTTCGGCAGCTGCGAGAGGTCGAGCCGCATGCGCAGCTCGGCGTGATAGGTTTCGCCGCGCCGCACGTCGCCGCGCTCGAACACGCGCCAGCCACGCACCTGCTGGATGAACTGCAGCGCGCCCTTGAGGCGGTTGAACGGCAGTTGCAGCCCGCCCGTGGAAACGCGGTACTGACGCGTCAGCGGCTGATACGACAGGCGCACGCTGCGGTTGGTGTTCACCGGCTTYTCGTCGAACCAGTACCAGCGCGGGCGCGAGAGCTGGAATTCGACCACGAAATAGAGCGGAATGCCCTTGTGCAGCGCGTCTTCCAGCGCCGGCGGCAGGTCGAAATCGAACGAGGTGGCCAGCTCGAAGCCGCCGTCCTGGTATTCGATCTTCGCTTCGGAATTCTCGATGAGCTGCGCCTCGGCGCGGGGCGTCAGCGCTAGCAGCAGGCTCAGCAGCAGCCATGCGGTGACGGCCCAAATGCTGAGTGTGCCAAGGGTGCCCAGCGCACGCCGGCCGCTATTGGCCAGCGCGAGCGCCGGCGCCTCGCGCGTTGCGCGGCCCGGGACTCGGTGGACGAACAAGCGCAGCGGGCTCGGCATCGGTGGGATCAGGCGCGTTTCTGGAAGCGGGCGTAGTAGAAGCCATCGTGATCGGTAGGCAGACCCGATGGCGAACCGGTTGGCAGGCTGGCCGTTTCAGGCGCCTTCGTACCGGGCAGCAGTTGTCCCGGCGCTTGCAATCGTATCGCATCTGGTAGCTGCGCACCAAACCAGAGCGCCTGCTCCTCGCCTTCCGTTGGGAAAATAGAACAGGTCACGTACACCAGGATGCCGCCCGGCTTCAGCAGCGGCCAAAGTTGAGACACGATGCGACGCTGCTCATTGACGAGGCGCGCGATATCTGTCTCGCGGCGCAGCCAGCGGATATCGGGATGGCGCCGCACGATGCCCGACGCCGAGCACGGCACGTCCGCCAGGATGCGATCGAACGGCTGGCCGTCCCACCAGTCCTGGGGCCGGCTCGCGTCGCCGACGATCACGTTGGCGCGCTGGCCCAGGCGGGCAAGGTTTTCGTGGATGCGGGCGGCGCGTTGCGCGTCGCTCTCCACGGCGGTGACGTCGATGTCGGCCAGCTCCAGCAGGTGGCCGGTCTTGCCGCCGGGGGCCGCGCAGGCATCGAGCACGCGCATGCCATCAGACAATTCGCAAAGGGGCGCGGCCAGTTGCGCGCCGGCGTCCTGCACCGACACATCGCCTTCGGCAAAGCCGGGCACCTGCGAGACCGGGAACGCGCGGACCAGCCGCACCGCCTGCTCGCCCACGACCGTGCCGGCCATGCCGGCGTTGGCCAGTTCAGTCAGATATTCCGGCACCGACATGCGCTGCGTGTTCACGCGCAGCGTCATCGGCGGCCGGGCGTTGACGCTCTCCGCCAACGTAGTCCACTGGTCCGGGTACGCCTTGCGCAGCTGCGCCAGCCACCAGGACGGCAGGTTGTAGCGCGCTTCCTCGTCCTGGTTGACGGTCTGCATCAGTTGCTGACGTTCACGCAAAAAGCGGCGCAGCACCGCGTTCACCAGGCCGCGCGCGTGGGCGGTCTTCGGCTCGGATGCGGCCGCGCTGACGGCCTGGTCGACCACGGTGAAATCGCTGTAGCCACCGCGCCCGACCTTGCTGGCATCGCCCTCCTCGCCTTCCAGCAGCAGCGCCAGGGCCACGGCCAGCAGGGAATCGACGAGCGCGCCGGGCGGGCGCGTGACCAGTTCGGTGACCAGCGCGCGCGTGGTGCCGAACTGGCGCACGGTGCGATAGGCCAGGTCCTGCACGGCGCCGCGCGTGGCGGCGTCGCGCACGCGGTCGAGCCGCAGGTGCGTGGCGACGTCTTCGATGGCCTGCGGCAGGGCCGTGCCTTCATTGACGCCGCGTACCGCCGCGGCGGCGCCGAGCATCTGGAAGGCAAGTGAATCGTGTTGCAGGCGCATGGAATACGAGAATTCTGAAAATGCTATGAATGACAGTGACCGGCACGGCGTGCCGATCACAAAAAAAGCCCGCCGGTTCCGGGGAACACAGCGGGCAGTTTACCCGGACTCGGGGCGCGCGGCCGGCCTCAGGCGGGATAGGTGCCCGTCTGCGCCATGTGCATCAGCCGCGCAACGCGCTCCTCGGTGGCCGGGTGGGTCGAGAACAGGTTGGCGATGCCGCCGCCCGAGAGCGGGTTCATGATCATCATCTGCGCCGTGGCCGGGTGCGCCTCGGCGGCCTGGAACGGGATACCCTGCGCGTAGCGGTGGATCTTGTCCAGCGCGCTGGCCAGCGCCTGCGGGTCGCCGCTGATCTCGGCGCCGCCCCGGTCGGCCTCGAATTCACGCGCCCGGGAAATCGCCATCTGGATCAGCGAGGCCGCCAGCGGGGCCAGGATCGCCACGGCGATGCTGGCGATCGGATTGGACCGATTGCCGTTCTCGTCGCGCCCGCCGAAGAACATCGCCATGTTGGCCAACGCCGAGATCGCACCGGCCATCGTGGCCGCGATGGTCGAGGTCAGGATATCGCGGTGCTTCACGTGCGCCAGTTCGTGCGCCATCACGCCGCGCAGCTCGCGGTCAGACAGCACGCGCAGGATGCCCGTGGTGGCCGCCACCGCCGCGTGCTCGGGGTTACGCCCCGTGGCAAACGCGTTCGGCGCGTCCTCGTTGATCAGGTACACACGCGGCATCGGCAGCCCGGCGCGCTGGGACAGCTCCTGCACCATGTTGTAGAACTGCGGCGCCGTGCCGGCGTCCACTTCCTGCGCGTTGTACATGCGCAGGACCATTTTGTCCGAGAACCAGTAGGAAAAGAAATTCATGCCCAGCGCGATCAACAGCGCGAACATCATCCCGCTGCGGCCCCCGATCATGCCCCCGATGACGATGAACAGCGCCGTGATGGCGGCCATCAGCATGAAGGTCTTGACCCAGTTGAACATGGAAAAGTCTCCCAAATCGACAATCGACGTACATCCCCGCGTACCCGCCCCTGCGGGACGCGTTGACGGTTAGATCGGGACCGATTGCCGGAAATTCAATGTCCGTAGCAGGGTTTTTGCAGACGGATGAGGAGATTGCGTCACGCCGGCACGAGGCAGCGCGTGCCCGGCGGCAGCGGCTGGCCCTGCAGGAACTGTTGCGCCGGCTGGCGGCGGCCGCCCGGCTTCTGGAGTTCGGTGACCTGGAGCGCGCTGCCCTCGCCGCAGGCGATGATCACGCCGCTGGCGTCGGCCGCCAGCACAGTGCCGGGCGGGTGCGGCAGCGGCGTCGAGCTGGCCAGCGGCAGCGCCTGCCAGCACTTGATGACGGTGTCGCCCACCTGCACCGTGGCCCCGGGGAAGGGGTTGAAGGCGCGCACCTGGCCAGCCAGCGCCGTGGCCGGGCGGCGCAGGTCGAGCGGGGCTTCATCCTTGGCGATCTTCTCGGCATAGGTCACGCCGGCCTCGGGCTGGGGCGTGGCGGCCAGCGACTGGCCGGCCGCCAGTTGCTGCAGCGCCGCGACGATCATCCGCCCGCCCAGCGCCGCCAGCGTGTCATGGAGCGTGCCGGTGGTGTCCAGCGGGCCGATCGGCACGGCCTCGCGGGAAAGCATGCCGCCCGTGTCGAGCCCTTCGTCCATCTGCATCAGCGTGATGCCGGTCTCGGCATCGCCGGCCTCGATGGCACGGTGGATCGGCGCCGCGCCGCGCCAGCGCGGCAGCAGCGAGGCGTGGATGTTCAGGCACCCATGGCGCGGCAGCGTCAGCACCTCGGCCGGCAGGATCAGGCCGTAGGCGGCCACCACCATGACATCGGGCGCCGTGGCCGCCAGCGCATCGACGGCCGCGCCGGCTTCCTCGGGATATTTGCCCTGGCGGCGCAGCGAGCGCGGCTGGAGCACCGGCCCGAGGCCGGCATCGAGCGCAAACTGTTTGACTGGGCTGGCCTGCAGCTGCATGCCGCGGCCCGCCGGGCGGTCCGGCTGGGTCAGCACGGCCACCACCGGGAAGCCTGCGGCGTGGATGGCCTCCAGGGCGACGCGCGCGAATTCCGGGGTGCCGGCAAAGGCAACGCGCAGTGGCTGGGCTTGGGTCATGGCAGGGTTCCGCGATAAAAACGCCACCGGCCGCATGGTGGCGGCCGGGTGCATTGGGTGCTTCGGAGGGGTTAACGATAGCAGACGGCGCCGGCGCGGCGGCACCGCTGTTACATCCGCGAACGGACGCGCTTCTGGAGCTTCTGCTTGATGCGGGTGACCTTGAGCGGCGACAGGTACTCGACGAACACCTTGCCCATCAGGTGATCCATCTCGTGCTGTATACATACAGCGAGCAGATCGTCGGCATCGAGTTCGAAGGCTTCGCCCTTTTCGTTCAGCGCGCGTACGCGCACGCGGTCCGGGCGCTCCACGCGGTCRTAGACCTCGGGCACGGACAGGCAGCCCTCTTCCCAGACCTTGCGGTTGTCGCTGGCCCAGACGATTTCCGGGTTGATGAAGACCTGGAGGGCGTCGCGCGTCTCGGAGAGGTCGATCACGATCACGCGCTCGTGCACATCCACCTGCGTGGCGGCCAGGCCGATGCCCGGCGCTTCGTACATGGTTTCGGCCATGTCGCGCACCAGCGTGCGGATGCGGTCATCCACCACCTCCACGGGCTTGGCCACTTTGTGCAGGCGGGGATCGGGGTAGGTGAGGATGTCGAGTTTTGCCATGATGCTCGGGCGCAACGCCAGGTGCTGTCTACTGCCCGGCCGCGTTGCGGCGACGGGTGTTTACATGCAGAATCGGGGCGCAAGTACAAAAAATCAAGGCGGGCCGCAGCAGGCACGCTCTCTAGGGTCAATCCGGTCGCTACACCGACCGGTTCACGAAAATGCGCGATCTTACCAAAGAACAAGCGGCGTCGGGCCGCAGGCTGCACGCGTTCACCCTTCTCATGCTAAGTGTCGCCGGCATCACTGCCGGGGCGGGCATGACCGTCCAGGCCGCAGACCTCAGTGTCTCGCCGGCGCAGCAGGCGCAAGCCGACCGGACGGCACAGCAAGGCATTCCAGTTGCCGATCTGGCGCCCAGCGCGCCGGGCCAGTACACGGTGCGCTCCGGCGACACCCTGTGGGGCATCTCGGGCCGCTTCCTGCGCCAGCCCTGGCGCTGGCCCGAGCTGTGGGGCATGAACAAGCAGCAGATCCGCAATCCCCACCTGATCTATCCGGGCCAGACCCTGTATCTGGTCACCCGCGATGGCCGCGCCTACCTGAGCACGACCGCACCGGGCGGCGCGAGTGGCGATGGCCGCCTCTCGCCGCGCATGCGGGGCGAAGGCGCCGATGGCGACGCGATCCTGAGCATTCCGGCGGCCGACATCGAGCCGTTCCTGATCCGCCCGCTGGTGGTGGACAAGGACACCGTCGATACCTCGGCGCGCCTCGTGGCCCTGCCCGATGCCCGTGTCTACATGGGCCGTGGCGATACCGGCTACGCGCGCGGCATTGGCCCCGGCGATGCCTCCATCGGCAGCGACTGGCAGGCCTTCAAGCCGGCCTTGCCGGTGCGTGATCCGATCACCAACAAGGTGATTGGCTTCGAGGCCGAATACCAGGGCAGCGTGCGCGTCTCGCGTCCGCCCGAGGGCCCGGACGCCGTGACCACGGTGCAGGCCACTCAGTCGCTGCAGGAAATGGGCCCCGGCACACTGCTGCTGCCCCAGCCCCCGCGCGAGCTGGTGCGCTATGTGCCGCACGCGCCCGAGACCGACGTGAATGCCCGCATCGCAGCCGTATATGGCGGCGTGCAGTACGGCGGCGCCAAGCAGGTGGTGGTGCTGAACGTGGGCACCGATGCCGGGCTCGAGCCGGGCCATGTGCTGGCGCTCTCGCGTGACGGCGGTCTGGTCAAGGATCCGACGGACAGCAATCGCACCATCCGSCTGCCCGACGACCGKTACGGGCTGGCCTATGTGTATCGCGTGTTCCCGGGTATCTCGTACGCGCTGGTCACCGATGCCACGAACCTGATGAAGGTTGGCGACATCGCCACGACGCCACGTTGACCGGTTGGCGCGCGCCGGAGGGCGCGCAAGTCTCCGGGCCGGCCCTGGGCAAGGATGCGGGGCTGGCCGACGTTGCGGCGTGGCTGCGGCTGATCGCCACGCCAGGACTGAGCGCAGCGGCCGCGCGCCGGCTGCTGGGCGCGTTCGGCCTGCCGTCGGCGGTGCTGGCGCAGCCCGCTGCCCGACTGCATGGGCTGGTGCCGCCCGCCATCGCCCAAATCCTGACCGCCCCGCCCGATGCCACGCTGGCCGCGCTGATCGCGCGTACCGAGGCATGGCTTGCCGTACCCAACCATCACCTCGTCACGCTCGCCGATAGCGATTACCCGGCGCGGCTGCTCGACCTCGCCGATCCCCCGCTCCTCCTCCACGTCAATGGCCGGCGCGATGCGCTGGCAGCGCCGTCCATCGGCATCGTCGGCGCGCGCAAGGCCACCGTGCAGGGGGCGAAGGACGCCCACGCGTTTGCCGCTGCCCTGTCCGGGGCGGGATTCACGGTGGTGTCCGGCCTCGCGCTCGGTATCGATGCAGCGGCCCATGCGGGGGCGATGTCCGGCGCCGGCGGCACGATTGCCGTCATCGGCACGGGTATCGATGTGGTGTATCCGGCACGCCATCACGCGCTGGCGCATGAGATCGTCGACCGAGGCGGCGCCATCCTCAGCGAATTTCCCCTTGGAACGCCGCCGGTGAGCCACCACTTCCCCAAGCGGAACCGGCTGATCGCGGCACTGGGCCAGGGCGTGCTGGTGGTCGAGGCGGCCGAGCGGTCGGGGTCGCTGATCACGGCGCGGCTGGCGTCGGAGTTGGGGCGCGAGGTGTTCGCGATACCCGGGTCGATCCACGCGCCGCTCTCGAAAGGCTGTCACCGGTTGATCCGGCAGGGCGCCAAGCTGGTGGAAAGCCTCGAGGACATCGTGGAGGAGTTTCCCGACCTCGCCCCGTCATCGGCCAGACCCGCCGGGGCGGAGGTTGCCGACCCCCGCCCGACCCCCGCCGACGCATTCGGCGCCGCCCTCGCCTATGATCCTGTGACACTMGACGCCTTGTGCGCCTGCAGCGGAATGTCGGCGGATGCGGCGTCGGCAGCGCTTTTACAGCTGGAACTGGCCGGCGCGGTGGAGCGATTACCGGGCAACCGCTACCGGCGGCTCGGGTAAGGGGCGCCAAACTCTATACAATCTGCCGGCAATTGCCGCGGCTGGTGCCGTAGGCTGCTCATGTTTTCGACTGCCATGACCGTTTACTTTCCCGAACAAGACGCCGCGGCGCTGCGCCAGGCGTTGGCCGCGCGGCCAGCGGGCCGGCTGGTGGCCTGCCTGTGCGCSGACTGGTGCGGGACGTGCAAGGACTATATGAGTGGCTTTGCGGCGCTGGCAGCGCGMTATCCCGGCGACTGCTTTGTCTGGATCGATATCGAGACCCACGCCGACCGGCTCGGCGAGGACATCGACATTGAGAAYTTTCCGACGGTGCTGATCCAGCCCGTGGCCGGCGGCGATCCGCATTTTTACGGCACGGTGCTRCCTCATCTGGAAGTGTTGGAGCGAATGCTGGACCGTGGGGCGTCGATGCCCGCGGCCGCATCGGAAATTCCCGAAGTGCTCGACTGGTTACTCGAGAGCCACCCCGGCTGATGYCATGTGCTGCCTGAGCCTCAGGCGGCGTTTGCTTGCACCGCCGACGGATGCGCGCTTATTATTGGCGCCTCAAAGCCCAGGCGTGCTGTTTACATAATTAGCAGTGCCAATCAAGAGGCGCTGGCTTCCCCTGGAGGGGGCCGTGCCGCAAGGACCCGTTCAATGTCTAAAGCCCTCATCATCGCGGAAAAGCCATCGGTCGCCGCCGATATCGCGCGCGCCCTCGGGGGCTTTACCAAGCACGACGAGTACTTCGAGAGCGACGACTACGTGCTGTCTTCGGCCGTGGGCCACCTCGTGGAGATTGCCGCGCCGGACGACTACGAGGTCAAGCGCGGCAAGTGGAGCTTCGCCAATCTGCCGGTGATTCCGCCGCACTTCGACCTGCGCCCGATCCAGAAGACCGAATCGCGGCTGAAGGTGCTGAACCGGCTGATCAAGCGCAAGGACGTGACCGGCCTGATCAACGCCTGCGATGCGGGGCGCGAGGGGGAACTGATCTTCCGCCTGATCGCGCAACAGGCCAAGGCCAAGCAGCCGGTGCGCCGGCTGTGGCTGCAGTCGATGACGCCGCAGGCCATCCGCGACGGGTTTGCGCAGTTGCGCGACGACCTGGAAATGATGCCGCTGGCYGATGCCGCGCGCTGCCGGTCGGAGGCCGAYTGGCTGGTCGGCATCAACGGCACSCGGGCGATGACCGCGTTCAACAGCAAGGGCGGCGGTTTCTTCCTGACCACGGTGGGCCGGGTGCAGACCCCGACGCTGTCGATCGTSGTGGAGCGCGAGGAGAAGATCAAGCACTTCGTGGCGCGCGACTACTGGGAAGTGCACGCCGAGTTCATCGCCGCCAAGGGCCTGTACGAGGGCCGCTGGTTCGACCCGAAGTTCAAGAAGAACGAGTTCGACCCCGAGGCGCGCGAGGCGCGCCTGTGGAGCGAGGCCGAGGCCAAGAGCATCGTRGCCGCCTGCCGCGACAAGCCGGGCACCGTCACCGAGGAATCGAAGCCGTCGACGCAGCAGTCGCCGGCACTGTTCGACCTGACCACGCTCCAGCGCGAGGCCAACTCGCGTTTCGGCTTCTCCGCCAAGAACACGCTGGGTCTGGCCCAGGCGCTGTACGAGAAGCACAAGGTGCTGACGTACCCGCGTACCGACGCCCGCGCGCTGCCCGAGGACTACCTGGAGACGGTCAAGGAGACCATGGGCATGCTGGCCGACAGCTCGCCCAACTACCTGACCCACKSCAAGAAGATCCTGGCCAGCGGCTGGGTGAAGCCGAACAAGAAGATCTTCGACAACAGCAAGATCAGCGATCACTTCGCCATCATCCCGACGCTGCAGGCGCCCAAGAACCTGTCCGAGCCCGAGCAGAAGCTGTATGACCTGGTGGTGCGCCGCTTCCTGGCGGTATTCTTCCCGGCTGCCGAGTTCCAGGTGACCACCCGTATCACCGAAGTGGCCGGCCATCACTTCAAGACCGAGGGCAAGGTCCTGGTCAACCCGGGCTGGCTGGTGATCTATGGCCGCGAGGCGCAGGGCAAGGACGACAAGGACGCCAACCTGGTGCCGGTGGACAAGGGCGAGCGCGTCAAGACCGACAAGGTCGAGTCCGTCGGCCTGACCACGCGCCCGCCGGCGCGCTACAACGAAGCCACGCTGCTCTCGGCGATGGAAGGCGCGGGCAAGCTCGTCGACGACGACGCGCTGCGCGAGGCCATGGCAGGCAAGGGCCTCGGCACGCCGGCCACGCGCGCAGCCATCATCGAAGGGCTGCTGACCGAGAAGTACCTCGTGCGCGAGGGCCGCGAACTGATCCCGACCGCCAAGGCGTTCCAGCTCATGACGCTGCTGCGCGGCCTGGGCGTGCTCGAACTGACGCAGGCCGAGCTGACCGGCGAGTGGGAGCACAAGCTGTCGCAGATCGAGCGCGGCCGGCTCAAGCGCGACGAATTCATGCGTGAGATCGCGCAGATGACGCAGCAGATCGTCAAGCGCGCCAAGGAATACGACAGCGACACCATTCCGGGCGACTACGCCACGCTGGACACCCCGTGCCCGCAGTGCGGCGGCCAGGTCAAGGAAAACTACCGCCGCTTTGCCTGCACCGCGTGCGAGTTCTCGATCAGCAAGATCCCGGGCGGCCGCCAGTTCGAGATCGAGGAAGTCGAGGAACTGCTGCTGAAGAAGGAAATTGGTCCGCTGCAGGGCTTCCGCAGCAAGATGGGCCGGCCGTTCGCGGCCATCCTGAAGCTGGCCAAGGGCGACGACGGCAACTGGAAGATGGAGTTCGACTTCGGCCAGAACGACGATGACGCCGATGGCGAGCCGATCGACTTCAGCGCCCAGACCCCGGTGGGGTCGTGCCCGAAGTGCAGCGGCGCGGTCTACGAGCACGGCATGAAGTACGTCTGCGAGAATGCCGTAGGCAGCGAGAAGACCTGCGATTTCACCACCGGCAAGATCATCCTGCAGCAGGAAATCTCGCGCGAGCAGATCGGCAAGCTGCTGACGGCCGGCAAGACAGACCTGCTGACCGGCTTCAAGTCGTCCCGCACGGGCCGCAACTTCAAGGCGTTCCTGGTGAAGCAGCCGGACGGCAAGATCGGCTTCGAGTTCGAGGTACGTGAGCCGAAGGCTGGCGCCAAGGGCGCCGCAGCCAAGACCGCCAAGGGGGCCAAGGCCACTGAAGCGGCCGAAGGTGCCGAGACCGAAGCCGCCACGGCCAAGCCGGCGGCGAAGAAGGTAGCCGCGAAGAAGGCGCCCGCCAAGAAGGCTGCAACGAAGACCGCGACCAAGACCGCCACCGCCAAGACCCCGGCCGCCAAGAAGACCCGCGCCGCCACCAAGGCGACGGCCGACGCCGAAGAGTAATTCCGCGCACGGCGTTCACCCCTCTCCCGGCATGCGGAGGGGGGKKTCGAACCTTTCTTATTTCCCCTACTTCTGTCCGCTGGCTTCGCCGGCCCGCTTCGTGCCTTCCTCGAGCAGGAAGTCGATGAAGGCGCGCACCTTGGTCGGCAGGAACTTSCGGCTGGGGTAGACCACGCTCACGTCGCGGCGCGGCAGTTGGTATTGGGGCAGGATGTGCGTSAGGCGGCCGGCTTCGATGTTGGGCCGGGCSAGRTAGGAGGACAGCATGGCGATGCCCATATTGGCCAGCGCGGCCTGGTGGGCCAGTTCGGCGTTGCTGCACAGCAGGCCCGGCCGGATCGCGACCGTGACGTCGCCTTCGGGGCCGGAGAGCGTCCATTCGTGCTCGGCCGTCGGCAGCCGCATGGCGATGCAGCGGTGGTTGGCGAGGTCCTGGGCATTACGCAGCGGTGGGTGCGCGCGCAGGTAGCCGGGCGAGGCACACAGGATGACTTCGGCCGAAATCAGCGGCCGTGCCACGAGGTGCGAGCCGAGACCCAGGTCGGACAGCATCACACCAACATCCCGGCCTTCTTCCACGATATCGACGATACGGTCCGAGAGCAGCACGTCGAACACCACGTCCGGGTAGMGCTGCTGGAAGCGTTCCAGGGTCTGCGGCAGCAGGTGGAGGCCGAACATGACCGGCGCCACCAGCCGCAGCGTGCCCGAGAGCGACTGGCTGCGCGCCGTGACCACCGATTCGGCTTCTTCCACATCCTCGAGGATCTGGCCGCAGCGCTGGAGGTAGGTTTCGCCGGCGTCCGTCAGCGAGAGGCTGCGGGTGGTGCGGTTCAGCAGCCGGGTGCCCAGGTGGCTTTCCAGGTCCGCCACATAGCGCGTGACCACGGCATTGGACATTTCCAATTGCTGCGCCGCACGTGCAAAACTGCCAAGTTCCACCACCTTGGCGAAGACGCGCATCGATTGAAGYCGATCCATGACATAGTCTCCCGATTCACCCGTGAACTTTTACACGATCCGGGGGATTTATTGTGAAAAGCACAATCAATCATTGTGGATGGCAATATTTATTCATATCAGGGGAATGCCTAATATCGCATCACCTGATGCCGCATCGCAACATCCACATTCCGAGCGCCGGCATCCACGAAAAACGAAAGGATTTGCCATGAAGCGCCAATTTGCCCTGACCGTTGCCCTGGTTGCCGCCCTCTCCGCCGCCCCGGCGTTCGCCAAGACCTCGTTCGACCCGTACACCGACGGCGCCAAGTCCACCAGGTTCGACTCGTTCACCGACGGTGCCCGCACCGGCAAGTTCGATTCGTTCGGTGAAGGCGCCCGCACTGGCAAGTTCGACTCCTTCGGCGAAGGCGCCCGTGCTGGCAACTTCGACGTCTACACCGACGGCGCCGCGCTCTGATCTGAGCCCGCCAGTCGCCAAAAAGCCCGTACCTGACCGGTACGGGCTTTTTGTTTATGCGCGCGATGTTTGCTGCGCGCCATGGAAAAACGGGCCCGAAGGCCCGTTTTTTCGTTWCCCGCCAAYGACTTAGTCGTCGTGGCGATGGCCAYGGYGGCGATGCTTGCTCTTCTTGTAGTAGCGGCGATCGTCGTCGTASGAGTTGCTGCGCGAGACGTTGCCGCCCAGCGCCGCACCGGCCGCGCCGCCCAGGCCCGCACCCACCAGGCCGCCCGTACGGCCGCCCATGGCGTTGCCGGCCGCCGTGCCGGCGCCGCCGCCCAGGGCGCCGCCGATGATGGCACCGGTGCGTTCGCGCTTGCTGGAGGTCAGCGCGCCGCCGGCGCCGCCGCCCACCGCGCCGCCGATCACGGAGCCGGTGCTGCCGCCCAGCGCGCCGCCCACGGCAGCGCCAGCCACGCCGCCCAGACCACCGCCGAGTGCATTGTTCAGGTCACCCCCTGCAAACGCCGGCAGCGCAGCCGCGGAGAGGGCAAGGGCCAGAGTGAGGGTGCGAAGATGGCGAGACATCGTGTTTTCCTTTATCAGTCGTGCATCTGGAACCGGAGTGTAGAGAACGAGCCGTGCCGTTGCTGTAACCAGTTGTGAGGCCCTGTAACCCGCTCCAGAAACGGTATCTATTGGTTAAAAATCGCGGTGTAAACACAACACCCGATTACCGGGGATGAAAAAAGCGACCCCGTAGGGTCGCTTTCGTCACGTCATGATGGATGACGTCAGCAGCACTTGCCCTGCCCGCCGCCGTACCGCGCTTCCTGGCGTTCGCGGAAGAATTCCTCGTACGTCATCGGCGCGCGGTCCGGGTGGGTGGACTCCATATGGGCCACGTAGGTCTGGTAGTCRGGCAGCCCGACCATCAGCCGCAGCGACTGGCCGAGGTAGCGGCCCATGGTCCCGATTTGRTCCAGCATGGTGGCCTCCTGTGGATGGCGATTGGGTTGCGTACTCAGTGCTGCGCGGCCGAGGTGCCGGCCGGCAGCGGCTCGAACGGCGTCTCGCTGTCCGTGCGCTTGGTGATGCCGCGTGCCGCCATGGCCGTCTTGAAGCCATAGAAGACAATCGACAGCACCACGAACATGAACAACGCGCACAGGCCGGCGTCCAGGTAGTCGTTGAAGACGATGCGGTGCATCTGCTCCATCGTCTTGGCCGGCGCCAGGACCTTGCCCTGGGCGATGGCGTCGCTGAACTTGGCCGCGTGGGTCAGGAAGCCGACCTTCGGATCGGCATCGAACAGCTTCTGCCAGCCGGCGGTCAGCGTGCAGATCAGCAGCCACACGGTCGGCAGCGCGGTCACCCACGCGTACTGGCCGCGCTTCATCTTCACCAGCACGCAGGTGCCCAGCACCAGTGCCACGGCAGCCAGCATCTGGTTGGAGATGCCGAACAGCGGCCACAGCGTGTTGATGCCGCCCAGCGGATCGACCACGCCCTGGTACAGGAAGTAGCCCCAGGCCGCCACGGTCAGCGCGGTGGCGATCAGGTTGGCCGGCAGCGAGTCCGTGCGGCGCATGGACGGCACGAAGCTGCCCAGCAGATCCTGCAGCATGAAGCGGCCGGCGCGGGTGCCCGCGTCCACGGCGGTCAGGATGAACAGGGCTTCGAACAGGATGGCGAAGTGGTACCAGAACGCCATCATGGCCTGGCCGCCCACCACCTGGTGCAGGATGTGGGCGATACCCACGGCCAGCGTCGGCGCACCGCCGGCGCGCGAGATGATCGTGTTCTCGCCGACATTCCTGGCGGTCTCGATCAGCACGTCAGGGGTGATGACAAAGCCCCACGTCGACACGACCTGGGCCACGGCTTCCGGCGTCGTGCCGATCACGGCCGCCGGGCTGTTCATCGCGAAGTACACGCCCGGCTCGATCACCGAGGCGGCYACCAGCGCCATGATGGCGACGAAGGACTCGGCCAGCATCGCACCGTAGCCGATGAAGCGCGCGTGCGACTCGTTCTCCAGCAGCTTGGGCGTGGTGCCCGACGAGATCAGCGCGTGGAAGCCCGACACCGCGCCGCAGGCGATGGTGATGAAGAGGAACGGGAACAGGTTGCCCGACCACACCGGCCCGCCACCCTGGGCGAACTGCGTGAACGCCGGCATCTTGAGTTCCGGCGCGACGATCACGATGCCGATGGCCAGCGCGATGATCGTGCCGATCTTCAGGAACGTGGACAGATAGTCACGCGGCGCCAGCAGCAGCCACACCGGCAGCACGGCGGCGATGAAGCCGTAGATGATCAGCATCCACGTCAGGGCCTTGCCGTCGTAGGTGAACAGCGGCGCCAGCGTGGCGCTCTCGTGCACGTACTGGCCGCCGATGATGGCCAGCATCAGCAGCACGAAGCCGATGACGGAGACCTCGCCGATACGGCCCGGGCGGATRTAGCGGGTGTAGATGCCCATGAACAGCGCGATGGGGATGGTCACCGCCACAGTGAACGTGCCCCACGGCGAGCCGGCCAGCGCCTTCACCACGATCAGCGCCAGCACCGCCAGGATGATGATCATGATCATGAAGCAGCCGAACAGCGCGATCATGCCGGGCACCGTGCCCATCTCGGACTTGACCAGGTCGCCCAGCGAGCGGCCGTCGCGGCGCGTGGAGATGAACAGGATCATGAAGTCCTGCACCGCCCCGGCGAACACCACGCCGGCCAGGATCCACAGCATGCCAGGCATGTAGCCCATCTGCGCGGCCAGCACCGGGCCGACCAGCGGGCCGGCGCCGGCAATCGCGGCGAAGTGGTGGCCGAACAGCACCGCCTTGTTGGTCGGCACGTAGTCCAGGCCGTCGTTGTGGCGCCACGCGGGCGTCATGCGTTTGGGGTCGAGCTGCATCACCTTGTCGGCGATGAAGCGGCTGTAGTAGCGGTACGCGATCAGGTAGATGCAGAGCGCGGCAACCACGATCCACAGTGCACTGACGGCTTCCCCGCGCGACAGCGCGACGGTGGCGAAGGCAAACGCGCCGAGCACGGCGACGGCCAGCCACAACAGGTGTTGTCCGATGCGATTCATGTTGAAGGGTCTCCTCAGACCGGATATGAAAAACCTGGCGACGCGGATGGCGGGCAGAGTGGGTGGTGCCGGGGCGGCGGCGGACGATCCTGCGAGGAAGGGGGGTCTCCTGGATGTCTGCGGCGTGCCCGGTCTGTTCTCGTCTGTTCCGGATCTGGTCGGCAGGCAGGAGCGCACCGAACCGTGGGCGCGGCGCGCTGACTGCAACGGATTGTGCAGCGCAGGGGCGCACCGCCAATCCGGCGTGTAGTATTGACACCCGCTCCAGCCGGCACAAGCGCGTAACTACGCAACGGGCTTGCGTAGTACTACGTAAGGCCACGCTGCCATGCGGCCTCGCCGGCCTCGGTGTTTACCCCCGATCCAGATGAAACTCCGCCAGAAGATCCTGTTGCTCGCCGTGGCGCCGCTTGCGGTGGCCATGTTCGGCATCGCCTTGGCCGTGCGCTATCAGGCCACCGCGCTGGCCCGCCACGAGCGCGCGCTGGTGGAGGCGGCCTACCTCCAGAGCAAGGAAGTGGAGCTGCGCCACTACGTGGAACTGGCGCAGAGCGCCATTGCGCCGATGGTCGATTCCGGCCGCAACGATGCCGAGACCCGCCGCGCCGCCATGGAAGCCCTGGCGCGGCTCGACTACGGCCCGGACGGCTACTTCTTCCTCTATGACCTCCAGGGCCGCAACCTGATGCACCCGCGCCAGCCCGAACTGGTCGGCCAGGATTTGTGGCTGATGCGTGACCCGCAGGGCGCGCTGACCATCCAGCAGTTGATCATGGCGGCCAAGGCCGGCGGCGGCGCCGTGCGCTACCAGTGGAAGAAACCGTCCTCGCAGCAACTCGCCCCGAAGCTYGGCTACGTCGTGGCCGTGCCGGCGTGGAACTGGATGCTCGGCACCGGCATTTATCTCGACGATGTGGAGCGTACGCTACGTCAGCTCGATGCCCGGGCCGAGACCGACATCCGYGAGACCATGGCGTGGATCGGCGTGATTGCCGGCATCAGCATCCTGCTGGTGGCGGCGAGCGGCCTCGCCCTCAATGTGAGCGACCACCGCGAGGCGGACGCCAAGCTCCATCAGCTGGCCCGGCGCGTGGTGCAGTCGCAGGAGGAGGAGCGCGCGCGACTTTCGCGCGAGCTGCACGATGGCATCAGCCAGTTGCTGGTGTCGGTGAAGCTGGTGCTCGAGGCCGCCACGAACCGCCTGAAGCTGGCGCCGACCGAGGGCGCCTCGGTGGCGCCCGTGCTGGGCATGGCGCTGAACCGGCTCGACTCGGTGTTCAACGAGGTGCGACGGGTGGCGCGCAACCTGCGCCCCGCCCTGCTCGACGACCTGGGTTTGTTCGCCGCACTGCAGCACCTGGCGCGCGAGATGCAGGCCGGCAGCACGCTGGAGATCCACGTCACCCAGACCGGCCAGCCTTGTGAACTGGCCGACGAGCAGGCCACCGCGCTGTTCCGCATCGCCCAGGAGGCGCTGACCAACGTGGAGCGCCACGCGCATGCGCGGCGTGTGGAGGTGGCGCTCACCTTTGAAGACAAGCTCACGCGGCTGACGGTGCGTGACGACGGCACGGGCTTCGACGTCGCCCGCATGCAGTCAGACCCGCAGCGCGGCATCGGGCTGCGCAACCTGCGCGAGCGCATGGCTGCGCTCGACGGGCAGTTTGTGCTGAGTTCCTCGCCGGCCGGCACCCGGCTGGTGGCCACGCTGCCCACGCGTCTTCCAGCCCAACCGCCCGCCCCAGCCCCCGTATCGGAAATTTCGCAGTCATGACCGCTTCGCACGACGACGCCACGACCTCCCCGGCGTCTCCCTCSGCCCCCGCACTCGCCACGCCGGCCCGCGTGCTGTTGATCGACGACCACGCGCTGGTGCGCGACGGCATGCGCATGCACCTGACGCTCCAGCCGGGGCTCGAAGTGGTGGGCGAGGCCGATGACGGCGAGGCGGCGCTCGGCTGGCTGGCCGCCGCCGGCCCCGGGCGGCGCCCGGACCTCGTGATCACCGACATCGGCATGCGCGGCATGGGCGGCATCGCGCTGGCTGGCGCGCTGCACGACCGCTATCCGGAACTYGCCGTRCTGATCGTGTCGATGCACGACAACCTCGAGTACGTGCGTCAGGCGATGCGTGCCGGCGCSCGCGGCTACGTGCTCAAGGACGCCCCGGCCGACGAATTGCTGGCCGCCATCCAGGCCGTGCTGGCCGGGCGCGTGTTCTACAGCGCCCGGATCGCGCGCGGCATGGCCGAGCAGACCGTGGGACCGGTGGACGCGCTCACGCCACGCGAGCGAGACATCCTGGCCGGCATCGGCCGGGGGCTGGCCAACAAGGAAATTGCCGCGCAACTCGGCGTGTCGGTGCGGACGGTGGAGACCCACCGCCTCAACCTCAAGCGCAAGCTCGGCATCGAGGGCCGCGCCGGGCTGGTGAAGTACGCCGTGCAATCGCTCGCCGGCGAGCAGGACGGCAACTAGCCCTTCTCCCCCGGCTTTTCCTCCGCCTTCCCAGCTTCTTTCCTGCCATCCGACTGCGGCCTGCCGCACGCGGAATCGGGTATCCCCTACATTGTTGGCGCGATGCCTGTTGCCTAACATTCAGACAACTGAAGGTCGGGGGAAATGTCTCATATTGTCCGCACGTGCATGCTGCGGACCCTTCCCACTGCCTCGCGCTACCTCTTTCCTTCCACTGTTCTCAACCGTGCGTGCAGGCGCCTTGCCTGCGCGCGCGGGTGTCCGTGCGGTTCGTCGATTGGTTCATCCAATACAGATAATGGGGAGACAGTCATGGCAGCAAGGCAGAAAGGCAGCGCGGTATCGCGACGCAAGTTCATGGGTGGTGCCGGCGCCGCCGCCGTGGGCACCGCGACGATGGGCTTCCCTGCCATCGTCAAGGCGCAAGGCCCCGTGACGATGCGTTGGCAGAGCACCTGGCCCACCAAGGATATTTTTCACGAGTTCGCGGGTGACTTCGTCAAGAAGGTCAACGACATGTCCGGCGGCGAACTCAAGATCGAGYTGCTACCGGCGGGCGCCGTGGTCAAGGCGTTCGACCTGATCGACGCCGTCAGCAAGGGCACCCTCGACGGCGGCCACGGCGTGATTGCCTACTGGTACGGCAAGAACTCGGCGCTCGCGCTGTGGGGCTCGGGGCCGGCCTGGGGCATGGACCCGAACATGCTGCTGGCCTGGCACAAGTTCGGAGGCGGCAAGGAGCTGCAGGAGGAGATCTACCGCAGCCTGAACCTCGACGTGGTGTCCTTCCTCTACGGTCCCATGCCCACGCAGCCGCTGGGCTGGTTCAAGAAGCCGATCACCAAGCCAGAAGACTTCAAGGGGCTCAAGTTCCGCACCGTGGGGCTGTCGATCGACATCTTCACCGGGCTGGGCGCGGCCGTGAACGCGCTGCCCGGCGCCGAGATCGTGCCGGCACTGGACCGTGGCCTGCTGGACGCCGCCGAGTTCAACAACGCGAGTTCGGACCGCGCGCTGGGCTTCCAGGATGTGTCGAAGGTCTGCATGCTGCGCAGCTTCCACCAGTGCTCGGAGCAGTTCGAGATCATCTTCAACAAGAAGCGCTACGACGCCCTGAACCCGAAGCTGCGCGCGCTGATCGCCAACGCCGTGGACGCGAGTTCCGCCGATATGTCGATGAAGGCCATCGACCGYTAYTCGAAGGACTACCTGGCGCTGCAGCAACAGGGCGTGAAGTTCTACGCCACGCCCAACTCGGTGCTGCAGGCGCAGCTCAAGGTCTGGGACGACATCGTGGCGCGGAAGGAGAAGGAGAATCCGATGTTCAAGAAGGTGAACGATTCGATGAAGGCGTTCGCGCAGCGCAGCACGCGCTGGCAGAACGACACCAACGTCGACTATCGGATGGCGTCTTCCTACTACTTCGCGCCGAAGAAAGGCTGAGTTCGAGGCTGGGTCCACGCTACAAGGCAGGCGGCGGGCGCGCATGATGGCGCGGGCCCGCCGGCGGCCGTCTTCCTCACCGTTCCCTGAAAAGGCATCTCCGTGCAAAAGCTCCTGTTCGGGATCGACAGGATCAGCACCTTCGTCGGCCAGACCGCGTCGTGGCTGATCGTCGCGCTGACACTGATCATCAGCTACGAGGTTTTCTCCCGCTACGCCTTGGGCACKCCCCATGCGTGGGTGTTCGACGTGAGCAACATGCTCTACGGCGCGCTGTTCATGCTGGCCGGCGCCTACACGCTGGCCAAGCGCGGTCATGTGCGCGGCGACATCCTCTACGGCTTTCTCTCGCCACGCGCGCAGGCAGGCATCGACCTCGTACTTTATTGTCTTTTCTTCTTCCCCGGCGTGATCGCACTGGCCTGGGCCGGTATCGACTTCTTCGAGGTCTCGTTGGCGCAGAACGAGCATTCGTCGATCGCGGCAGACGGGCCGCCCATCTACCCGTTCAAGGCCATGATTCCCGTGGCGGGCGCCTTCCTGCTGCTGCAGGGCGTGGCCGAGGTGATCCGCTGCGTGGTCTGCCTGAAGCAGGGCCGCTGGCCGGCGCGCGAGGATGACGTGGAGGAAGTGGATGTGGACAAGCTGCGCCAGATGGTGAGCAGCGAGGACGTGCTGGCGACACCCGCGTCGCCAGTCGAGCCCGCACCGGCCAAGACTTCGGAAAAATACGAGGGCATCGCGCGATGAGAAAGGAACTGTGGTTCGGCCTGTCGCTGATGATATTGATTGTCGGCGCCGTGTTCGTGTTCATGCCATCGCCCGCGGACTGGACGAACGGCCATCTCGGGCTGCTGATGCTGGCGCTGATCGTGGTGGCGATCATGCTCGGCTTCCCGACCGCCTTTACGCTGATGGGCATGGGGGTGCTGTTCGCCTGGCTCGCGTACCGGCACGCCAATCCCGAGATCGCCGTGGAGCAGACGCTGGACCTGATGGTGCAGCGGGCCTACGCGGTGATGACCAATGACGTGCTGATCTCGATCCCGCTGTTCGTGTTCATGGGCTACCTGGTGGAGCGCGCGAACCTGATCGAGAAGCTGTTCCGCAGCCTGCACCTGGCGCTGGCGTGGATCCCGGGCTCGCTCGCGGTGGCCACGCTGATCACCTGCGCGGTGTTTGCCACGGCCACGGGCATCGTCGGGGCGGTGGTCACGCTGATGGGGCTGCTGGCGTTCCCGGCCATGCTGCGGGCSGGGTACAGCACGTCGGTCTCGGCCGGCGCGGTCACGGCGGGCGGGTGCCTGGGCATCCTGATTCCGCCATCGGTGCTGCTGATTGTCTATGGCGCCACGGCCGGGGTGTCGGTGGTGCAGCTCTACGCGGGCGCATTCTTCCCCGGGCTGCTGCTGGCGGGGCTCTATATCGTTTATGTGATTGTGCTGGCGAAGCTGCGGCCGGCGCTGGCGCCGCCGCTGTCGGCCGAGGAGCGCGTGGTGCGCCTCTCGCCGATGGCCACCACGCTGCGCGACACCGTGAGCCGGCGCGCCCTGCCGGCGCTGATGGTGGGGCTCAAGGGCCGGCGCAATGTCGATGTGCCGATGCGCGACGTGGCGCGCCAGCTCGGCGTGACGCTGATGCCGGCGGTCTTCGTGGCGGTGTCGATGAGCCTGATGTACGCGGCCGTGACCTCGCCGCTGGTGGCCGCCGGCGCGGGCGGGCTCGAGGAGATGGGCGCGGTGTCGTCGTCATCGTCATCTTCCGAGGGGGAGGCATCGTTCGACAGTCTCCAGGCCCCTCCCGAAGAAGCCAGCCCGGCGGCCGATGCGCTGACGCCGGCCACGCCCGCCGCSCCGCCCATCGCCCAGATGCCGGCCCCGGCACCCGCCGAGGCCAAGCCGACGCTGGCGAAGCCMGCCGCCGATGGGGCAGCCGATGCCACCGCCGAATCCCGACCCGCCCCCACGTGGTTCTGGGTGACGCTGGCCGTGGTGGCGTTGCTGCTGGTGTATTTCTACTGGCGGTTCGACTTCGCGCGGCTCGAGATCTTCAAGATGCTGCTGTCGTCGTTCTTCCCGCTGGCCGTGATGATCCTGGCGGTGCTGGGTTCCATCGTCTTCGGCCTGGCCACGCCCACCGAGGCGGCGGCGGTCGGCTCGCTCGGCGGCGCCCTGCTGGCCCTGGCGTACGGCCAGCTCAACTACGGCGTGGTGCGCGACTCGGTGTTCCTGACGGCCAAGACCAGCGCGATGGTGTGCTGGCTGTTCGTCGGCTCGTCCATCTTCTCCGCCGCCTTCGCCCTGCTGGGCGGCCAGGCGCTGGTCGAGGCGTGGGTACTGTCCCTGAACCTGACCCCGGTGCAGTTCATGATCCTGGCGCAGGTCATCATCTTCCTGCTCGGCTGGCCGCTGGAATGGACTGAGATCATCATCATCTTCATGCCGATCTTCATCCCGCTGCTCGACAACTTCGGCATCGACCCGCTGTTCTTCGGCCTGCTGGTGGCGCTGAACCTCCAGACGGCCTTCCTCTCCCCGCCAGTGGCGATGGCGGCGTTCTACCTCAAGGGCGTGGCCCCACCCCACGTCACCCTGAACCAGATCTTCGCCGGCATGCTGCCGTTCATGGCGATCCAGATCCTGGCGTTGGCGCTGCTCTATATCTTCCCGGGGATTGGTCTGTGGCTGCCGCAGGTGTTGTATCGGTAGG
>NZ_JBFREV010000034.1:0-68094 GCF_052114485.1 Cupriavidus sp. KB_39
CTTCACGGCACTGCTGGTTACGCACGATGTGTCCGAGGCGCTTCACGGCACTGCTGGTTACGCACGATGTGTCCGAGGCGATTGCGCTGGCCGACCGCGTGGTGCTGATCGAGGACGGCCGCATCGCGCTGGACCAGCGCGTGGACCTGCCCCGGCCCCGCCAACGCGGCGCGGCGGCGTTTGCGGAACGGGAGGCGGCGGTGCTCGACCGCGTGATGCGGAAGGCAGAGCCGGCCGCGGACACGCCCGCCGACCCACAAACCTCGCAGAATCTTCATGCCCCGTTGGCGGAGGAGCTTCTATGATGATCCATCAGGCCATCCACACACCGGCGTTGCCGGCGGAGCTGCCATGACCCTTTCGACGCAAGCCCTGTCTTCGTCGGCCAGCCCGCTGGCCACCTATCTCGACACCCTGCCGCGTGAGCCGGTGCCGGGGCGCGAGCTGTGGCGCGATGCGCGCGGGCAGGTGCAGGGCCAGTACTTCAACTGCTCGCTGACCAGCGCGTTCGAGCCGCTGGTGACGCTGGCGGCGCGCGAGGTGGTGGCCCATGAGGGCTCCATCCGCACCTATGCCGAGGACGGCGTGGGGCTGGCGGCGTGGAAGCTGTTCGCGATGGCGGCGGACGATGCCTCGCTGGTCTCGCTGGACCGCCTGTCGCGGCTGGTGCACGCCATCAACTACTTCGCGGCCGATGGTTCCCATCAGCTTGTCTTGAATGTTCACAATCGGCTGCTGGCCGCCGTGGCGGACGACCACGGCGCGGCGTTCCGGCGCGCGCTGGAGTCCTTGGGGCTGCCGATCGACCGTTTCGTGATCCAGGTGCCGGCTAGCGCCAATGACGACCTGCCGCTGCTGCTGCACGTGGTGGGCAACTACCGGCGCAACGGCTTCAAGGTGAGCCTGCAGGCATCGGACCCGGCCGAGGCCGGTGCGCTGATGGCGCACGCGCTGCCGGACTGGCTCAAGCTCGACATGCGCCGCACCTGGACCGACCGCCAGCTATCCGGCCTCCGTGCGAGCGCCGATACCGCCGGCGTGACGCTGATCGGCCGCCGGCTGCAGGACGACGTGGCCGTGGCGCGGCTGCAGGACGCGGGCATCGCGCTGGGGCAGGGCGTGGCTGTGGCCGGGGAGCCGGTGTCGGCACGTCACTTGCATGCAACGGAACATTCATCGACTGCCGCGCCAAGGGAGCCCGCATGACTGCATCGATCGCTTCGTTGTCTGCGTTGTTGCCGGATAGCAAGGCCGCGCCGCGCCTGGCGGTGCCGCGCGGCTTGCAGATCCTGACCGTGCCCGGGCTCCACGGCAGCGGGCCGGCCCACTGGCAGAGCCGTTGGGAAGCGAAGTTTCCGGAYTGGCAGCGCATCGATCAGCATGATTGGGGGCGCCCCAGCCTGCCGCTCTGGGCGGAACGGGTCTCGGAAGGCATCTCGCGCGCCCAGCGCGTGGCGCCGCGCGGGGCGGTACTCGTCGCGCACAGTTTCGGGTGCCTGGCCACGCTGCGCCAGGCGGTGCTGGACCCGGCCGGCGTGGCGGGCGTGCTGCTGGTGGCCCCGGCCGACCCGGACAAATTCGGCGTGGCCTCGCTGCTACCGACCTCCCGGCTGCCGTTTCCGACGATTCTCGTCGCCAGCCGCAACGATCCATGGATGCACCAGCGCACCGCCTTCTGCTGGGGCACGCTGTGGGGCAGCGAGCTGGTCGATGCCGGTCATCTCGGTCATATCAATGCCGATTCGGGGTTGGACGAGTGGCCAGAAGGGCAGGCCTTACTCGCCACTTTGCTGCAAAGAATTGAGTCCGATGGACAAATTTCGGCTTCAGGTGACGGGTCAGACACCTGGGAGGCCTCCGCCGAGGTCAGTCCGACCTTCCCTTATATTTAAAACGATTAAAGAAATTCGTAAAGATTCGTTCTGTTTATAAGGGCGTATCTGCAAAATTTGTCTCGTACACCGGCGCCTTATGCGCCGGCTTCATAAGACGAGACGACATGCCCCCATCGATCACCCTGGCGGCCCCCGCGCCCACCGACGCGCCGCGTCGGCCGGCCCGCTCCGGCACGCAACGGTTTACCGTGCTGCCCGGCTTCGGCCTGTCCCTGGGTTTCACCATCTTCTATCTGACGCTGATCGTCCTGATCCCGCTGTCGGCCACGTTCCTGAAGACGTTCACGATGACGTGGGACGCGTTCTGGACCACGGTGACCGCGCCGCGCGTGGTGGCGTCCTATCAGTTGAGCTTTGGCGCCTCGCTGGTGGCGGCCATCATCAATACCGTGTTCGGACTGGTGGTGGCGTGGGTGCTGGTGCGCTACCGCTTTCCGGGCAAGCGCCTGATCGACGCGCTGGTGGACCTGCCGTTCGCACTGCCCACCGCCGTGGCCGGTATCGCGCTGACGGCGCTGTTCGCGGGCAATGGCTGGATCGGCAAGTATCTGGAGCCCCTCGGCATCAAGGTGGCGTTTACGCCACTTGGTGTGGTGGTGGCGCTGACCTTCATCGGCCTGCCGTTCGTCGTGCGCACGGTGCAGCCGGTGCTGGAAGACGTGGAGCGTGAGCTTGAGGAAGCCGCTGCCAGCCTGGGCGCCTCCCGGCTCCAGACCTTCTGGCGCGTGATCCTGCCGGCCATCCTGCCGGCGCTGCTGACCGGCTTCGCGCTGTCGTTCGCCCGGGCCACGGGCGAGTACGGCTCGGTGGTGTTCATCTCCGGCAACATGCCGATGGTGTCCGAGATTGCCCCGCTGATGATTTATTCGAAGCTGGAGCAGTACGACTACGCCGGCGCCACCGCCGTGGCGGTGGTGATGCTGGTGATCTCGTTCGGGCTGCTGCTGTTGATCAACCTGTTGCAGGCGTGGACGCGCCGTTCCCAGTCGGGCCGCCGCGCTGCTGCGCTGCCTGACGGCAATCCGGAGGCGAACTGACATGGCCGGCGCAATTTCCCGACTCGGCGCCAACACCGGCGCCCCGCACCGCCACGACGCCACCGGCGAAGCCCCGTGGGTGCGCTACACCCTGATCACAGTGGCGGTGCTGTTCCTCGGCCTGTTCCTGTTCATCCCGCTGGCTTCGGTGTTCTACGAGGCGCTGAAGAAGGGCGTCGATACCTACTTCGCCGCGCTCGTGGAGCCGGACGCCGTTTCGGCGATCCAGCTCACGCTGCTGGTGGCCGTCATCGCCGTGCCGCTGAACGTGGTGTTCGGCGTGGCCGCCGCCTGGGCCATCGCCAAGTTCGAATTCCGGGGCAAGCAGCTGCTGACCACGCTGATCGACCTGCCGTTCTCGGTCTCGCCGGTTATCTCGGGCCTGATCTACGTGCTGATGTTCGGCGCGCAGGGCTGGTTCGGCCCGTGGCTGGAGGCGCACGATATCAAGATCATGTTCGCGGTGCCGGGCATCGTGCTGGCGACGATCTTCGTCACCTTCCCGTTCGTGGCGCGCGAGCTGATTCCGCTGATGCAGGCCCAGGGCAGCGAGGAAGAGGAGGCCGCCATCGTGCTGGGCGCCTCCGGCTGGCAGACCTTCCGCCATATCACGCTGCCGAACATCCGCTGGGGGCTGCTGTATGGCGTGATCCTGTGCAATGCGCGGGCGATGGGCGAGTTCGGCGCGGTGTCGGTGGTCTCGGGCCATATCCGCGGCCTGACCAACACCATGCCGCTGCACGTGGAAATTCTTTACAACGAGTACAACTTCGCGGCCGCGTTCGCGGTGGCGTCGCTGCTGACGCTGCTGGCGCTGGTCACGCTGGGCATCAAGACGCTGGTGGAACTCCGCGCCAGCAAGGAACATCAGGACGAGGGCGCGAGCCGCCCCGCGCCGACACTGCAAGGGCAGCCATCATGAGCATTCAGGTCAGGAACGTACAGAAGCATTTCGGCGATTTCGTCGCGCTGGACAACGTCTCGCTCGATTTCGACGAAGGCGAGCTGACCGCGCTGCTGGGGCCCTCGGGCTGCGGCAAGACCACGCTGCTGCGCATCATCGCCGGGCTGGAGCGCGCCGATGCGGGCCAGGTGGTGCTGGGCGGGCAGGATGCCTCGGCGCAGCATGTGCGCCAGCGCAACGTCGGCTTCGTCTTCCAGCATTACGCGCTGTTCAAGCACATGAGCGTGTTCGAGAACGTGGCCTTCGGACTGCGCGTGAAGCCGCGCGCCGAGCGGCCTTCGGAGGCGAAGATCCGCGAGAAGGTGAAGTCGCTGCTGGAGCTGGTGCAGCTCGACTGGCTGGCCGACCGCTACCCGGCGCAACTCTCGGGCGGGCAGCGTCAGCGGATTGCGCTGGCCCGCGCGCTGGCCGTGGAGCCGCGCGTGCTGCTGCTCGACGAGCCGTTCGGCGCGCTGGATGCCAAGGTGCGCAAGGAGCTGCGCCGCTGGCTGCGCCGCCTGCACGATGAACTGCACGTGACCAGCGTCTTCGTCACGCACGACCAGGAAGAGGCGCTGGAAGTGGCCGACCAGGTGGTGCTGATGAACCACGGCCGCGTGGAGCAGTTCGGCACGCCCGAGGCGGTCTACAACCATCCGGCCACGCCGTTCGTGTTCGGCTTCCTCGGCAATGTGAACCTGTTCCATGGTCGGCTGGAGGTGGGCGATACCGGCGGGCTGCTGCACACGGGCGATTCGGTGCTGCCCGTGGTGGGCAGCGGCCACGAGACCGCCGGCGACGCGGTGGCCTACGTCCGCCCGCATGACCTGGACGTGGAGCGCTACGCGCCGGGCACCGATGGCATCGCCGTCACGCTGCGCCGCGCGCTGACGCTGGGCCCGGTGGCCCAGCTCGAACTGGAACGCGAGGACAACCAGGACGTGATCGAGGTGGCGCTGCCGCTCGAACGCTTCCKCCATGCGGGCTTCCGGGAAGGCGAGTTGCTGGCGGTGCGTCCGCGCCAGTTGCGCGTCTTCACGGCCGGCACCCGTAACTGATCGCCCCCTATAAACAGAGCACCCAGGAGCGCCCCCATGAACTTCCAGCAACTGAGATCGATCCGCGAGGCGGTGCGCCGTCAGTTCAACCTGACGGAAGTGGCCAATGCGMTCTATACGTCACAACCGGGCGTGTCGCGCCAGATCCGCGAACTCGAGGAAGAACTCGGCGTGGAGATCTTCGAACGCTACGGCAAGCGGCTGACCGGGCTGACCGAGCCGGGCCGCGAGATCGTCCGCATCGTCGAACGGCTATTGCTCGAGGCCGAGAACCTGCGCCAGGCCGGCGATGAGTTCGCGGGCCGCCATACCGGCCGCCTGACCGTGGCCACGACCCACACGCAGGCGCGCTATGCGCTGCCGAAGGTGGTGCAGAGCTTCCGCCGCGAATATCCCCATGTGACGCTGGCGCTGCAGGAGGCGTCGCCGTCCCATATCGTCGAATTGCTGCTGACCGGGCAGGCCGACATCGGCATCGCCACGGAGGCCGTGGCCAACGAGGCCGGGCTGACCTCGTTCGAGGCCTATAGCTGGCAGCACGTGCTGGTGGTCTCGCCCGAGCATCCGCTGACGCGGCTGCCCGAGCCGACGCTGGAGGACATCGCCAATTTCCCGATCATCACCTACGACGCCGGTTTCACCGGGCGCCGCAAGATCGACGGGGCGTTTGCCGATGCCGGTCTCCAGCCGGAAATCGTGCTGACGGCAATGGATGCCGACGTGATCAAGACCTATGCCGAGCTGGACCTGGGCGTGGGGATCATCGCCTCGATGGCCTACGACGCCCGCAAGGACGCCGGCCTGGTGCGGATCTCCGCCGACCATCTGTTCGAGCCGAACACGACCAGCGTGGCCGTGCGGCGRGGCGCCTACCTGCGCGGCTACGCGCACGCGTTCATCAATATGTTCGCGCCGCATCTGTCGCGCGACACGGTGTCCACGGCGCTGGCCGAGAGCGTCAACCGTCCGGCGCTGGCCGCCTGATCCTGCGCGAACGGCTTTCAAACGGCCGTTCGCGGGGTCGCCAACAACAGATCTCCCCAAAATCCTGCCTCCCGGTCGGCCCGGCGCACACTTCGCGCCGTGTGCCGCCGTTTCGTCGCACGATGCTTCCTTCCTCGCCGCGTCCGGCGTAAAGTGCCCTCACGCAGACCGCCTTTTAAGCAAATTGCGATAACAGGCGGATGCATGCTGCAGTGCATCATCAGAATGCCACGCGGCCATTGCCGTGAATCAACGAGGAGGGAAGACCATGCGGCAAATCCATGTCGCCGGGGACGGGTGCGTCATCCTGGCGGACGTCCGCCTATGAAGCGCTGCCTCTCCACCGCGCTGCCATCGCGGCTGAATATCCTTGGCCGCGACCTGCTGTTCGTGCTTTGCATGAACACGGTGATCGCCGTCAGCCTGAACTACGGCTTCCAGACGGGTGGCACCTTCGCGCACAACTTCCTCTATAGCCAGCTGATTGGCCTGTCGATCTGGGTCTTTATCGACGTGCCGCGCGTGCTGATCTGGTGGAACGACCGCCCGCGCCGCTGGCCGTTCATGTGCCTGGCCGTGGTGGCCGTGCCGCTGGGCGTGGTGCTCGGTAGCTGGGCCACGCGCGCGCTGCTGGGGCTGCCGGTCAAGTCGCAGGCCGAGACCGGCGACATGCTGCGCATGTGCCTGGTGGTGGGCATGCTGGCCTCGGCGAGCATGATCTATTTCTACTGGTCGCGCGAGAAGCTGGCCTACCTGGAACGGCAGGCCGCGCTGGACGCGCTCCAGCGCGAAGAATCCGAGAAGCAGCTCGTGCGCGCCCAGCTGATGGCGCTGCAGGCGCAGATCGAACCCCATTTCCTGTTCAACTCGCTGGCCAACCTCGACGGGCTGATCGCCACCGATCCGCGCGCGGCGCGGCAACTGCTGCAGCGGCTGATCGGCTTCCTGCGCATGTCGCTGCAACACACGCGGGCGGAGCAGTGCACGCTGAAGCAGGAGTTCGAGCTGCTGCGCAGCTATCTCGATATCCAGGGCATGCGCTTTGGCGCGCGGCTCGACTTCCAGATCGACCTGCCGCCGGCGCTGGCCGAGGCCGAGATTCCGCCGATGCTGATCCAGCCGCTGGTGGAGAACGCGGTGACGCACGGCATCGAGCCTTGCATGCGGGGCGGCAAGATCACGCTGTCTGCCCGGGAAGCCGGCGACGGCAGCGTGCAGGTCATCATCGCCGATAGCGGCGTGGGCTTCTGCCAGGGCCACAGCAAGGGCTCGGGCATGGGTCTGACCCATGTGCGCGAGCGCCTGGCGCGGATCTTCGGCGCCACAGCCAGCATGCAGATGGAAGAAAACACCCCGCGCGGCGTGGTGGTGCGGGTGACGCTGCCGCTGGTACGGCGGACCGATCCCACGCTCGCCCCCGTGCGCGCTCCCGCGCAAGGTAGCGCGCCGGCCATGGCCGCGCCTGCCGTTTCCAGTTCCTGATTCCTTTCTGCCTCCCCGAGTCCGACCCCATGAGTCCGACCCTGCTGATCGCTGACGACGAACTGCTGCTGGCCCGCGTGCTGGCGTCCGAACTGGCCGGGCTCTGGCCCGAGGCGAATATCGTCGCCGTGGTCCATGACGGCGTGGCGGCGCTCGATGCCGCGCGCGAACATCGGCCCGACGTGGCCTTCCTCGACATCCGCATGCCCGGCATGAGCGGCATGGACGTGGCGCGCGAACTGATCGAGTTCGACGACCCGCCGCTGGTGGTCTTCGTCACCGCCTACGACCAGTTCGCGCTGGAAGCCTTCGAGCGCGCCGCCGTGGACTACGTGCTGAAGCCGGTGCAGCGCGAGCGGCTGGAGGCCACCGTCTGCCGGCTCAAGGCGCGCATGGAGGCSCGGGACAGCAGCCACGAGACCCACGACGTGGGCGCSATGGTCGATGCAGACAAGCTCGCGCAACTGCTGCACCGGCTGGAGTCGCTCGAGAACCAGACCCCGACGCGTTCCGCCGGGCAGTATTTGCGCTTTATCAAGGCGCTGGTGGGGCAGGAGGTCCGCATCATCCCCGTGGACGAAGTGGTCTACCTCGAAGCCACCGACAAGTACGTGAACGTGGTCTCCACCAGCGGCGAGGCGCTGATCCGCACCAGCCTGCGCGAACTGGCGCAGCAGCTGGACCCGGACCGCTTCTGGCAGATCCATCGCGGCACGGTGGTCAATATCGACTGCGTGGCCAGCGCGATCACCCAGTCGCTGGGTCGGCTCTCGCTGCGGCTGCGCGACCGCGAGGAAGTGCTGCCGGTGGCGCGGCAGTACGCGCACCTGTTCAAGCAGATGTAAGGCGGCAGGCCGCCTCAATCCGCCATATTTCCTCTACCATGGCCGCTTCCCGAGTGGCTATTTTCCGAGGAGACGTCCTGATGCCCCGCGTTTTCGTCTACGGTACGCTGCGTGCCGGCGAGGTCAACGACCTGAACCGCGCGGCTGCGCGCCATGGCATTGCCGCGCCGACGCTGATCGGCACGGGCGTGCTGGCGGGCCGGCTGTATGACTTCGGCACCTATCCGGGGCTTGTGCCTGACGCGGCGGCCGGGCCGGTGACCGGCGATCTCTACGACATCCCCGACGCGCTGCTGCCCGTGCTCGACGAGATCGAGGAGGTCTACCCGGGTCAGGCCACGCTGTTCCTGCGCGAATCCTGCATCGTCGACTGCAACGGCGCGCCCATCGAATGTCTGCTGTATCCGGTGGCCGATGCTGCCGTGGCCGGGCTCGCCCGTATCGACAGCGGCGACTGGGTGGCCTACCGCAAGGCCCGCGACGGCGTGGCGGCCTGATCCAGACTTGTCACGTTTCAAACACCGTCGCGCGGCTCGCGGCGGTGCGGCGTTCGGCGTAGCATGGATCGACGATGACAGCACCGGCTGTCATCGCGCCATCCCCGGAGCCTGCCGCCGATGCCTGCCAGCCATCCCCTGCATATAGATATAGAGCGAGACGGGCCGCAGCCGTATCCCTATCCGGCCTGCCAGTTCCACGTCCAGTCCGGCACCGTACGGCTGGCGGCAACGGCGTGGGGCGATCCCGCCAAGCCAGTGGTGGTGCTGGTGCACGGCTACCCGGACAACAGCCACGTCTGGCACGGCGTGGCCGAGGCGCTGGCCGACCGCTTCTATGTGATTGCGTACGACGTGCGCGGCGCTGGGGCCTCGGACGTGCCGCCGCGCGTGGATGACTACCGGCTGGAACGGCTCGCCGATGATTTCATCGCGGTCATCGACGCCGTGGCGCCAGATCGGCGCGTGCATCTGGTCGGCCACGACTGGGGATCGATCCAGGGCTGGGAATTCGTGACCGACCCGCGCCTCTACGGGCGCATCGCGTCGTTCACCTCGTGCTCGGGGCCGTGCCTCGACCATGCCGCCAGCGCGCTGCGCACATCGGAGCGGCGCACGTGGGCGCAGCGGCGCGCCACGCTGCGGCAGGCGCTGGCCTCGTGGTACATCGTCTTCTTCCATATTCCCAAGCTGCCCGAATGGCACTGGCGCCTCTGGCTCGGGCGCGGCTGGACACACTGGCTGCGCCATACCGAGGGGCTGTTCGCGCCGCCCAATCCCACGCAGACCGCCGATGGCATCCATGGCCTGCGGCTCTATCGCGCCAACTTCCGCGCCCGGCTGCGCGCCCCGCGCGAGCGCCGGGCCCATGCGCCGGTGCAGGTCATCGTGCCGACGCTGGACCGCTACTTGCGTCCCGCACTCACCGAGAACCTCGGCAAATGGGTGGCGGACCTCTGGCGCCGGCAGGTGGAGGCCCACCACTGGTTGCCGCTGGCCCAGCCCCGGCGCATGGCGACGATGGTCAGCGAATTTGTCGACCATCTGGAAGGCGCACCGGCGTCGCCGGACCTCGCAAAAGCCCGAGTGTCGTCCTCGGCTGCCAATATTTCATGATGTGGAAAGCTGTTTTGGTGCGCAAAAATACATGGGTGCGCGGCACAACGGGCATTTCTCATCATGAAAGATTGCGTGCCGCATCGTGAAAATTGTTTTTCAACATACTGATTATTAAGGRWTAAAAATCTCTGCCTGACGATGAATGAGCGCTGTTGCGACGCGGGAAGCTTCCCTACACTCTTATATAAGACACATGACCTGAGACGCCAAAATCACGGCGACGCAGGGTGTCACAAGATCCGAAGCCAAGTACCCGAATTTTCGCCAACTACCCATCTGTCATCAGGAGAGTGAACATGACTTCCCGCCAACAACAAATCGACGCCCTGCAAAAAGACTGGGACACCAACCCCCGCTGGAAGGGCATTCAACGTCACTACACCGCCGAAGACGTGGTGCGCCTGCGCGGCTCGGTCCAGATCGAGCACACGCTGGCCCGCCGCGGCGCCGACAAGCTCTGGCACCTGCTGAACACCGAGCCGTTCGTCAACACGCTCGGCGCGCTGACCGGCAACCAGGCCATGCAACAGGTGAAGGCCGGCCTGAAGGCCATCTACCTGTCCGGCTGGCAAGTGGCCGGCGACGCCAACCTGGCCGGCGAGATGTACCCGGACCAGTCGCTGTACCCGGCCAACTCGGTGCCGATGGTGGTCAAGCGCATCAACAACACGTTCCAGCGCGCCGACCAGATCCAGTGGAGCGAAGGCAAGGGTGACACCGACTTCTTCGCCCCGATCGTGGCCGATGCCGAAGCCGGTTTCGGTGGTGTGCTGAATGCGTTCGAACTGATGAAGTCGATGATCGACGCGGGCGCCGCCGGCGTTCACTTCGAAGACCAGCTCGCCTCKGTGAAGAAGTGCGGCCACATGGGTGGCAAGGTGCTCGTGCCGACGCGTGAAGCCGTGGCCAAGCTGACGGCCGCGCGCCTGGCTGCCGACGTCTCGGGCACCCCGACGCTGGTGATCGCCCGGACCGACGCCGAAGCCGCCGACCTGCTGACCTCGGACGTGGACGAGCGCGACCAGCCGTTCCTGACCGGCGAACGCACCGTGGAAGGCTTCTATCGCACCAAGCCGGGCATCGAGCAGTCCATCGCCCGTGCACTGGCCTACGCCGAAGTGGCTGACCTGGTGTGGTGCGAAACCGGCAAGCCGGACCTGGAGTTCGCCAAAAAGTTTGCCGAGGCCGTCCACGCCAAGTTCCCGGGCAAGATGCTGGCCTACAATTGCTCGCCGTCGTTCAACTGGAAGAAGAACCTCGACGACGCCACGATCGCCAAGTTCCAGAAGGAACTGGGCGCGATGGGCTACAAGTTCCAGTTCATCACGCTGGCTGGCTTCCACTCGCTGAACTACTCGATGTTCAACCTGGCCCACGGCTACGCCCGCAACCAGATGAGCGCGTTCGTGGAACTGCAGGAGAACGAGTTCGCCGCGGCCGAGAAGGGCTTCACCGCCGTCAAGCACCAGCGCGAAGTGGGCACCGGTTACTTCGACGCCGTGACGCAGGCCATCGAAGGCGGCCAGTCGTCGACGACCGCGCTGAAGGGCTCGACCGAAGACGAGCAGTTCTTCGACAAGAAGGTGGCCTGATACCTGGCTAGTCGTCGATAAGGCGACAAAACGCCGCGCCGTCCGGTAGGGGACGGCGCGGCGTTTTTCATTCCGGGGACGGCAGCCGGACTAGGGCTGCTGCGCCGGGATGCTGAATTCCTCGATCTCCAGCAGCGGCTGGAGGATGTGGCCCCATTCCTTGTCGACGTAACCACGCAGCTTGCCATCGGTTAGATAGTTGGCCACGGCGCCCAGTGCCAGCGAGTTGTCGAGGTACAGCGCGCAGTTGGATACGACGCCGGTCTGCACGTCGACACTGTCCATCAGGCCGTATGTCGGATGGTTCAGGGTGGGGAAGTTGGCCGTCAGTTTGCGCATGGCGTCGATCACGGCTTCGGGCGATACCACCGGGCCRGCACGGGTGGACTCGCGCTGCCCCACCGGACGGTAGCCGCCAGCCACGGACAGCGGCGGTGCGCCGTACTCGGTGTACCCGCCCGTGGCCGGAATGGTGGCGGGCGAGAAGCCCCAGTAGCCGAACTGGTCGAGCCCATACTGGATCTGCGCCTTGGCCATGTTCGGATGCGAGCGCGCCCAGCTGTTGATGCCCCATTTCTGCTCGTTGATCATGATCGGCACGGCAAAGGTCTCGAACACGGAGCCGCCCCAGGTCGGGATGAAGGACCGGCCGCCGAAGCTGCGCGAGGCCTCGTAGACGCGCACGCCGTCATAGGTGCGGTACTTCGTCTGGTCGATGCTGCGCTCGGACCATTCCGGCACGCGGTCAAGGTGGAAGTACTGGCTGCGCGGCACATTGCCGAGCGCGATGGCCGCATAGCTGATCAGCCACCATTTTTAGCCCTGCTGCGCAGGCTCCGCCGGGATGCTGAATTCCTCGATCTCCAGCAGCGGCTGCAGCATGTGGCCCCATTCCTTGTCCACATAGCCGCGCAGCTTGCCATCGGTCAGGTAGTTGGTCACGGCGCCCAGCGCCCAACCGACGTTGCCGGCGAGCAGGCACTTGGAAACGGTGCCGTTTTCCACGTCGACACTGTCCATCAGGCCGTATTGCGGGTGGTTCAGCGTGGGGAAGTTGTCGAGCAGCTTCTTCATGTTGGCCATCACCGCCTCGGGGTCCTCCTCGATCAACAGCAGGACCGAGTAGAGCGACACCACCGGGCCGGCACGGGTCGCCACGTGTTGCCCGCGCGGGTTGTAGCCGGAGCCGCCCAGCGAAGCCGGCGGCGTGCCGTACTCGGTGTATCCGGCGTTGGCCGGCACGGAAGCGGGCGAAAAGCCCCAGTAGCCAAAGGTGTCGAGGCCGTACTTGATCTGCGTCTTGGCCATGTTCGGATGCGAGCGCCCCCAGCTGTTGGGGCCCCATTTGGATTCGGAAATCACCACGGGCACCGCGAACGATTCGAACACCGAGCCGCCGTTGGTCGGCATGAAATGCCGGCCGTCATAGGAGCGGGTGCCTTCATATACCCGGACGCCCTCGTAGGTGCGGAACTTCGCCGGGTCCTGCGAGCGCTCGGCCCAGGTCGGTACGCGGCCGATGTTGAAATACTGGCTGCGCGGCACGGTTCCGAGGGCGATGCCGACATAGGCCAGCAGCCGTGTCTCGCCGAGCAGGCCGTAGGTCATCCCCGAATATGTCTGCGTCTTGGGATTGAAGGAGATCTCGTATTGCTGTTTTTGCGGATGCACCATGGTCTCGAAGCGCATCTGGCCGAGGATGGCGCCAGCCTGCGCGGCGAGCTCGGGGTACGCCTGTTTGGCCATGGCGAGGCTGACCGCCAGCCAGGCATTCTCGATCGAACCCACATCGCCGGAGGGTATGGCTGTCCGGTTGTCCGTGGTGCCATGGAACAGGCCACCGGGCGCGCCATTCTGCCGGGCTGTTGCTTGCAGCACGGCGAGGGMGTCCAGATGGCGCGCCACGCGCCGCTGGGCTTCGGCGGCGTCCAGCAGGCCAAGATCACGCGCGGCAGTCACGTTCCAGATGAACTGGCCGAGGTTGCCGGTGAACACCCAGCCCACCGGGCTGGCTACGCCTTGCGCGTTCATGCAGGACTTGTTGACCGGCAGCGCGCGGCCAGGGTCCAGCGTTTCGGCGGACTTCCATAGGGCTTCGGCGTATACGCGAGCCTGCGTTTTCAGTACCGAGTCCCGCGTGATCACTTCTGTCTCGGTGGGCGGTCCCGGGTGGGGAATGGGCGGGATCGGCTGCGGCTCGGGCGGGACGGGAACAGGGGCCGGTGGCGTGGGCGCAGGCGCGGGTGGCTCCGGCGTGGGGGGCGTTGGCGCGGGTTCGACGTTGGGCGGCAGCGGGGCCGGGCCCGCCTCGGGTTGGGTCACGGAGATGTCCGTGCCAATCGGTTCCGAATCGTCGCCGCCCCCACCGCAGGCGGCCAGCAGCGCACTGACGCCAAGACAGATTGCTCGGCGGGTCAAGGGGCGGACGTAAAGATCGATTGCCATCATGCTCTTCCCAGTTGGAAATGGATGATGGATTCTCGTCAACGGCGGGGATCAAGAGAATCGTAGTTCGTCCAATTCCTAGGGCCAATCGGCACAATCCTGGCGGAATTGCGATGCGGCGATGACATATGAAGCAACAAGGCCGCGCATGTTGCCGTGCGCGGCCTTGATGTGAACTGACGCGGCGGGATGCCGCTGGTTCAGCGTGTCATCGATAAACGATGACCGGGATGTCGGTGTGAGTCAGGACCTTCTGGGTTTCGCTGCCGAGCAGCAGGCCGGACAGTCCGCGCCGGCCGTGCGAAGCCATGAAGATCACGTCGCAGCCATGGCGTTCGGCCGCGTCGATGATGCCGAGGTAGGGCACCGCGAAGGTGGTCATGTCGGCGTCGAACGGCAGGCCATCGGCCACGGCGGCGGTCTCGATCTCCTTCAGGTAGAGCCGCGCCTGATTCTCGATCCGGTCCCGGAAGGCTTGCGGGGCCTCGACGACAATCTCGCTAAACGGCGTGTAGGGGTATTCCTCCAGACAGACATAGGCGGTGACCCGGGCACCAATCGCCTTGGCCAGCTCCAGGCCGCCATTGATGGCCTTTTTGGAGAGTTCCGACCCGTCGGTGGGCAACAGGATGTGCTTGAACATGCCATACCTCCTTTCACGAATTTAAAGATTTCACGATAAGGYGGGGCAGGCCAGACGGCGCCTGTCTGATTGGATTGTAGTCAGTGTGAAGCAGTCGCCATTGCGGAATATCAATGTTTACAGTGGGTGAAACCACCTATGCCACGGCGGCGGACGCCTCGGCGGCGGCGCTGGTCGGCGCCTGCTCGGCGCGGCGCCAGTAGGCCGGGTTGCCGTAGGTGTGCTTCAGATGGTCGATGAACAGCCGTACGCGCAGCGGCAGGTGCTTGCGCTGGGGGAACACCGCGTGGATGCCGATGGGCGGCGCCTGGAAGTCGTCGAGCACGGTGACAAGCCGGCCGCTGGCGATTTCCTGGCCCACCTCCCACCAGGACCGCCACGCCAGCCCATGGCCTTCGAGGCACCACGCGTGCAGCACGGCGCCGTCGGTGCATTCCATATTGCCGCCCACCTTGACCGTGACCGCGCGCCCATCCTGCTGGAACACCCAGCCGCGCTGCACGTTGGCACTGGCGCCGAAAGCCAGGCAATTGTGGCGTGACAGGTCCTCCGGCAGCTTCGGCGTGCCGGCGCGGGCCAGATAGCCGGGGGAGGCCACCACCACGCGGCGGTTTTCCGCCAGGCGGATCGAGACGAGGCTGGAATCGGGCAGGTCACCGAGGCGGATGGCGCAGTCAAAGCCTTCGTTGACGAGATCGACCACCCGATCGGAGAGGTCGAGCGTAAGCGTCACGTCCGGGTGCGATTCGATGAACAGCGGCACCACCGGCGCCACATGCTTGCGGCCGAAGCCAGCCGGGGCGGTCACCCGCAGGTGGCCGCTGGCCTTGACGCCGCCGGCCGAGACGCTGGCCTCGGCGTTGTGCAGGTCGTTCAGGATGCGCTGGCAGTCCTCGAGGAAGGCGGAGCCTTCGAACGTCAGCGTGATCTTGCGTGTGGTGCGCACCAGCAGCTTCACGCCGAGCCGTTCTTCCAGCGCATCGATGCGACGCCCGATGATCGCCGGCGCCACGCCTTCGGCGGCGGCGGCAGCCGAGAGGCTGCCACGTGACGCGACCGATACAAAAGTCTCCAATTGCTTGAAATGATCCACGAAAGCTCGCCGGTTAATACACAGTCTTGTGCGGATCGGCCAAGATTAGTTGCCCAAAAGTAAAAGATCAAGTGACCCGGTGCGACTTTGCCGCACTGCAACGACTGACTACAATCGGATGCATTCAACGGTGTACAGGCCCATTCAGTCCCTCCATGAACAAGATCCGCGCGGTGGTGTTCGATGCCTACGGCACGCTGTTCGACGTGTATTCGGTCACGGCGCGCGCGGAGCAGTTGTTTCCCGGCAAGGGAGAGGCCCTGGCGCTGTTGTGGCGCGAACGCCAGATCGATTACACGCGGCTGCGCACCATGGCCGCGCCGGACGGCGCGCTGTACAAGCCGTTCTGGGCGCTGACCGTGGATGCGCTGCGCTACGCCGCGGAGCGCCTCGGGCTGAAGCTGGCCGAGGCCACCGAGGCGCAACTGCTCAAGGAGTACGCCTGCCTTTCGGCCTTCCCCGAGAACCTCGGCGCGCTCAAGCGGCTGCGCCGCGCGGGGCTGCCGCTGGGCATCCTGTCGAATGGCAACCCCGAGATGCTCGACATCTCGGTCAAGAGCGCAGGCATGCACGGGTTGTTCGACCAYGTGCTGTCGGTCGATGCGGTGCGCCAGTACAAGACCGCGCCGGCCGCCTACGCGCTGGGGCCGCAGGCCTTCGACCTGCCCGCCGGGGACATCGCCTTCGTGTCCTCGAACGGCTGGGACGCGTGCGGCGCCACCTGGTATGGCTACAAGACTTTCTGGATCAACCGTGCCGGCCACCCGGCGGAGCGCCTGGACGTGGCGCCCACCGGCACCGGGCACGACATGAACGACCTGCTGGCCTTCCTCGCCGCCTCCGGCGTCGCGGTCTGACGGACGGGTCCACCCAACAACACACCATCGCACACACAGGAGAAGACTGATGGCTATCACGCTGCCCGCGGGCATGAAGATTACCGGCGACATCCTGCCGGCCTACGAAGACATCCTCACGCCGGAAGCCCTGGCCCTGGTCGACAAGCTGCATCGCGCCTTCGAGCCGCGCCGCCAGGAACTGCTGGCCGCCCGCGTGGCGCGCGCCAAGCGCCTGGATGCCGGCGAACTCCCGGACTTCCTGCCGGAGACCAAGAGCGTCCGCGAAGGCGAATGGAAGGTGGCACCGGTGCCGCAGGCGCTGGAGTGCCGTCGTGTGGAAATCACCGGTCCGGTGGAAGCCAAGATGGTGATCAACGCCTTCAACTCGGGCGCTGACAGCTACATGACGGACTTCGAGGACTCCAACACCCCGAACTGGCACAACCAGATGCAGGGCCAGGTGAACCTGAAGGCCGCCGTGCGCCGCACGCTGACGCTGGACTCCAACGGCAAGCACTACAAGCTCAACGACAAGATCGCCACGCTGCAGGTGCGCCCGCGCGGCTGGCACCTGGAAGAGAAGCACGTCACCATCGACGGCAAGCGCATCTCGGGCGGCATCTTCGACTTCGCACTGTTCCTGTTCCACAACGCCCGCGAGCAGATCGCGCGTGGCGCCGGCCCGTTCTTCTACCTGCCGAAGATGGAAAGCCACCTGGAGGCCCGCCTCTGGAACGACATCTTCGTGATGGCCCAGAACGAGATTGGCCTGCCGCAGGGCACGGTCAAGGCCACGGTGCTGATCGAGACCATCCTGGCCGCGTTCGAGATGGAGGAAATCCTCTATGAACTGCGCGACCACAGCGCTGGCCTGAACGCCGGCCGCTGGGACTACATCTTCTCRTGCATCAAGAAGTTCAAGGTGGACAAGGACTTCTGCCTGGCAGACCGCGCCAAGGTCACGATGACCGCGCCGTTCATGCGCGCCTACGCGCTGCTGCTGCTGAAGACCTGCCACAAGCGCGGTGCGCCCGCGATTGGCGGCATGAGCGCCCTGATCCCGATCAAGAACGATCCGGAAAAGAACGCCATCGCCATGGAAGGCATCATCAGCGACAAGCGCCGTGACGCTACCGATGGCTACGACGGCGGCTGGGTGGCCCACCCGGGTCTGGTCGCGCCGGCGATGAAGGAATTTGTGGAAGTGCTCGGCGACAAGCCGAACCAGTTCGAGAAGCAGCGTCCGGACGTGAACGTGAAGGGCGCCGACCTGCTCGACTTCAAGCCCGAGGCCCCGATCACCGAGCACGGCCTGCGCATGAACATCAACGTGGGCATCCATTACCTGGGCGCCTGGCTGGCCGGCAACGGCTGCGTGCCGATCCACAACCTGATGGAAGATGCCGCCACGGCCGAGATCTCGCGCTCGCAGGTCTGGCAATGGATCCGCTCGCCGAAGGGCAAGCTGGAAGACGGCCGCAAGGTGACCGCCGAGCTGGTGCGCGCGCTGATTCCGGAAGAACTGGCCAAGGTGAAGGCACTCGTGGGTGGCGATACCAGCACTTATGATCGCGCCGCGCAGATCTTCGAGGAAATGTCGACGTCGGAAGACTTCGCCGAATTCCTGACGCTGCCGCTGTACGAGGAAGTCTGAGTTTCTTCAGGCTTGCAATGAAAAACCCCACGGTTCGCGCCGTGGGGTTTTTTGTTTGTGGCTGGCTCGTGGGTCAGGGGCCCGCCACGGCGCCGTAGCCCCGGCCCCGCCATTCGATGAAGCACAGGCCATGGCCGAACGGGTCGGACAGGCGGGCCTGCCGGCCCCAGTCGAAGTCCTGCGGCCAGTCCTCGATCTCGGCGCCGGCGCCCAGCGCGCGCTCGATGGCCGCTTCGAGGTTTTCCACCACGAAGTCCAGGTGCACGGGGGTCCAGTGCCGCGCGTAGTCGCGCCGCGCATCGGCCCGCGCCGTGGCCACCGTGCCGGCCTCCTTGGCCAGCAGGTAGATCGGCGCGCAGGCGCCGTGCATTTCCGCCACGCTGTTGTCGAACAGCCGGCGGCCCAGCCGCAATCCCAGTCCTGCTTCGTAGAAGCCGATGCCGTGTTCGAGGTCATCGACGTCGATATTGATCAGCAACTCCATGCCAGCCTCCTGCTTCATGAGCGTTCTCGGGCGTGGCGGCGGCCAGTGTCGGTTCGTGCTTTTCCRCTTCTGTCCGCTCCTGACGGCTCCTGACGCCTTCCTTGCCCGGGCCAGCATTGTGCGCCGGCACTCCTGACAATAGCTGTCAGGAGTGATGCCAGTCCGGACAGGATCATCGATGCGCTGCATGGCGGCTATGAGATGACTCTGAAAASGAAAGCGCGGACCGCCGCGGCGCGCAAGGAGCCTTCATAATATGGACATTCACGAGATTGGAGAGTCAAGTTGCGTTTTGAACACCTGGTGGAGATCAATGACCCAGGCAATCCCACGCTGGAGCCGCTGACCGCTGAACAGCTGTGGCAGGGCCTGGTGCTGCGGGCCGAGTCGCCCGAGTTGTTCGTCCTGGGGCTGGAGCGCGCCGAGGTATTGGCGCGGGGCGATGGCTGGCTGGACCGCGTGCTGCATTTCGGAAAGACGTCGATACAGGACCGCGTGGTATTCGAGCCACGGCGCGCGGTGCGCTATGAGACTGCGGCCACGGCCGAGCATGCCGGCGGCAGGCTGTCGATGAGCATCGAGACCCCCGCGCCGGGCGCGCTGCTGGTGCGTTTCATCTATGAAACGACCCTGCCCGACACGGATGACAGCGGCGACGACCGCTATGCGGAGATCGTCAAGTCGGCATACCACGAGGCGGACCTCGACACGGTGCGCAAGATCCGGGAGATCGCTCACACCGGGCGGCTCGGGTGACGGGCTCGCAGCCGGCCGGCGGGCCGACACGCGCCGTGCTGCGCGCCCGCTATGGCGAGCGCCTGCGCTGGCTGATCCTGGTCACGCTGATGCTGGGCACGATGTCGTCCATCGTGTCCTCGACCATCGTCAACGTGGCCGTGCCGGACCTGAGCCGGCATTTCCACCTTGGCCAGGAGCGCGCGCAGTGGGTGGCGGCCAGTTTCATGATCGCCATGACGCTGTCGATGCTGCTCACGCCGTGGCTGCTGAACCGATTCGGGCTGCGCCGCACCTTCGTCGGCAGCCTGTTGCTGCTGGGCGCGGGCGGGCTGATTGGCGGGTTTTCGCCCACCTTCGGCGTGATGCTGGCCATGCGCGTGGCCGAGGGCATCGCGGCCGGCATCATGCAGCCGCTGCCCAATATTTTCATCCTGCGCGTGTTCGAAGAACGCGAGCAGGGCAAGGCGCTGAGTCTGTTCGGCTTCGGCGTGGTGCTGGCGCCAGCCATCGGCCCAAGCGTGGGCGGCTTCCTCGTGGAGACCTTCGGCTGGCGCTCGATCTTCTTCGTGGTGGTGCCGCTGACCCTCATCGGCCTGTGGATGGCGCGCCGCTATATGGCCGTGGACTCGGCGATGATCGGCGAGCGGAAGGCACTCGACTGGCGCGGGCTGGCGCTGGCCGGCGTGGCCACCGTGACGCTGCTCAACGGGCTGGTGGAAATGCGCGAGAACGTGCCGGCCGGACTGGCGCTGGCCGGGCTGGGCGTCTTGCTGCTGGCGGGCTTCGTGGTCTGGCAGCTGCGCGCGCCCGAGCCGCTGATGGATATGCGGCTCTACAGCTACCGCCAGTTCTCGGCCGGGGCCGTGGTGGCGTTTATCTATGGCGCCGGGCTGTTCGGTTCCACCTACCTGCTGCCGGTCTACATGCAGATGGCGCTGGCCTATACGCCGTCGCAGGCGGGCATCGTGCTGATGCCGGCCGGCATTGTGCTGGCGGTGACGATTGCGGTGGCGGGGCGGCTGACCAACTACATCTTGCCGCACCGGCAGGTGTCGTTCGGGCTGGCGCTGCTGGCGGCGTCGTTCCTGCTGATGGCCACCGGGTCGATGGCCACGCCTTACCTGCTGCTGGTGCTCTATGCGGTGATTGGGCGGATCGGGCTCGGCTCCATCCTGCCGTCGCTGACGCTCGGGTCGATGCGCGGGGTGGATTTCTCGCTGATCGCCCAAGGGTCGAGCTGCATCAATTTCCTGCGGCAGCTTGGCGGGGCGATCGGGGTGAGTCTGGCGGGGGTGGGGCTGCAGTGGCGGCTGGCGGAGCACGGCGCGGTGCTCGGGCCGGGTGGCGATCCGGTCGCCCGGATCGCGGCATTCGATGAGACCTTCCTGGCCGTGGGCGTGGTGATCGCCACGGCGATCCTGGCCGCGTGGCGTATCCGGCCGAAGCCGATGCCGGTCGGGGCAGGGGCCTAGCGGCGGCTTAGCTGGCGGTGCCTGCCAGCAGTTCGCCGACCAGTTCGACGTATTTCTGCTTGGCGTCGTCCTGGCTGGTGCCCTTGAGGGCTTCCCAGGCTTCGAACTTGTAGCGGCCGACGAAGTCGGTCATGCCGGGCTTGTCGCCGTGGGCGTCGCCCTCGGCACCCTGCTTGTAAAGCGCGTAGAGGCGCAGCAGCGTCATATTGTTGGGACGCTCGCTCAGGGTCTTGACGTCGATTAGGGCCTGGTCGAAGCGGGCCTGCAGGTCGCTCATGGTGTCTCCGGGTAATGAGTGGGCGTAGAAGTGCGATGATAGCCGCCGCGCCGCGCCGTTTGCGGCGGAAAAACCGAAGAAGCCYTCGGTCCGCGCGCGGCGGCACGGTCTGTCGCGCACGGTGCCGGCGTGCCTGCCAATACAGCTTTGGCCGCGCTCCGGATACAATCGCGCCATGTCCTGGATTCTTGCTGTCGAGACCTCCACCGAGTGGTGCTCCGTCGCACTGGGGCGCGCCGCCACTGACGGCGCCCTCGAGTGTTTCTCCCGCCATGAGCATACGGGCGCGCGGTCGTCTGCGCGCGTGCTGCCGGCCGTGGCCGAAGTGCTGGCCGAGGCCGGCATCACGCTGGCCGACTGTGCCGCCATCGCGTTTGGCGCCGGCCCCGGCTCGTTCACTGGCCTGCGTACCGCCTGCGGCGTGGCCCAAGGGCTCGCCTTCGGCGCTGATCTGCCGGTAATTCCCATCAATGTATTGACGATGTGCGCGGAAAGCGTCCGATCCGGCACTTCATCGTTGCCGGCGGACACGCGCGTGCTGGTTGCGCTCGACGCCCGCATGGACGAGACCTATGCCGCCACGTTCCGCTGGGACGCCGCCGCAATGGAGTGGTCGATGGAGGGCCCGGTGCAGGTGGGACCGCCCGAAGCCGTGGCGCAGCCCGATGGCGCGTTCTGGCTCGCCGGCAATGGTTCGACCGTGTTTGGCGAACGGCTCCAGGTGGCCGCGCAGGCCGGCCGCGTAATGCCCGAAGCCATGCCGGACGCCCGCGCCGCGGTGGCCATCGGCCTGCGGGCGCTGGCGCGCGGCGAGACCATCGACGCTGCCGACGCCATGCCGATCTATGTGCGCAACAAGGTTGCCCACACCATCGTGGAGCGCGAGGCGATTGCCGCCGAGAAAGCTGATAAAGCCGCCAAGGCCGCGAAGGCCGCCGCAGGGGAGGCCGCGTGAGCGCCGCGCTGCTGCCCGAGTCGCCCCAATGGCCGGCCGTGCCGGTCATGCCCGAGCTGGGCGATGGCTGGACGCTCGGCCGCATGAGCGCGCTGGACCTGCACGCCGTGGCCGATATCGAGCAGCGCGCCTACAGCCATCCCTGGACGCGCGGCAATTTTGAGAATTCCCTGAAATCGGGCCATATCGGCCTGACGCTCCGTGATCCAGCCAATACGCTGGTCGGCTATGCCGTGTTGATGCCGGTGGTCGACGAAATGCACCTGCTCAATATCACCGTGGACCCGCGCCGGCAGCGGCAGGGCCATGGCCGGCTGCTGCTGGCTGTGGCGCTGGCCACCGCCCATGCCCACAACCTCGGCACCATGCTGCTGGAAGTGCGCCCGTCCAATGTGGGCGCGCTGACGCTGTACGAGGAAGCCGGGTTTGCCGAGATCGGCCGCCGCAAGGGCTACTATCCGGCCACGGCCAAGGGGCGCGAAGACGCGCTCGTGCTGCGCCGGGCCTGGCACGAAGGCAAGGAGTCCGCATGAATCGCCGCGCGCAGTTCCTCGAAGTGCTCGGCATCCCGTCGGAATGGGTGCCGCGCCGGTTGGCTGGGGCGCCTGTAGAGGCCGAAGCCGACGTCGAGGTCGAAATCGAGGTCGCCACGGTAGCCGTGGCCGAAATCGAACCCGAAGTCGACGTGGTGATGACCACCCCGGCCGCCACCCCGCGCCCCGTGGTGATCGAAGCCCTGTCGCCGCCGCCGCAACCCGCCGTGCAGGATGAGGCCGCTCTGGCCCGGGACGCCGCCATCGCCGCCATGGACTGGGCGGCGCTGGAAGCCGCCGTGGCCGAGTGCACCGCCTGCGGCCTGAGCGACACCCGCACCAATACGGTCGTCGGCGTGGGCGACCGCCGCGCCGAATGGATGCTAGTGGGCGAGGCCCCGGGCGAGAATGAAGACCTCCAGGGCGAGCCGTTCGTCGGCCAGGCCGGCAAGCTGCTCGACAACATGCTCGGCGCGCTGGGCCTTGCGCGCGACCGCAATGTCTTTATCGCCAATGTGCTGAAGTGCCGCCCGCCCGGCAATCGCAATCCGGAGCCGGAGGAGGTGGCGCACTGCGAGCCGTTCCTGCGCCGCCAGATCGCGCTGATCCGGCCGAAGGTGATCGTGGTGCTGGGGCGTTTCGCGGCGCAGTCGCTGCTGCGCTCGACGACGCCCATCGGCAAGCTGCGCGGCACCGTGCACCGGTACGAGGGGATTCCCGTGGTGGTGACCTATCATCCGGCCTACCTGCTGCGCACGCTGACCGACAAGGCGCGCGCATGGGAAGACCTGTGTCTGGCCCGCGAGGTACACGACCGTGCGGGAGCTGAAGCCTGATCCCGCGCAGGCCATCCGCCCGGGCGGGCCGGTAGCAGCCGGCGCCGACGGGCCGGCGCCCCTGTGGCGCACCGCCGCGTCCCAGCGGGTGCGCGATCTCGCGTGGTGCTCGCTCTCGCCGCCGCTGCTCTCGCACCTGCCGGCTGGCTACGGCGCCGGCGCCGCGTTGGCCTACTGGCCGCCCGGCGCGCAGGCCGCGTGGCAGCGCTGGCTKGAGCGCGCCGACCCCGCCACACTTCCCGAAACCATCGCCGAACTGAGCGGCCACCCGGACCCCACGGGTAGCCGCAGCCTGCGCCTGGGCCGCCATGCCGAGCGGCTGCTCCACTTCGCGTTGCATCGGGCCGATGGGATCGAACTCGTCGCCGCCAATGTGCCGATCCGGCGCGCCAACGGCCATGGCATCCAGACGCTGGGCGAACTGGACGTGATCTGGCGCGATCCCGCCAGCGCGCAGACCGTGCACTGGGAGATGGCGGCCAAGTTCTACCTGATGGTGGATGGACAGCCGGGCACGCCACCCGACCGCCGCAACTTCGTCGGCCCCAATCTCGTCGATCGGTTAGGGGACAAGCTCGACCATATCGTCGGCCGTCAGCTGCCGCTGGGCCGCGCGGCCGAAGCGCAGGCGGTGCTCACCCATCCCATCGACCGCAGCGAGGTCTACCTGCTGGGCTGGCTGTTCTATCGCGATGGCCGCCTGCCGGCCGGGCTCGATACGCTGGGCATCGCGCCCGATCACCTGCACGGCTGGTGGTCCACGCTGGAGGACTGGGCCGCGCGGGCGCAGGCCCACCCGGCGGCGGCCACCACGCGCTGGTGCCGGCTGCCGCGCGCGGACTGGCTCTCGGGCGCGCGGGTGCCCGAGTCGCAGACGGAGTCCGCCGCCGCGTTGCACACCGCGCTGGCGCAACGCTTTGCCGATCCGCACCAGGCGCATAGCTGGCGGCGTGAAGCCCCGGTGATGGTCTGCGAACTGGCGCCCGCCGGGCCCGAGCAGCCCGGCATCTGGCAGGAACGCTCGCGCGGCTTCGTGGTGCCGCCGGGGTGGCAGGCGCGCGCCGCCGAGCGGGCCACTGCCGACAAATCCCCTCCCGCACCCGCCTCTCGCTAATCCATTCCGGCCTCCGCACCGCACCGCGATACTTCCCCTCACGCTGCATCGAAACGTCCGATCCGGACGTCGCGACGAAGGGGGATGGCAGATGTCGGACATCGAGAAGGTCAAGACGCTCCACTGGCTCACGGACCCCGAGTGGTTCCACAAGGCCGGACTCGACAAGGGTCTCGGCCATGACCGCCAGCATCTCGGCGTGGTCCTGGCGGCGGGCGGCGAGCTGACGATCAGCCAGATCGACATGGATTTCATGGGCGAGCTGACACTGCGCCTGCTCAACAGCGACGGCCGCACCGAGCGCGTGTTCAGTTTCGGCGAAATGCCACTTACGATCACGGCGCACACCGCCTCGGTGCCGTTTATCGAGACCCCGTACCTCGGCGGCGGCACACCGCCCACGGTCTGGTACACCTGCTCGCCAACCAGCAAGACGCTCCCCGTGTTCGAAGCTGGCGGTGCGGAATCCCCATTTTTTGCGACGTGGGACCAGCAGGCGGCCGAATTCGCGCTGATCCAGTCGCGCTACGTCCGGATGCTGGTGCCCGAGGCCGACAAGCCCATGCTCAGGACCTTGCCGGGCGGCCTCGCCGCACTGACGGCGTACTACGACAACGTGGTTTCCACCTTCAACGCGCTGTGTGGCATAGCGTTCGATCCCGAACGGGCGACGGATCTCAACATCCGCAACCAGTTCTTCATCAAGGCCGATGCGGAGGGCAGCGGCAGCGCCTACTACGGCCCCGCGTGGGCCGCATCCACCTCGGCGTCCATGACGGCGGACTGGTTCGCCGGCCTGCGCACCAATTGGACCCCGCTGGAAACRCTGRGCCACGCCTACCTCGGCACCTTCATGGCGGCTGGCTCGGTCAGCTTTCTCGAGGTCTGGAACAAGCTGTATGCCGCCACCTGGCAGGACAACGCGCTGGGCGCCGCGGTGCACACCGATGGCTGGCTCTATCAGGACGAGGTGGCCCTGTTCAGCGGCGTGATCGGCCGGATCACGAGYGGTACGCCGCTGCAGGAGTGGAGCATGCGCGAGAAGCTCTACTTTTTGATGCTGCTCAAGTACAAGGCTGGCAACACGGCGTTTGCCAGCTTCAACCGGCAATACCGGACCTATGCCAACGCGCTGCCGTTGCCGCCGATCGCGCCGCCCGTGATCGACATGATGGCCGAGGTTTATGCCGCCGAGGCCGGGGTGGATGTGGCGCCATTCATCGGCATGGTGGGCGCCAGGATGGCGTCGGTGCGGACGGTGCTCAATATGTTCAGCGACGCGCGCGCGGTGTACCCGCTCTATGCGCTGGTCAGCGCGGCCAGCCTGGGCCCGGCGCAGGAGGCGCTCCATGCGGCGTCGCCGCTGCAACTGGTGGACCCGGCGGAGATGCGCCGTACTGGCCTGCGCGGCAGCGTGACGCTGCAGTTTGCCATCGACCAGTTCGTGCAGATCTACGACGAACCGCTGTTCGTGATGGAAGGGCCGAGGGAGGTGTCCTCGGCACGCATCATCGCCACCGGGGTGACGTTCGCCGATTTGCCGGTTGGCGTGTACACGTTGCGCCCACCCACCGGCAAGAATCGTAAATATGCGATTGACTCGGCCTACCTGATTGTGAAGGAGGGCACCAGCACGCAGGCGCTGGCCTATCTCTTCAAGCAGGCGTCCGCCATCGTCACGCAGACCTTCATGCTGTTGGGGGCGGATAACGGCCTGTACGGCACGATCCGCGTGGACGCGCCCACGCGCCAGATCATCGTGGACCTGTTGAGCAACCCCAATACCGCGTTCATGGATACCGTCTACATCGGCGTCACGATCCGGACGGCCGATGGCGATCCGGTCTATCAGCGGGAYTTCCACGGCAACCACCCAGCCCCGGAGCATGCCGACATTCCGTTCGAGGTCGGCTATCGGATCGAGGTGCGCCATGAGGAGCCATCGCGGCTGCGGGTGCTGCCGGCCGCCCCCGGACTGATTCGGCCGCAGGCGACCAACGACTTCGTGATCACGGCGCACGGGCTCGAGAACCTGCAGGCGATGAACAGTCCGGTGGCGGACCTGTCGTTGCGCATTGCGGAAGCGGCGGCACTGGTGCGGGAGCGCCTGCCGATTGCCACGGCGCCCTATGCCACGGTCAAGGATGACATCTACCTGGCCGTGATGGCGCTGCCGGAGCCGGCGCGCGCCCAGGCGGTGGCCGACTACGCCGACGTGATGTCCCTGCAGAACACGGCGCCGGGCACCAATATCGGAAACAATTTCGTCGTCTCGCTGAAGGGCATCAGCAATTGGACGTTCTTCACCATGACGCTCGACCTGGTTCGTCTCGAAGTGCGCTTCCAGACCTTCAGCGGCAAGCCGCACAGCTATTTTGGGAGTACTTACGGCTACGTCAGCTTTCGCGACGCGGACGGCCAGGAATTGTTCTCCTATGACTTCATCGGCGACCTGACCGTGACCGCCATGGTCCGCACGTTTCCGCTGTCCCGCTACGGTGGCGAGCAGTTCTACTCGTTCAAGGAGGAACTGGGTCAGCGCTACACCATCGAGAACAGGATGCAGGGCGTCACGTGGAACGGGTTGGCCAATACGATGCTGGACCTGCCCGGCAACGGCGTGGTGATGACGGCCACGGCATCGGAAATCTCTCAAACGCCGTCCGTGCGGGGCAACATGTTCACGTGGAATCTGCTCGGTAATGCGGATCAGCCGGTCGCCACGCTGGAACTGGACCTGGTGATCAATGTGCTGAGACTGACGCTACACGCTGCCGTGCCGAATCCCGGCGTGCCGGCGGTCTATATCAGCATCGGCGTGGCAAACCGCTACGGCGATCCCGTCTATGACATCGCCATGCCGGGGAATGCCGCGGTGTCCGCCGATAACCAGTTCTTCCCGCTGCAGAAGGGCTATACGGTCACGGTCTTCCACCAGGACCCCACGCGCTCCCAACTGATCAACGCAGAGACGTCGGCGCGGACCACCGTGGCGGCCACGGCGCGCTACCAGACCATGCCGCGCGGCTTGCGGGCGGTGGCGTGACGCGCCGTCGCCTCCGATTGCATCCTTCACGAGGTATCCAAGATGGCGGAAATCCTACAGACCAAGTCCGTGTACACGCTTCAGGATCCGGGATGGATTCGCAAGGCGGGGTTGCGGAAAGGGCTTGATCACGACAAGCAGGCGCTCGGCATCATCCTGCCGACTGGTGCCACGCTCCGGCTCCGGCAAGTATCGCCCGACTTCACTTCGTCGGTAATGGTGACATGCGCCAGCGACGGCACGATCCCGGCGCAGTGGGTGGGAGTGGGTAATGCGTGGGTCAATGTCACCATGAACGCGGTGCGCGTCCCGTTTGTCGTGACGCCCTATGTGGCAGGCACCCCTCTGATCGAGTTTGCCTTCCCCTCGACGAGCAAAATGCTGCCGATCTATCGGGCGGGCAATGCCGAGGCGCCATTCTTTGCCACCTGGGACGCGCAGGATGCCGAGTTTGGCCTGATCGAGGGCGACTATATGTACATGCTGGTGCCGGCGCGGGACAAGGCCGTGCTGCGGGCCTATCCCGGCGGTCTCAATGCGCTGGGTGCGTACTACCAGGACATGTTGACCTCCTTCAATGCCCTGATGGGGGTGTCATTCCAACCCCAGCGGCCCACGGATCTCAACGTCAGGAACCACTACTACCTGGCGGCCGATGACATCGCATCGGATGCCGAACCTGCCTACTATGGCCTACGCGTGGCCGCCACGACGTCGGCGTCGGTCGCGCCGGTCTGGCTCGACAACCTGCCGACCAGCTGGAATGCGCCCAATGTCATCGCTGGCGGCTATCAGCGCCGCTTTTCCGAGCAGAATGTGGCCGATCCGGATTCCGTATGGGGCAATGTTTTTGCGGCCACCTGGCAGGACTTCGTGATGGGCGCCAACGTCTACACCCAGGGTTGGCTCTACCAAGGGGCGCCGGCGTTCTTCGCGAGCGTGATGGCGCTGCTCCGCAGCGGCACGCGGTATGAGTCCTGGGATGTCCGGGCGCAGGTCTATCTGGTGATGCTGCTGAAGTACAAGGCTGGCGATGCCTCGATCACCCGCCTGAACCAGCAGGATCGGATCCATATGAACACGTCGCCCTCGCCGGCGGTGCGGCCGGCCGGGTTCGATGAGATGGCTGCCGCCAGCGCCGAACGTTGCGATGTGGATGTTGCGCCATTTCTCGCGCTGGCCGGCGCGCCGGTGACGCCGCTGCGCGCCATGCTCAACGCCTTCAGCCACGCCCGCGCGGTCTATCCGCTCAGCGAACTGGTCACGGCGGAGACGCTGCCGACAGTGCAATCCGCGCTGCATCTCGACTCGCCGCTGCGCCTGGTCGATACCGTGGAGCTGCAGGGTACCGGCGTCACGGGCAGCCTTTCCCTGCGGTTCGTGATCGACGAATTCAAGCAGATCTACGGCGAACCGCTGGTGCTGATGGAGGGCGCCCGGGAGGTGCTCCACGTTCCGGTCCGCGCGCCGGAAATGATCCTGGACAACCTGCCGATTGGCGCTTATACGATCCGGCCACCGACGGGCAAGAACCGCAAATACCTGGTGGATGCCGACTATCTGGTCGTCAAGGAACAGACGGCCAGCCAGTCGCTGACATACACCTTCAAGCAGGGGTCGGGCACGATTTCCCAGACGCTGGTGCTGCTCGGTTCCTCTCGCGATGTAAGCGGGACAATCCGCGTCGACTTCACCACCATGCAGGTGCGCATCGATATCAAGGCCCAGCCGCTCGATGCCTTGGGCACGGGGTTCTACGCCGCGATCGGGGTGAAGAACGGCGTGGGAGCCTACGTCCTTGCATGCGAGATTAGCGGCCAGGCCGCGGCGCCGTTTCACCGCGCCGCGGCCTTCGAGATCGGCTATCAGCTTGAGGTGCACGTGGCGTATGCCAACCTGCTGGCCGTCGAGCCCCCCACGCCCGGCTTGCTCCTGGACCAGCAGAGTCACTTGCTGACGATCACGGCGCTGGGTCTGCAGAACGCGGCGGCCAGCAACGATCCCGAAGCGGACCTGCAGGCGCGCATCGCCGCTGGCGCGACGATCGTGCGCGACCACCTGCCGATGGCTCATGCGCCCTACGCGCAGTTGAAAGATGACCTCTACCTGGCGGTCATGGCGCTGCCGCCGGCGGCCCGCACCGCGGCGCGGCGCGAGTACATGGACGTRATGTCCACCTTCAACTTCGAACCGGATGCCTACGTTGGCAACCTCTTCACCCTCAAGATGAAGGGCATCAGCGACTTCCAGTTCTGTACCGTGACGATCGACCTGGCGGCGCGGGAGATCCGCTTTCAGATCATTGGCGGGAAGCCGCACTATTACTTCTCAGATACCTACGGCTATGTCAGTTTCTCCGACGTCACCGGCAATGAATTGTTCTCATATGACTGTATCGGCACATTGAATTCGACCGCCATGAACGTGATCTTCCCGTTGTCCCCCTATGGCGGCGAGCGGTATTACTCGTTCAAGGAGGAGGCGAACATTGGCCGCTATCCGATCGAAAACGTGATGCAGGGGCAGGTCAAGGCCGGGGTAAAGAACATGGTGGCCGAGGTGCTTGCCGATGGCCTCATCACCTATGCGTCAGCATCCGAGATCGCGGTGGTGCCGACCGTGCGCGGGAACATGTTCCTGTGGTCGCTGTTCGACGGTGCTGGCAATCCGGTGGCGACGCTGAACCTCAGCCTGGTCTTCAATACGCTGACGGTTTCCGTTTCCGCCGGGACGCACGAAGGGGGATTGCGCGTCAGCGTGCATGTGGAGGATAAGTATCAGCAGGTGGTCTACGACCTGGATGTCCATGGCGGGGCGCCGGTGGCCCCCGAGACTTCCACCTTCTCGTTGCAGAAGGGCTATACSGTCACGGTGTTCCACAGCGATCCGACCCGTTCCCAGTTGGTCAACACGGAAACCAATGCACGGACCGTGGTCGGCGAGACCGCGCGCTACCAGACCATGGCGCGCGGCCTGAAGGCGCTGCCAGCATGAAAAACGCCCCGCCGGCGCAGGYCGGGCGGGGCGTTTCCTGTTTCGCTGCCCGCGCGCGGGTCAGTGGTGCTTGTCCTCGCCGATCATCGCCAGCGAGTTGTGCATCTTGATGTTGTGCTTGTGCAGGCGCATGACCAGCAGCATGGTGGCCGAGATGAACAGGCCCAGCGCCACGATCACGAAGCCGATCGGCACATTCAGCTTGATGAGCAGCGCGTAGAGGCACAGCATCAGCAGAACTGAAACATTTTCGTTGAAGTTCTGGACGGCGATCGAGTGCCCGGCGGACAGCAGCACGTGCCCGCGATGCTGGAGCAGGGCGTTCATCGGCACCACGAAGTAGCCCGACATGGCTCCGACGATCATCAGGAACACATAGGCGATGGCCATGTAGAGCGGCATGGGATAACCCAGCACGTTCAGCATCACGGCCGGCATGGCGTCCTTGGTGTAGAAGGCCATGATCATGACGGTGATCCCCATCGCCACGCCGAACGGCAGCACCGACAGCGAGCGGCGCAGCGGGATCCGGGCGGCGGCCATGATCGCGCCGACCGCCACGCCCACCGCCACCACGGCCTGGAGCAGGGCGCCCTGGGACAGGTTCAGCCCCAGCGACTTCTCCGCCCACTTGAGCACGATGAACTGCAAGGTGGCGCCCACGCCCCAGAACAGCGTGGTCACGGCCAGCGAGATCTGGCCCAGCTTGTCGCGCCACAGCGCGATGAAGCAGTCGCCGAACTCGGCAATCAGCTTCACCGGGTTCTTTTCCTGTTGCGGGTAGCGCGCGCCGGTCTCCGGGATAAACACGTTGAACACCGACGCCACGACGTAGAAGAACATGATCACCACCATGGCCGCCTCGGCCGGGGTGTTGATGCCGGTGTCCACGTAGGGGATGTCGAAGCGGAGCAGGATGTCCGAGATATGGACCGAGATCAGCGCGCCGCCCACCACGGTGCCGAGGATGATCGAACTCACCGTGAGCCCCTCGATCCAGCCGTTGGCCATCACCAGCTTCTCGGGCGGCAGCAGCTCGGTCAGGATGCCGTACTTGGCCGGCGAGTACGCGGCGGCGCCGAAGCCCACCACGCCGTACGCCAGCAGCGGGTGCAGCCCGAACATCATGATCGCGCAGCCGACGATCTTGATGGCGTTGGTGATCAGCATGACCTTGCCCTTGGGCATGGAGTCCGCGAAGGCCCCCACGAAGGCCGCCAGCACCACATAGGACAGCACGAAGAACAGCTTCAGCAGCGGGGTCATCCACTGCGGGGAATGCAATTCGGTGAGAAGGGCGATGGCGGCGATGAGCAGCGCATTGTCGGCCAGCGACGAAAAGAACTGCGCGGCCATGATCGTGTAGAAACCCTTCTTCATACCTTCGACTTTGTCTCCATCGCGGACGCCCGGCGCGGCGGGCAGGGGCACGCCGACCGGCAACATCGCGGCTTGTAGGGAACCTGGCGCGACGGCCTTGTCAAAGTGGGGCGGTTGCGCAACTTTCGCGCGCCTTTCGGCTTGCCTGACCGTCATTGACATATTGCTTCTCTTTTAAAACATGGCCGGAGCGTCCGGCTTTATATCACGAAACCACGACATTTCAGCACTCCGGCGGACCCGCGTTTTGACAGGAACCCGCCTTCCGGATTCCCTGAGGTGGGCGCCGGTTGTGTTCAAATATCGCCTGCGCGATGTTGCCCCGCATGTGCCGGCCGCTCCGTATTCCAGCGCACTTTCGCGTCATGCGCGTGGCGGTGCCGGCACAGTGTATGCAACATCAACGCCCGATTGCAGCGGGTTGCCGTCCGGGTCTTCCCTGATCCGGTGCATGCCGGGACGCAACCTGCACCCTTAGCCAGACCATGCCAAGACCCATACACGCAGTCATCCACCAGCCCGCGCTGGCCAACAACCTGGACGTGGTGCGCCGCTACGCGCCCCAATCCCACATCTGGGCGGTGGTCAAGGCCAACGCCTACGGCCACGGTATCCGGCGCGCCTTTGCGGGCATGCGCGGCACCGACGGCTTCGGGCTCCTCGACCTCAACGAGGCCGTGCTGCTCCGCGAACTCGGGTGGCAGGGGCCGATCCTCTTGCTAGAGGGATTCTTCCAACCGCAGGATGTTCCCCTGTTGGAACAATATCGCCTCACGACAGCCATTCATTGCGAGGAACAACTGCGCATGCTCGAGGTGGCCCGGCCCCGGGGGCCGCTGGCGATCCAGCTCAAGCTCAACACCGGCATGAACCGGCTCGGCTTCCGGCCGGAGGCCTATCGGACCGCCTGGGAACGTGCGCGCGGACTCTCCTGTGTGGGCAGTATCGTGCACATGACGCATTTCTCGGATGCCGACAGCGCGCGGGGCATCGCGCACCAGATCGAGGCCTTCGACACCACCACGGCCAATTTGCCGGGCGAAGCCAGCCTGTCCAACTCGGCCGCCGTGCTCTGGCACCCGCAGGCGCACCGCGCCTGGGTGCGGCCGGGGGTGATCCTGTACGGCGCGTCGCCCACGGGCGTGGCGGCGGATATCGCTGATACCGGCCTGCAGCCGGCCATGTCGCTGCACAGCGAACTGATCGCCGTCCAGGACCTGCAGCCGGGCGATACGGTCGGCTATGGGTCGATGTTCACGGCCGACCGCGCGATGCGCATCGGCATCGTGGCCTGCGGCTATGCCGATGGCTACCCGCGCCACGCGGCCGGCTGGGGCGACCGCCCCGCGCCGGTGCTGGTYGATGGCACGCGCACCACGCTGGTCGGCCGGGTCTCGATGGACATGGTCTGCGTGGATCTCACGCCCTGCCCGAAGGCCCGTGTCGGCACATCGGTCACGCTCTGGGGCCAGGGCCTGCCGATCGACGAGGTGGCGGCGGCCAGCGGCACCGTCGGCTATGAGCTGATGTGCGCGCTGGCGATGCGCGTACCCTGCACGGTGGCCACGCTGACCACGGCCGACGCCCCGGCCTGACCCGCGCCTGACCGCCGCTRACCCTCTCCCAGAACAAGGACGCCGTTTGGCCAAGACCAAGACTGTCTATTCCTGCACCGAGTGCGGCGGCACCACGCCGCGCTGGGCCGGGCAGTGCCCGCAGTGCAACGCCTGGAACACGCTCGTGGAATCCGTGGCGGATTCCGGGTCCAGCGCCGCCCGGCGCTTCCAGCCGCTGGCCAACTCGGCCGTGGTGCGCAAGCTGTCCGAGATCGACGCGGCTGACGTGCCGCGCTTCACCACCGGCATCGATGAGTTCGACCGCGTGCTCGGCGGCGGGCTGGTCTCGGGCGGCGTGGTGCTGATTGGCGGCGACCCCGGCATCGGCAAGTCCACGCTGCTGCTCCAGACGCTGGCCAACCTGGCCGGCCAGCGGCGCGTGCTCTATGTGAGCGGCGAGGAGTCCGGCGCCCAGATCGCCCTGCGTGCCCAACGGCTGGGCGTGGATGCCCCCGCACTGGGCCTGCTGCCCGAGATCCAGCTCGAGAAAATCCAGGCCACGCTGGAGGCCGAGCAGCCCGAAGTGGCCGTGATCGACTCGATCCAGACCCTGTATTCGGAGGCGCTGACCTCGGCGCCCGGCTCGGTGGCGCAGGTGCGCGAGTGCGCGGCGCAACTGACGCGCATCGCCAAAAGCACCGGCATCACCATCATCCTGGTCGGCCATGTGACCAAGGAGGGCAGCCTGGCCGGGCCGCGCGTGCTGGAGCACATCGTCGATACGGTGCTGTACTTCGAAGGGGACACCCATTCGTCGCACCGGCTGATCCGCGCCTTCAAGAACCGCTTCGGTGCGGTCAACGAACTGGGTGTTTTTGCGATGACCGAGCGCGGCCTGCGCGGCATCAGCAATCCTTCGGCGCTGTTCCTCTCGCAGCACGAGGAATCGGTGGCGGGCTCGTGCGTGCTGGTCACGCAGGAGGGCACCCGGCCGCTGCTGGTAGAGGTGCAGGCGCTGGTCGATACCGCCAACGTGCCCAATCCGCGCCGGCTGGCGGTGGGGCTGGAGCAGAACCGGCTGGCGATGCTGCTGGCCGTGCTGCACCGGCACGCGGGCATTGCCTGCTTCGATCAGGACGTGTTCCTGAACGCCGTGGGCGGAGTCAAGATCACCGAGCCGGCCGCCGATCTGGCGGTGCTGCTGTCGATCCATTCGTCGATGCGCAACAAGCCGCTGCCGCGCGGGCTGGTCGTGTTCGGCGAAGTGGGGCTGGCTGGCGAGATCCGCCCGAGCCCGCGCGGGCAGGAGCGGCTCAAGGAAGCCGCCAAGCTCGGCTTCACGATGGCGGTGATCCCGAAGGCCAACGCGCCGAAGCAGAAGATCGAGGGTATCGAGGTGATTCCCGTGGATCGCCTCGAACAAGCCATCGACCGCGTGCGGCACCTGGACTGACGGGCCAAGGCCGGGGGGAACGAGCATGGCAGACGCAGCAGACACCCTCGATGGCAGCGCCAGCCTGGCCAAGGCCAAGCGCTCCCAGGCCGCCTATCAGGCGCTGCGCGACGACATCTTCGCCTTCCGCCTCCTGCCCGGCGATCGGTTCACCGAGAACGATGTGGCGGAGCGGCTGGGCATCTCCCGCACGCCCGTGCGCGAGGCGCTGCACCGCCTGCAGGGCGATGGGCTGGTGCGCGGCTACTACCGCAACGGCTGGGAAGTGGTGCCGCTGGATCTGGCCCGCTTCGAAGCGCTCTACGAGTTGCGCACCCTGCTGGAGACCCACGCGRTAACGCGGCTGTGCCGGCCCGAGGCCCCGCATCAGGCGGCCCTCGCGGCGCTGGTGCGGCAGCTTGGCGCGATCTGGCGCGTGCCCGTCGCCSGGCGGCTGGCCGATGGCAACGCCGTGGCGCAACTGGACGAGGCCTTCCACCTTGCCATCGTCGATGCGGCCGGCAATCCCGAGTCGGCGGCGGTCCACCAGCAGGTGACGGACCGCATCCGCATCATCCGCCGGCTCGACTTCGCCTTCGGCACGCGGATTTCGCTGACGTACGACGAACATTCGGCCATTCTCGACGCCCTGGAAGCCGCCGATGGCGCCCGCGCCGTGGCGCTGCTCTCCACCCATATCGAAGATGGCCGTGCCGAGGTCAGCCGGCTGACCACCGAGCGGCTCGAGCAAGCCCGCACCAGCCTTGTGCGCCCSGCGCCGGCCCAGACCCCGAACGCACCCGTCCGGCGCAGGCGCTTCGGCTGACTCCCGCCTTTCCCATTCCGCTTTCCACGTGASCATCCACCCGCCAGCCCCGTGCTGACGCGGGCTTGAGACGTTTCTTATTAGGCGAGCGTGCCCGGGCGCACGTGGTGGCACGCCTATTGCGATCCTTCTGCACAGGAAATTTATGTATACATAAATCGCAGGAGTCGCGGAGCGTGGCATTTCATCTCAATCCGATCCGGGGTAGCCGGGGCATGGCCGTGGCGCCGCACGCGCTGGCGTCGCAGAGTGCGCTGGCCGTGCTGCGCGAGGGCGGCAACGCCGTCGAGGCGATGGTCGCCGCCGCCGCCACCATCGCCGTGGTCTATCCCCATATGAATAGCATCGGCGGCGACAGCTTCTGGCTGATCTCCCGCCCCGGCGAGGCGCCGCGCGCCCTGGACGCCTGCGGCGCAGCGGCCGGCGATGCCACCATCGCGCGCTATCGGGAGGCCGGCTTCCAGGCCATTCCCACGCGCGGCGGCATGGCGGCGAACACCGTCGCCGGCACGGTGTCCGGCTGGCAKGCGGCGCTGGCGTGGTCGCACGACGCGCTGGGCGGGCGCCTGCCGCTCTCGCGGCTGCTGGCCGATGCCATCGACTATGCCCGCGTGGGCGTGCCGGTCACGCAGAGCCAGTCGGCCTGCGTGGCCGCCAAGGCCGCAGAACTGGCCGATGTGCCGGGCTTCGCTGAGACATTTCTGATCGACGGACGCGCTCCGGCGGCGGGCACGCGCTTCCGCCATCCGCGTCTGGGCGCCACGCTGGAGCAACTGGCGCAGGCCGGGCTCGATGACTTCTATCAGGGCGATCTGGCACAGATGCTGGCCCGCGAACTCGGCAACGCGGGCAGTCCGCTGACGYTGGCCGACCTGCGCGCGCACCGCGCCACTTGGAAAGCGCCCCTGGCGCTGGCCCATTCACGCGGCACGGTCTACAACATGCCGCCGCCCACGCAGGGGCTGGTGTCGCTGCTGATCCTCGGTCAGCTGGACCGCCTGCTGGCGCCCGGCATGGACCCGCTCGGCCCGGACTTCGTCCATGCCTGCGTGGAGGCCACCAAGCAGGCGTTCCACGTGCGCGACCGGCATATCACCGATCCCGCCTATATGGAGATCGATCCACAGGACCTGCTGGCGCCGCCGTGGCTCGATGCCGCCGCCGCGCGCATCCGCCCGGACGCGGTGCTGCCGTGGGGGCAGGGCATGGGGCCGGCGGACACGGTCTGGATGGGCGTGATCGATGGTAGCGGCGTGGCGGTGAGCTTTATCCAGAGCATTTATCACGAGTTCGGCAGCGGCATCGTGCTACCGGGCACCGGCGTGAACTGGCAGAACCGGGGCTGCAGCTTTTCGCTCGATCCGACTGCGCGCAACCCGCTGATGCCGGGGCGCAAGCCATTCCACACGCTGAATCCGGCCATGGCGCGCCTGAACGACGGCCGCACGCTGGTCTACGGAAACATGGGCGGCGACGGCCAGCCGCAGTCGCAGAGCGCGGTGTTCTCGCGGATCGTCCATTTCGGCATGAACCCGCAGGCCGCCATCGACGCACCGCGCTGGCTGCTCGGCCGCACCTGGGGCCAGACCAGCGACACCCTCAAGCTCGAATCGCGCTTTCCCGATGCCACGCAGCAGGCGCTGCACCGCCTGGGTCATGACGTGGAGGTGCTGGGGCCATACGACGAAACCATGGGCCACGCCGGCGCCATCGTGCTGCAGGCCGATGGCCTCTACCAGGGCGGCAGCGATCCGCGTAGCGATGGCGGCGTGGCGGCCTGGTAGGGCGGGGGTCGCAATTTACTGAGTTCCAACCTGCGCGAGCCCGCCATGACGAATGCGTGGCCGCGTGTCTTCCTCGAAGTTCCTGTCTCAAGGAGTGGTGCAAATGCGTACCGTTGCTGATAACGCGGCCCTCGGCGTGCCGCAGGCCATGCCGCTGGCGCGCACGCGCTGGCTGCAACTGTTGCTGGGTCTCGTCTGCATGATGGCGATTTCCAGTCCGCAGTATGTCTGGACCCTGTTTACCAAGCCGCTGGCGGCCAAGCTGGGGGTGCCGCTCTCGGAGTTGCAGGTCACCTTCTCGCTGCTGATCGTGCTGCAGACGTTCTTYTCGCCGTTCCAGGGCGCGCTGATCGAGCGCTTCGGGCCACGCCGGCTGATCGCGGCCGGCACGGTGATGGCCGGGCTGTCGTGGGTGCTGGCCGCCTCGGCCCAGAGCGTGGGCATGCTGTACCTGACCTATGGCGTGGTCGGCGGCCTGGGCACGGGCATCGTCTATATCGGCGTGGTGGGGCAGATGGTGCGCTGGTTCCCGGACCGGCGCGGGTTTGCCGTCGGCATGGTCGCGGCCGGCTACGGCATGGGCGCCATCGTCACCACCTTCCCGATTGCTTCGGCCCTGGCCGGCAAGGGGCTGGAGACCACGCTGTGGCAGTTCGGCCTGATTTTCGCGGTGATCGGCTTCCTGGCTTCGCAGGGGCTGCGCGCCCCGGCGCCGGGCGAGCGGCTGCCGGTGCGCGCGTCGTACACGCCGTCCAACGTGGTGGACGTGCCGACCCGTCAGATGCTCAAGATGCCGCTGTTCTGGCTGCTGTTCCTGATGATGACGATGATGTCCACGTCAGGGCTGATGGTCACCTCGCAGATGGCCGCCTTCGCCAAGGACTTCGGGGTGTCCAACGCGGTGGTCTTCGGCATGGCCGCGCTACCGCTGGCGCTGACCATCGACCGGCTCACCAACGGGCTGACGCGACCGATGTTCGGCTGGATTTCCGACCGCTGGGGTCGTGAAAATACGATGTGCTTCGCCTTCGCGCTGGAGGCCGTGGCGATGACGCTGTGGCTGCTCACGCGCGAGAACGCGGTGCTGTTCGTGCTGCTCTCGGGCGTGGTGTTCCTGGGCTGGGGCGAGATCTTCTCGCTGTTCCCGTCCACGCTGACCGATACCTTCGGCACCAAATTCGCCACCACCAACTACGGCTGGCTCTATATCTCGCAGGGGATCGGCTCGATTTTCGGCGGCCCGCTGGCGGCGCTGATGCATGAGCGCATGGGGAGCTGGATGCCGGTGTTCGGCGTGGCCATCACGCTGGACATCGTCACGGCGGCGCTGGCCATCGCGGTGCTCAAGCCGTGGCGCCGGCGCTATCTGGCGGGCACTTCGGCAGCCGCGGCAGCCTGACCGCGGGCGCTGCGTCAATCCGCCGCTGCGGATTGACAGCGCAATGGCGGGATATCAAGGGGCCGCTGGCAACGGCGGACGGAAAATGGGTAATAATTCGGCTCGACGCCTCTTCCGTCCCGGACCCCCATGCAAGCCAATTCCCGTGCCTACTTCCTGCTGATCGCCGTGCTCTCGTTCGCGATGCTCGGCGCCGCGCTCTACTTCCAGTTCGTGGAGGGCTACCAGCCGTGTCCGCTCTGCATCATGCAGCGCTTCGCCTTCGTCGGCATCGGCCTGTTTTCCCTGCTGGCCGCGCTGGCCCAGAACACGCGCACGCTGTGGCAGGGGCTGGGCATGCTGTCCGGCGTGGCCGGGATCGCGGTGGCGGGGTATCACGTCTCCCTGCTGCTGAACCCGAAGTCCTCGTGCGGCATCGATCCGCTGGAAAACTGGGTCAACGCACTGCCCACCGCGCGCCTGCTGCCCCAGGTGTTCTTCTCGGACGGCCTGTGCACCGCGCCGCTGCCCCCCCTGTTCGGCATCTCGATCCCGGCATGGTCACTGATCTGGCTGGTGATTCTGACGGTGACGCTGGCGGTGGGGCTGATCCGGCGGGAGAAGAATTACCGGTGAGATTGGGGAAGGGCTGGCGGGTGCCAGCCCGTTGCCATTGCTGAGAAGGTTACGGCAGAGGCCAGAACCATMTTGTTGATGCATTCCAGAAACAACCCGATCCGCATATCTGTGGTGCGCTGACCACGAGGTCGATATGCCCACCCCGGTCGTTCATATAGCCCGGAATACTCCMAAACGCGATAATCCCGCGCCGGCTTCCTATAGATTGGACCGCGTCAGCGCGGGCAAATTTCTCTGGGGAGCCGAGGTACCCGGGCTCCGCTAGCATTTTCGCGAGTGGCTTGCCCGGGTTCGATGAGTTTCCCTTTGTATTTGCCTTTTTTGATGGCAAATCTGCCTCGAAGGGAAACGCCACACCTGATGAGCGCCAGACTCACTCTGACGGCACAAGTATTTACATACTCGGGCTTTGAAATCAGATCTTCCCAGCCGAGCTCAGAGTAGAGCGCGTGCCTTGGAACCGTCTCTGCGCTTGGATAGTGACTCTTCAAAATCGAGAACAAAGGTCTCATCTTGCGTTCCTCGTTGGAGGGCAAGGGAACTTCTTCTTAAGCGCGCTGACAACGAGAGGCGCGGCGTTCGTTCTCCGATTTTCGGGGCGCAGACCCCGGAGCTGTTCAAGAACATCCGAGTCGATTTCAATGGTCTTGACCCTGGTGGTGTCGCASCAGTCTTTGCCGACCGAAGCGTCCGCCACGCCGGCAAGGTAGCCTGAGAGAAACTCATTATTGCGCTCTGTCCAGGGCGCGGCTGCACTCTTGTTAAAGCGCTCTACCAGCTCTTCGCCGGTCATGCGCGGGACTGGGCCCGCYGCCAGACATGCGCTGGCAGAAAAGGACAGGCCTACGATCAAAGCAATTGTTCGCATGATTCTCCTTCCATCAGTGCTCGCTCCCGAAGTGGGATCGAGCAGCCGCCGCCCAAATCGATGAGAAGCGGAGGAGGAAGCGTGTGGCAATTGGCGATGAGCGCGGCTGACGCCGGTCAAACGGCACTTCGATTCGCCAATTTCCGAGTCGTCACGCGATCTGTTCGATCTGTTCCTGCAGTTCCAGCCAGCGCTCCTCCAGCTGTTCCAGTTCGCTGGTGACTTCGCCCTGGCGCTTCAGCATTTCCATCAGCCTGGCCTTGTTGGTTTCGGCGTAGCTGGTCTCGTCGGCCATGAAGGCGTCGATGGCGGTTTTGTCGGTGTGGAGCGCGGCCATGCGCTTTTCGACTTTTTCGAGTTCCTTGGTCAGCGGCTTGCGCAGGACGGAGAGACGCTGGCGCTCGTCGGCGTCGGCGCGGCGCTGGTCCTTGCGGTTGACGTTGGCGCCGGCGTCCGCCGCGGCTTCGGAGGCGTGCGCGGCCGTGGCGGCGTTGCGCTTGGCGGCGGCTTGCTGGAGCAGCCAGTCACGGTAGTCGTCCAGGTCGCCATCGAATGGACGGATGGTGCCGTCCGCCACCAGCATGAACTGGTCCGAGGTGGCGCGCAGCAGGTGCCGGTCGTGGGAGACCAGGATCAGGGTGCCTTCGAACTGGGCCAGCGCCATGGTCAGGGCCTCGCGGGTGTCGAGGTCCAGGTGGTTGGTCGGCTCGTCCAGCAGCAGGAAGTTGGGCTTCTGCCAGACGATCAGCGACAGCGCCAGCCGGGCCTTTTCGCCACCCGAGAACGGTTCGATCGGCGCGGTCGCCATGTCGCCCCGGAAGTTGAAGCTGCCCAGGAAGTCGCGCAGCTCCTGCTCGCGCACGTCCGGCGCCAGCCGCGCCAGATGCTGGAGCGGGGAATCGTGGTCGCGCAGGGTTTCGAGCTGATGCTGGGCGAAATAGCCGATCACCAGCCCCTTGCCCAGCCGCAGCGTGCCGTTCATCGGCGCCTGCGTGCCGGCCAGCGTCTTGACCAGCGTGGACTTGCCTTGACCGTTGGCGCCAAGCAGGCCGATGCGCTGGCCGTTCTGGATCGACATCGCCAGGTTGTGCAGGATGGTCACGGGCGGCTCGGCCTCGGCGTACCCGCAATCCACCCCCTCGAGCACCATCATCGGGTTCGGCGCCGAATCGGGCTCGCGGAACTCGAAGGCAAAACCGGCCGCCACGTGCACCGGCGCCAGCCGCTCCATCTTCTCGAGCGCCTTGACGCGGCTCTGCGCCTGGCGCGCTTTGGTCGCCTTAGCCTTGAAGCGGTTGATGAACGATTCCAGATGCGCGATTTCTTTCTGCTGGCGCGCGTAGGCTGACGACTGCAGCGCCATCTGCTGGAGCCGCAGGGTCTCGAACTGGGTGTAATTGCCGCCRTAACGGCGCAACTGCTGGTTCTCGATATGGACCGTGACGTTGCAGATCGCGTCGAGGAACTCGCGATCGTGGGAAATCATCACCAGCGTGCCCGGGTAGCGCGCCAGCCAGTCCTCCAGCCAGACGATGGCGTCCAGATCCAGGTGGTTGGTCGGTTCGTCGAGCAGCAGCAGGTCGGACGGGCACATCAGCGCCTGGGCCAGGTTCAGGCGCATGCGCCAGCCGCCCGAGAACGACGCCACGGGCTGCGTCACCTGCGGCAACGTGAAGCCCAGGCCCAGCAGCAGCGCTTCGGCGCGGGCCGGCGCGGTGTAGCCGTCGGCATCGGCGAAGGCGGCGTGGGCCTCGCCCTCGGCGCTGCCGTCGCCGCTGGCCTGGGCGGCGGCGATGCGCGCTTCGATCTCGCGCAGCCGGGTGTCGCCATCGATCACATAGTCCACCGCGGAGCGGTCAACCGCCGGGGTTTCCTGCGCCACGTGCGCGATACGCCACTGCGCGGGCACGAAGACATCGCCGCCATCCGGGTGCAGCTCGCCCCGCAGCATGCCGAACAGCGTGGACTTGCCGCTGCCGTTGGCGCCGACAAGGCCGACGCGCTCGGCTGGGTTGAGCGTCACGCTGGTGTGGTCGAACAGCACCTTGGTGCCGCGCTGGAGGACTAGCTGGTCGATTCGGATCACGAGGACTGGGAGATAAGGCGAAGAACACGCCCGGAGGCGGGCAGGCCGGCATTGTAGCGCGCCCGGTGGCCGGTCTTGCGGGCGCCAGCCGGCCCCGGGCCCCATGTCCGCATCCATGTATTCAGGGATTTCCCCTAATTCGTCACTTCCAGGTTCTCCTGGTACGGGGTTTGCGTGTAAATTTATTTACATAGACCGCCGCACCGGGAAAGTGCCTTTTCATCAAAGGACTTTCCGGGATGGTGCGCGCGGCGCCCTGAACCGGTTCTTTCCCCAGACATGCCCGAAGGCCAGTCGATTTCCGAACGCATCGCCCGCAGCCTGCCCACGCTGACGCCCGCGCACCAGCGCATGGCGCAGTACGTGCTGGACAACCTGTTCCGCGCGGCGACCATGCGCATCGACGAATTCGCGACGGCCGTGGATGTGTCCGTGGCCACGGCCAACCGCTTTGCCCGGGCGCTCGGCTTCGAAGGCTATCCGCAGTTCCGCGCCGAACTCGTGCGCGGCTTCGAGGCCACGCTGGCCCCGGTGGAGCGCCTGCGCGACGAACTGGCCCGCCCGACGACGGTGGCCGAGGTCTTCGCCGCCGCGCTGGACGACGGCGCGCGCAACCTCGAAGCCACGCGCCGCGCGCTCGATGCCGAGGCCTGCGAGCGGGCCGTCGATGCCATCCTCGCCGCCGAGCGCGTCTATGTGATGGGCTTCGGCGCGAGCGGCTTCCTGGCCGGCCTGCTCCAGCACGGGCTGGAGATGCACTGCCGCATGGTGACGTCGGTGTCGACGGTGGGCGGCGCGTCGCACGCGGCGCGGCAACTGTTCAAGCTCCAGCCGCAAGACCTGGTCATCGCCATCGCCTTTCCCCGATATGTGACGGACAGCATGGTGCTGGCCAAGCGCGTGAAGGCCCATCGCGGCAGGCTGCTGGCGCTGACGGATGGCCCGACCTCGCCGCTGGCACCGCTGGCCGATATCGCGCTGTATGCCAACGCCGGCAATCGTCTTTCCGCGAATTCCGATGCCACGGTGCTCGCGCTGATCGAAGCGCTGTGCGGTGCCGTGGCCTATCGCTCGGCGCGCTCCGTCAAGGCGGCGGCCGAGATGACCGAATTCCTGCTCCCCTGGCTCTACGACGCACCCGGTGCGGGCCAGCGCGAGCGGGGCACCTCGAAATCTTCCGAATCTACTGAGTGAAAGCTGTCATGACCCAGGCTGTCATTGCCATCCACGGCGGCGCCGGCACGATTACCCGTGCCGCCATGGATGCCAACCGTGAACGCGAATACATCGCTGCGCTGGAGCAGGTGCTGCTGGCCGGCCAACGCGTGCTGGCCGAGGGCGGCAGCGCGCTCGACGCCGTGACCGAAGCGGTGCGCCTGCTTGAGGACTGCCCGCTGTTCAACGCCGGCAAGGGCGCCGTGCTGACCCACGCCGGGACGTTCGAGCTGGACGCCGCCGTGATGGACGGCGCCACGCGCAACGCTGGCGCCGTGGCCTGCGTGACGCGCGTGCGCAACCCGGTGCTGGCCGCGCGGGCCGTGCTGGAGCACAGCGAGCACGTGCTGTTCGCCGCCGACGGCGCCGAGGCGTTTGCCGAGGCGCAGGGGCTCGAACTCGTCTCCCCCGACTATTACTTCACGCAGGCCCGCCACGACCAGTGGCAGCGCGCGCAGGCGAGCACCGGCATGGCCTTGCTCGACCACGACGCGGCGGCGCTGGCAGCGAAGGCGGCGCAAGCTGGCACCGATCCGATCGATCCGGACAAGAAGTTCGGCACGGTGGGCGCGGTGGCTTGCGACGCCCAGGGCAACCTGGCTGCCGCCACCTCTACCGGCGGCGTGACCAACAAGCAGGTGGGCCGCGTGGGCGATACGCCCGTGTTCGGCGCCGGCTGCTATGCCGATGACGTGGCGGCCGTGTCCGCCACCGGCACCGGCGAGATGTTCATCCGCACCGTGGCCGCGCACGATGTGTCCGCGCAGATGCGCTACGCCGGGCTGTCGCTGGAAGAATCGGCGCGCCGCGTGGTGATGGAGAAGCTGGTCGCCATTCAGGGCCGGGGCGGCCTGATTGCCGTGGATCGGCAGGGCAACGTCACGCTGCCGTTCAACACCGAGGGCATGTACCGCGGCGTGGCGCGCGTGGGCGAGCCTGTCAGCGTGCTGATCTACGGTTGATCGTCGTCAGCCCGCAGCCCCGCAAATTCGAAGTCTTTCGTAGCAAATCGCAGTAGAACGCAGCAATCGCAGCACATCGGACAAGTCGCATGGCCAACACCTCTACGCATCGAAACCTCGTACTTCCCCCTGAACGCGTCGTCGCGGTGGACAACCTGTCCGTCCGCTTCGCCACCTCGGAGCGGACCGTCGAGGCCGTGCGCAACCTCTCTTTCCACGTCGATCGCGGCGAGACGCTGGCCGTGGTGGGCGAGTCCGGCTCGGGCAAGTCGGTCACGTCGCTGGCGCTGATGCGGCTGGTGGAGCATGGCGGCGGCAAGATCGCCAACGGCAGCATGCTGCTGCGCCGGCGCGGCGGCGAGGTGCTGGACCTGGCTCGCGCGCCCGACGCCGCCCTGCGTTCCGTGCGCGGCTCGGACGTGGCGATGATCTTCCAGGAGCCGATGACCTCGCTGAACCCGGTATTCCCGGTGGGCGAGCAGATCGCCGAATCGATCCGGCTGCATCAGGGCAAGAACAAGGCTGCCGCGCGCGCCGAGGCGCTGCGCATGCTCGAACTCGTACGCATTCCCGAGGCGCGCCGCGTGCTGGACCGCTATCCGCACCAGCTCTCCGGCGGCATGCGCCAGCGCGTGATGATTGCCATGGCGCTGTCGTGCAAGCCGGCGCTGCTGATTGCCGATGAGCCGACCACRGCGCTGGACGTGACCATCCAGGCCGAAATCCTGCAACTGATCCGCAACCTCCAGTCCGAGATGGACATGGGCGTGGTCTTCATCACCCACGACATGGGCGTGGTGGCCGAAGTGGCCGACCGCGTGCTGGTGATGTATCGGGGCGAGAAGGTCGAGGARGGCACCTCCGACGAGGTCTTCCACGCGCCGGCYCACCCGTACACGCGCGCGCTGCTCTCCGCCGTGCCGAAGCTCGGGGCGATGTCCGGCAAGGATCTGCCGGCCAAGTTCCCGCTGGTGCAGGTGAACGACGTGGCCGCGCCCGAGGCCGAAGTGCCGCAGGACACCGTCCACGCCGGCGCCGAGCCGATCCTGCGCGTGCGCGATCTGGTCACCCGCTTCGACGTCCCGGGCGGCCTGTTCGGCCGGGTCACGCGCCGCGTGCATGCGGTGGAGCAGGTCAGCTTCGACCTGTACCCGGGCGAGACGCTGGCGCTGGTGGGCGAATCGGGCTGCGGCAAGTCCACCACGGGCCGCTCGCTGCTGCGTCTGGTGGATGCCCAGAGCGGCACGATCGAGTTCGCCGGCCAGAACATCAGCCAGATGCAGGGCCCGGCGCTGCAGGCGCTGCGCCGCAATATCCAGTTCATCTTCCAGGACCCGTTCGCCTCGCTCGATCCGCGCGTGCCGGTGGGTTACTCGATCATGGAGCCGCTGCTGGTGCACAAGGTGGCCAGCGGCCGCGAAGCCGAAGCCCGCGTGGCGTGGCTGCTCGAAAAGGTGGGCCTGACGCCCGCCCACGCCTCGCGCTATCCGCACGAGTTCTCGGGCGGCCAACGCCAGCGCATCTGTATTGCACGGGCGCTGGCGCTGAACCCCAAGGTGGTGGTGGCCGACGAATCGGTGTCCGCCCTCGATGTGTCGATTCAGGCACAAATCGTGAACCTGATGCTCGACCTCCAGCGCGAGCTGGGCGTCGCCTTCCTGTTCATCTCCCACGATATGGCCGTGGTGGAGCGCGTGAGCCATCGCGTGGCCGTGATGTATCTGGGCCAGATCGTCGAGATCGGCCCGCGCCGCGCGATTTTCGAGAATCCGCAGCAYCCGTATACGAAGAAGCTGATGTCGGCGGTGCCGATTGCCGATCCGGCGCGCCGCCATGTGAAGCGCGAGCCGCTTTCTGATGAAATCCCCAGCCCGATCCGTGCAGTGGGCGACGAGCCGGTGGTGCAGCCACTGGTGGCGGTGGCCGGCAGCGGCGCGCACGGGCACTTCGTGGCCCGGCACCCGGTTGGCGGCGCGTATTGAGCCTTTATCAAGTCTTGAGTCTAGTCATCACGCAGTACTGATTTTTTCCAACAGGAGAAGAGAAATATGTCTACCCGTATGGTTTCGCCGCGCCTGATCGCCGGCGCCGTGGCGATGAGCGCGATTGGCATGCTGGGCGCCAGCCCGGCGTTCGCGGCCAAGGACGCCGTGATGGCCGTGTACTCGACGTTCACCACGCTCGATCCGTACGATGCCAACGACACGCTGTCGCAGGCAGCCGTGAAGTCGTTCTACCAGGGCCTGTTCGGCTTCGACAAGGACCTGAAGCTGGTCAACGTGCTGGCTGACAGCTACGACGTGACCAAGGACGGCCTGGTCTACACGATCAAGCTCAAGAAGGGCATCAAGTTCCACGACGGCACCACCTTCGACGCCACCGCCGTCAAGGCCAACCTGGACCGCGTGACCGATCCGGCCAACAAGCTCAAGCGCTACACGCTGTTCAACCGCGTGGCCAAGACCGAGGTGGTGGACCCGGCCACGGTCAAGATCACGCTGAAGGAGCAGTTCTCGCCGTTCATCAACGTGCTGGCCCACCCGTCGGCCGTGATGATCAGCCCGACCGCGCTGAAGAAGTACGGCAAGGAAATCGCCTTCCACCCGGTGGGCACSGGYCCGTTCGAGTTCGTCGAATGGAAGCAGACCGACTACCTGAAGGGCAAGAAGTTTGCCGGCTACTGGAAGACGGGCTACCCRAAGATCGACACCATCACCTGGAAGCCGGTGGTGGACAACAACACCCGCTCGGCCGTGATGCAGACGGGCGAGGCGGACTTCGCGTTCAGCATTCCGTTCGAGCAGGCCGCCGTGCTGAAGGCCAGCCCGAAGGTGGACCTGATCGACGGTCCGTCGATCATCCAGCGCTATGTGTCGTTCAACACCCAGGTCAAGCCGTTCAATGACCCGAAGGTGCGCCAGGCCATCAACTACGCCATCAACAAGGAAGCGCTGGCCAAGGTGGCCTTCGCCGGCTACGCCGTGCCGGCCCAGGGCGTGGTGCCGCCGGGCGTGGACTTCGCCGAGAAGCTGGGCCCGTGGCCGTATGACCCGGCCAAGGCGCGCGAGCTGCTGAAGGAAGCCGGCTACCCGAACGGCTTCGAGACCACGCTGTGGTCGGCCTACAACCACACCACGGCGCAGAAGGTGATCCAGTTCGTGCAGCAGCAGCTGCAACAGGTGGGCATCAAGGCGCAGGTGCAGGCCCTGGAAGCCGGCCAGCGCGTGGAGCGCGTGGAGTCGGTGCAGAAGCCTGAGGACGCCGGCGTGCGCCTGTACTACGTGGGCTGGTCGTCGTCGACGGGCGAGTCGGACTGGGCGCTGCGCCCGCTGCTGGCCTCGGAATCGATGCCGCCGAAGCTGCTGAACACGGCGTACTACAAGAACGACCAGGTCGATGCGGACATCGCCGGCGCGCTGCGCACGACGGACCGCGCCGAGAAGGCCAGGCTGTACAAGGACGCCCAGGAACGGATCTGGAAGGATGCCCCGTGGGCGTTCCTGATCACGGAGAAGGTGCTGTTCGCGCGTTCCAAGCGCCTGAGCGGCGCCTACGTGATGCCTGACGGCTCGTTCAACTTCGACGAGATCGACATCAAGCAGTAAGCGTTTTGCGCCCCTCTCCCGCTTGCGGGGGAGGGGCGCAAATATAAAGACGGCGCCACCAAGCGCCGCCGAAGTGGTAGCTGTAGTCGCGGTAAGTCGTCCTTACAGTCGTACGCAGTAAGCCGTGTTGGCCGCCCGCCCGAGATGCGGGGGCATGGGCGGGTGGCCCGCGGTCTCAATTCCTGGTAGCCAGATGCTGAATTACTTCCTCAAACGATTCCTGGGCGTGATCCCGACACTGCTGCTCGTGGCAGTGCTGGTGTTCCTGTTCGTCCACATGCTGCCCGGTGACCCGGCGCGGCTGGCCGCCGGCCCTGAAGCCGACATGGCCACCGTCGAACTGGTGCGCAAGGACCTGGGGCTGGATCGCCCGATGCCCGAGCAGTTCGTGCGCTTCTTCACCAACGCGCTGCAGGGGGAATTCGGCACCTCGCTGCGCACCAAGCGCCCGGTCTCCGAGGAGATTGGCGAGCGCTTCCTGCCCACGCTGTACCTGACGCTCTCGTCGATGGTCTGGGCAGTCATCTTCGGCATGGCCATCGGCATTGGCTCGGCGGTGTGGCGCAACAAATGGCCGGACCGGCTCGGCATGACGCTGGCGGTGTCGGGCATCTCGTTCCCGGCCTTCGCGCTCGGCATGCTGCTGATGGAGGTCTTCTCGGTGCAACTGGGCTGGCTGCCGTCGATTGGCGCCGATAGCTGGAAGCACTACATCCTGCCCTCGCTGACGCTGGGCGCCGCCGTGGCCGCCGTGATGGCGCGCTTCACGCGGGCCTCGTTCATCGAGGTGCTGCAGGAAGATTTCGTGCGTACCGCCCGGGCCAAGGGCGTGCGCGAGACCGTGGTGGTCATCAAGCACACGCTGCGCAACGCGATGATCCCGGTCGTGACGATGATGGGCCTGCAGTTCGGCTTCCTGCTGGGCGGCTCCATCCTGGTCGAGAAGGTGTTCAACTGGCCCGGCCTGGGCCGCCTGCTGGTGGACGCCGTGGAAATGCGCGACTACCCGGTCATCCAGGCCGAGGTGCTGCTGTTCTCGCTCGAATTCATCCTGATCAACCTGGTGGTGGACATGCTCTACACCGTGATCAATCCCACCATCCGCTACAAGTAAGAGGCCGGCATGACTGAGCTTTCCACGCCCGCCGCGGCAGCATCCCCCAGTACCGCCCCGGAGGCCGTCCGCACGCCCTGGACCGAGTTCTGGCGCAAGTTCCGCAAGCAGCACCTGGCCCTGGTGGCCGGCGCCTTCGTGCTGATGCTGGTGGTGATTGCGGTGYTGGCGCCGTACATCGTCCCCTACGACCCCGAGAACTTCTTCGACTACGACGCGCTGAACGCCGGGCCGTCCGCCGCCCACTGGATGGGGGTGGACTCGCTCGGCCGCGACATCTTCAGCCGCATCCTGGCCGGCACGCGCATCTCGCTGGCGGCCGGCTTCTTCTCGGTCATCATCGGCGCCATCATCGGCACCGTGCTGGGSCTGATGGCGGGCTACTACGAGGGCTGGTGGGACCGCATCGTGACGCGCCTGTCGGACGTGCTGTTCGCGTTCCCGGGCATCCTGCTTGCGATCGGCATCGTGGCCATCCTCGGCAATGGCATGACCAACGTGATCTTCGCCGTGGCCGTGTTCAGCGTGCCGGCGTTCGCGCGGCTGGTGCGCGGCAACACGCTGATGCTCAAGGGGCTGACCTATGTGGAGGCGGCCAGGAGTATCGGGGCGTCCGACTGGACCATCCTGATGCGGCACATCCTGCCGGGTACGGTGTCGTCCATCGTGGTGTATTTCTCGATGCGGATCGGCACGTCGATTATCACGGCCGCCGGGCTGTCGTTCCTGGGCCTCGGCGCCCAGCCGCCCACCCCGGAATGGGGCGCGATGCTCAACGAGGCGCGCGCCGACATGGTCACCGCGCCGCACGTGGCCATCTTCCCGAGCCTGGCCATCTTCCTGACCGTGCTGGCGTTCAACCTGCTCGGCGACGGGCTGCGCGACGCCCTCGATCCGAAGATCGACCGCCGGTGATGCCCGCATGACCGCCAACGCGCCCCCCGTGGTCGGCAACCTGCCGGCCGGCTCCCGCAACGCGATCACCGATGTGCCGGGCGTGAGCGTCGGCCATCGCACGCTGGCGGACGGCGCCTGCCAGACCGGCGTGACCGTGATCCGCCCGCACGCCGGCAACGTCTACACCCACAAGGTGCCGGCGGCGGCTGTGGTGCTCAATGGCTTCGGCAAGAGCATCGGGCTGGTGCAGGTGGAGGAACTGGGCGTGCTGGAGACGCCCATCGCGCTGACCAACACGTTCAGCGTGGGGACCGTGGCGCAGGCGCAGATCCGCGCGGCGATTGCGGAGAACCCCGAGATCGGGCGCGGCTGGCCCACGGTCAATCCGCTGGTTTTCGAATGCAATGACGGCTACCTGAACGATATCCAGGCGATGGCGGTGCAGGAAGCCGACTACGCCGGGGCRCTGGCGACTGCCGGGGCCGAGGTGGAGGAGGGCGCCGTGGGCGCCGGGCGCGGGATGTCGTCGTTCGGGGTGAAGGGTGGCATCGGCACGGCGTCACGTCTGGCGGGTGGGTATACCGTCGGCGCGATGGTGCTGTCGAACTTCGGCACGGCCGAGTCGCTGATCTATGCGGGCCAGGCCGTGGGTTCCAGGCTGGCCGAGCGTCTGGCTGCCAAGACCGAGACGGAGAAGGGCTCGATCATCATGGTCGTGGCCACCGAKGCGCCGCTCGACGCCCGGCAGCTTCGGCGCCTGGCGCTGCGCGCCGGCACCGGCCTCGCGCGTACCGGGTCGGTCTTCGGCCATGGCTCCGGCGACATCGCGCTGGCCTTTTCCACGGCCTACACCGTGCCCCATCTGGCCGATGTGCCGATGCCTGCCGTGCCGATGGTCCACGAATCGCGGCTCGACCCGCTGTTCCGGGCCGCCGCCGACAGCGTGGAGCAGGCCATCGTCCACGCCCTCTGGCATGCCGAGCCAGTGACCGGCCGCGACGGCCACCACCGCGCGGCGCTGCGCGAGCTGCTGCCGGATCTCTCCGAGACCTGATATGAAGATTCTGATTTCCGCCGATATCGAAGGCGTGGCGGGCGTATTCCACACCGAGCAGACGCGCGCCGGCAATGGCGAGTACGAGCGCGCCCGCGCCTGGATGACGGCCGAGGCGAACGCGGCGGTGCAGGGCGCCTTCGCGGGCGGCGCCACCGAGGTGCTGGTCAACGACTCGCACGGCGGCTTCCGCAACCTGCTGCCGGACCAGATCGACCCGCGTGCGCAACTGGTGCTCGGCAAGCCGCGCTACCTGAGCATGATGGCCGGCGTGGAGCACGACTGCGACGGCGTGTTCATGATCGGCTATCACAGCCGCGCACAGGGCCGGGGCGTGCTGGCGCACACCATCAACAGCAGCGCCTTCGCACGGGTCTGGTTCAACGGGCTGGAGCTGGGCGAGGCGGGCATCTATGCCGCACTGGCCGGCGAGTTCGACGTGCCCGTGCTGCTGGCCAGCGGCGACGACGTGTTCATCGCCGAAACCCAGCCGCTGATGCCCTGGGTGCGCTACGTGCAGACCAAGACGGCGGGCGGGCAGGGCAGCGGCACCACGCTGTCACCGACGGCCGCGCGCGATGCCATCGCCCACGCGGCGGAGGCCGTGACGCGCAATGCCATCGCCCATCCCGAGGCCCGCTGCCTGGAACTGGCCGGCCCGGTCAACTGCCGGCTGCAAACCATGTCCTCCGCCTACGCCGACCTGTTCTGCCAGTGGCCGACCTTCGAGCGCGTGGACGGCGTGACGCTGGCCTTCACGGCGCCCACCGTGCAGGCCGCCGTGCGCATGCTGAACTGCTGCTCGGCCATGGCCTTCATGCTGAAGTAACGATAAATGGTGGCGGCGGGGCGGGCGGTGCGACAATAGCGCCCGTTCCCCGGATTTACCCCTCGTCACCATGAAGCAGGCCCCGCCCGGCGGCTGGATTCCCGTTCGCAAGGATTTCGTCGATCCCGCCAACACCCGCTGCCACGCGCGCGGCGCCAAGGGCGGCCGCCACCACGGCTTTCCCGAGGGCCACGCCTATATCCTGCGCGGGCCGGATGGCCACGAATACCCCTTCGGCGCCGACTGTGCCCGCGCCGCGCTGCCCGAGCCGGCCTGGCTTGAACAGGTGCCCGACTACACCGAGCGCGACGCCGTGCCGCGCCTCCCCGATTTCACCGACATCCCGCCCCCGCGCCGCAGCCGCAAGGCCACCGCCGCCGAGCAGGAACTCGCCCGCCGCAACGCCGCCACGCGCTACGTGGTGCTACGCATGGAGAAGGTGGCCGCCGTGCCGCGCGTACAGCCCACGGTGCGCTTCCCGGCGCTGGAAGACCTCTACCAGCAGATCGCCCAGGGCGGGGCGCTCTCCAACGCSCARGTGACSCGCGTGCTGGCCATCGAACGCAGYGCCGCCACGCCAGCCAAGCTCCGCATGCTGAACCTGCTCGACGTCTACACGGCCCACGTGAAGCTGGAACGCCTGATCGCCGCCTCGAACAACCTCGACAACATCCGCTTCCTGCGCAGCCTCCACGACTGGCTGGCGCGCCACCTCGTGCTATCCACGGCCCAGCTGGACGCGGCAGGGGTCGTTATGCATCCCCAYGCRTTCCGGTCGGCCTGGCCGAGYGGGGGTGGGGAGGGGGAGTTGTTCTAGGGGGGCAGGCGCGGCTCTGCAAATCCCACGATTGAGGGGGGTACCTCCCTCGTCGGTGGGGGAGGGGCGGCGTGGGCGCTCGGACGTCTTTCGACAAGGTGCAATCCCCCGCATCGACAGATAACGGCACGCCGCACATCATCCTTAACCTCATGTCGTGATGTAACTGGCGTCAGGCGTGAGATGTGGGGTGTTCACGCATTGCTGTGCGCGGTGCGGCTTGAATTTAATCCTGCTTACTTCTCCCTTAAAAATTACGAAATCGCCTCAAATTGCAACGTTGCACTCCGCCCACGACGCGGGTGCTTTTAGCCGATCGGCTATTTGAGGCAGATCCCGCCTTTGTTATCTTCCGGCCCCGATARCCGCTGCGTTCGTCACATGCGCAGCACAGGATAAGAAAGAAGGGAGCAGGTCGTTGTATCGAGTACGGGGGAATTTTGCCTGGCTGCCGCGTGGGGTGGCCGGATGGGTCACGGGTCTGAGCCAGTTCGCACTGGCCGCGCACTGCCTTGCCGCCGGCGTTGTGCCGGACGGCGGCACTGCCACCACGGCCGTCACGGGCGCCAATGGCCGCATCACGGTCGGCGTGGCCGGCGCCGTGGGCGGCGTTTCCACCAATACCTACCGCGAATTCAACGTGCCGCGTGCCGGGGTCGATCTCGACAACGCGGCGGCGCGCGCACGCACCATCCTCAACCAGGTCACCGGCACCAATCCGTCCCTGCTCGAGGGCCAGCTCAGCGTGCTGGGCCCCCGCGCGAACGTCGTGATCGCCAATCCCAACGGCATCAGCGTCAACGGCATGGTGGTGCGGAACATGGGCAACCTGGCGCTGACCACGGGGCAGGTCACGTTCAACGATTTCACGGTCAACGGACAGTTGCAGCGCAACCTCGTGCTGAATACGCGTCAGGGCGCCATCGACATTGGCCCCGGCGGGCTGTCCGGCACGCTGCTGAACCTGGGGCTGATCGCCAAGCAATTGCGCATCGCCGGCAAGGTCGAGAACCTGTATGCGGATGCCAACGCGCGCGTCCGCGCAGTGGTGGGTGACAGCCATGCCGAGATCGACGCCAGCGTTTCCCCAACCGACAACCTGTCCCCCTGGATTGCCTACAGCGCGCCGTCCGCCACCCCGGCGAATGGCATTGCGCTCGATATCACGGCCGCAGGCAGCCTGATGGCTGGCCGGATCGAACTGATGGTGACGGACCAGGGCGCCGGCGTGCGGCATGCTGGCGCGGCCTATGCGACCGCCGGCGATTTCGTTGTGTCGGGGAGCGGCGACCTGCGGCTCGCATCGGGCCGTATCGAGGCCAATCGCGACGTGGTGGTAGCCAGCGGTGGCTTGCGGGGCACGGGAACGGTGGAGGCGGGGCGGCATGTGTCGGTGGCTTCAGACCGGGTGGAGTTGGCCAATGCCGCGATCCGGGCCGGCTCCAAGGGAGCCGGGGACATCGTGATCGGCGCCAGCGGCCAGGTCCATACCGAACCGGTACGGCTGGCCGATACGACGCTCGATGCCAGCGGCGGCATCGGCCTTTTTGACGCGGGCACGGCCATGCAATTGACCGGCACGCGCGCCTCGGCAGGCGGGCACCTGATCGTCGGCGCCCATGACGTGGCACTCGATGGAACGGTGCTGACGTCCGTGGGCGGCGCCGCCAACATCGACGCCGCCGGGCGTTTTGCCCTGCGTGACAGCGACATCCTGGCCGCCACCGACATCAGGCTGCACGCCGGATCGATCGAACTCGAGTCGGCAGCACGTCAGTCCACCGTCGTCGCCCGCAGCGGTGGCGTGCTCGTGCAGGCCGATGGCGACATGGTCAACCTGGGCGCGCTGGTGCAGGGCCAGACGCGCATTCAGGATACGGCGGCGTCCCTCGGCGCGGTCACGGTGCAAACCGGAGGCTCGCTCCGCAACGAATCGACGCCCGATTCCCTCGCCATCCTCTTCGGCGTCAACGACGACGTCGTGGTGCGCGCCGGCGGCGACGTCATCAACCGCCACGCGCGGATGCTGTCCAACGCCCGGCTCGAAGTGACCGCCGCCGGCGACCTCGTCAACGCCATCACCAAGTCCGATGGCGCCAACGCCGAACAGCCCGTTATCGGCGCCTCCTCCGGGCGGCGCTGGCTGGTGCTGTCGAAGCGCGGCAATACCTTCGATATCGACTACGGGACGGTAGACCGCCCGGACCAGACCGCCTACCTGCTTTCCGAGACCGGCACCACGCTGAGTGGGCGCAATGTGATCAATACCGGGGGCAACATCTACGCCAACAACGGATCGATCGTTATCAAGGCGGCCGACACGTTCCGGACMGAAGGCGTCACCAGCGGCGCCGCGCACCTCTCGCGCACGTGCATGATCGTGTGCCGGACTTCGGCGTCCTCGACGACGACYGTCAGCGGYGGGCTGCTGTCCGCCGRCGGCGATATCGACATCACGGCGGGCCGCGTGGCCGAGAACATCGGCGGGCGCGTGCTGGCGGTGGGCGACCTCACGGTCAACGCGCCGCTCACCTATGCCACTGGTGTTACCGGCTACACGGCGATCGCCCGGGACCGCGGTTTCAAGGTGTTCTTCGGTGACACCTGGGCGCGGCTCTATGCCATGGACGTGGGCGGAAGCTGGATGGCCACGGGCCGCACGCGCCTGAGCGGCGACGCCGTGATCGATGGCGGTAGCCTGGACGGTGACGTGACGGTGGCCGGGAACACCACGGTGGTGCGGCCCCGCCAGCAGGACCCGGTCAGCATCGAAAGCCATGTGGGGCTGACGTCATGGGCATGGCGATGAGCACCCGGCACGCAGTGGCATGGGCGGCAGCCTGGACGGCCGCCACGGCGGCCTGGGCGCAGGCGCTGCCGCCGGGCCCCATCGTTCCGGAAGACCCCGCCCAGCGTTTGCTGCGGGAGCAGCGCCAGCGCGACCTCGAGCACGAGGCGACGCAGCCGCCGGCCCGCATCGACAGTGGCGTCGTGGTGGCGCCCGACGCGCGCGTCGAGGACGTGGCGGAGACTTCGGCCACCTTCGACATCGCACGGATCGATGTGGTGGGCAACACGGTGCTGGCCGATGCCGAAGTCGCGGCCATTACCGCACCTTTCGTCGGCCGGGCGCTTGGCACGAACCGGATCAACCTGCTCCTGCGCCGCTTCACGGAGGCGTTCGTGGCCCGTGGCTACATCACCACGCGCGCCTACCTTGGCGAGCAGAACCTCGCCAGCGGGGTGCTGGTGGTGACCGTCGTGACGGGGAAGGTGGAAGCCCTCCAGCTCAATGGCCGCACGCTCCGGCCTGGCAGCGCGCCACTGTTCGATACGGTGGGTGGCGGCTGGGTGACGGATGCCGGCACGGCCTGGCAGTTTCCGGCGCCAGACGACACCCTGCGCCTGCCCGACCTGGAACAGGGCGTCGACCAGATCAACCGCCTGCGCCGCAATCGCGCGGAAATGCAGATCCTGCCGGGCCAGACCCCGGGCGGGTCGGTCGTGGCGCTGACGAATCCGCCCGGCGACCGCTTCCGGTTCAACGCCGGCGTGGATAACTACGGCAGCCGCAGCACAGGCATCGCCCGCACGCGGCTCGGCATGGATGCGGACAACGCGCTGGGGCTGCAGGAATCGTTCTCGGCCAGCTATGTCGGCACGACCGACACCAATGCCGCCGTGGCCTCGGCGGCGCTGCCATTCGGCTACAACACGTTCAGCTACACGGCATCGCTGTCGGAGTACCAGAACACCATCSGTGATACGGCGTTGCTCTACGGCCGCAGCATCGGTCATACCTTCGGCTGGAACCGCGTGATCACGCGCGGTCAGACCGGCCGGCAGGCGCTCGACTTGACCCTGACGTGGCGCAAGAGCGAGCGCGAAATCAACAACCTGCAACTCGATCCGCAGCGGCTGACCGTGCTGCGCGCCGGCTGGAACGGCCTGTGGCGCTTTGCCGCCAATGGCATGCAGGGCTACGTGACAGCCGACGCCGGGTACTCGCGYGGCCTGACCTCACTGCACGCCACGCGCGATCCGTCCGATATCCGCCAWGACGAGGCGCACGCCCAGTTCAACAAGCTCGATGCCAGCACYACGCTGCAACTGCCGCTCCCGCCGGTGGGCGGCGGGGCGGTGCTCGCGTGGCGCGCCCAACTCTCGGGCCAATGGACCAACGTCGCGCTATTCGGCTCCGAGCAGATCTACGCCGGGGGCATGAGCACCGTGCGCGGCTTCCGGGAAGGCGTGATTGCCGGGGATCGCGGCGCCTATCTGCGCAACGAACTGGCCTGGGCCAATGCGCCCGTCGTGGCCGGCACCCGCATCGAACCCTATCTCTTTCTCGACGGCGGCGAGGCCCAGTACGTGGCCACCCGCCAATGGCAAGCGGTGGCTGGCGCCGGGGCAGGCGTTCGCCTGTCGGCCCAATGGGCCGGCCAGACCCTGAGCGGGGAACTGCTGGCTGGCGCGCCACTGGCCCAGCCCGCGAACCTCGGCCCCAAGCGGACCGTCCTGCTGGCCACGCTGAACTGGATCTACTAGGAACCCAAACCATGCAACCGATTCTCTCCCGCCTCGCTGCCGGCGTCGTTCTGGCATTCGGCCTTCATATTGCCCACGCCGCAACGGTCAATGGCGTGACGATTTCCGATGCCGCCATCGTCGAGGCAGCAAAGGCGGCTGGCCTGCCAGACACGCCTCAGTCGCGCGAGGCGATCAAGCAGCAGTTGATCGCGCGCGAGTTGTTCCGGCAGGAAGCCAGCAAGGACAAGGCGCTGGAAGCCCGCCCGGAGGTGCAGACCCAGCTGCGGGAGGCCCGCAATCAGATCCTGACGCAGGCATGGCTCAAGGATCGGATCAAGCCCGAGCCGGTGACCGATGCGCAGGTCCGCGCGCGGTACGACGCCATCGCGGCGTCGCTGGGCGCCATGGAGTACAAGGCGCGTGTGATCGAGCTGGCCGACGATGCGGCGGCCGTGAAGGCGCTGGCACGGATCAAGGCCGGCGAGGACTTCGCCAAGGTTGCCCAAGACATGAGCCTGGCACCCACCCGCACCAGTGGCGGGGCGCTGGACTGGATCAGCTTCAAGGTGCCCGCGCAGGAAGGCCATACGCAAAGCCTGCCGCTGCCGATTGCCGAGGCCATTTCCACGCTGCCGGCGGGTGGGGTGAGCCCAAACGCCGTGACCTGGAACGCCCGTCGCTACCTCGTCAAGGTGGACGCCTTGCGCCCGACGCAGGTGCCGTCGTATGACGCGGCGGCGCCGGGGATCCGGCAGGCACTGCAGGCGCAGGCGCTCGAGCGCGCCACGGTGGCCCTGGTCACCGGCCTGCTGACCAAGGCAAAGATCACCCAGTGACCTGCCGCCATCGTCAGTAACCCCGTCATTGCCGCCCCCTGGAAGAAMTCGTAGGAACGCCATGCAACGCGACCGCTCGGCCACGCCGTCCGCCCACGCCCTGAACATTCACGCCCCGACCGCCGCGACCGTCCCGACGGATACGCGGGAGCCAGCTTCGCTGGCCGAGCGGGGCCGGCGCAGCCTGCTTGCACGGGCGGTGGCGGCGACGGTGGCCGTCACGTTGTGGCTTGGGCCGGTGCAGATCACSCTGCATCAAGCGCGGCAGGCGGCGGGCGCGCTGGCGGCGGGGGCGACGGAGGTCGATGCACTGGCCGTGCACGGCGGCGCGGTGCGGCAAGGGCTGCTGCGCTGGGCCGTGTCGAAGCTGCCGGTGCTGCTGCGCTTTGGCCCGGCGGAGGCGCTGGCCGCGCCGATTACCGATCCGAACGCGCCGGTGCGCTTTACGCCATCGATTTCCGTGACCACGGGACCCGGTGCGCCCGATGGCGGCGTACCGGTCGTCGGCATCACCAAGCCGAACGCGCAGGGCATCTCGCTCAACCAGTACCGCACGTTTGTCGTCGATCCCATCGGCCTGATCCTGAACAATAGTGCGACCGGCGGTGGCGCTTTCCTGGGCGGGCAGGTTGCCGGCAATGCCAATCTGGCCGCGTCGGGGCCGGCGCGGCTGATCGTCAACCAGGTCACCAGCAGCGCGCCGGCGCAGATCAACGGCACCGTGGAGATCTTCGGTGCGGCGGCAGGGCTCGTGATTGCCGCGCCCGGCGGCGTCTACACCAATGGCGCGGGCTTCACCAATACCAGCCAGGTCACGCTGACCACCGGCACGCCGCAATGGCTGTCCGCTGCCGGCACCAYCACGAGCTTCGACACCGCCGCCACGGCGGGCTTCCTGGTGGAAGGCGGCAGGATCCAGATCGGCAATCCCAACCCGGGCAGCGCTGCCACGGGCATCGAGGGCACGGTCGGCAACATCAATCTGATTGGCGAGTCGATCGGCATTGACGCCGCGCTGAACGCGGGCAAGCAGATCAACGTGGTGGCCGGCCGCCAGCTGGTAACGCCGCTGGGCGATGGCTTTACCACTGCCGCCGCCGGGGCGAATAGCGCCGCCTCCAATTCCAGCGCGAGCAACGGGCTGGCGATTGATGCCACGGCRTTTGGYGCGATGAACGCCGGCCAGATCCACATCATYAGCACGRCGGCGGGCGTGGGCGTGCGCGCCGATGGCAACCTGGCGGCATCGGCCGGCAATCTGACCATCGACTCGGCTGGCAATCTCAAAGTAGGCAGCACCTATGCCAAGCAGGCGGCGGCGCTCAACGCGGGCGGCGCGATCGTGGCGTCGGGCAACGGCCAGGCAGAGGCGGGCTACACGGCTCAGGCGGGTGGGGATGTCACGCTGGGCGGTACGCTGGAGTCGGGTCGGGCGCTGACCGTCACGGCTGGCGGCGCGATCAACGGCGCCGGCGGCGTGAAGGCGGCGGAGGCGGTGACGCTGGATGCCGCTGCCAGCGTGGACGTTGGCGGCGCCGTCAATGGCGCCACCGTGCTCGTGAAGGCGGCGGGGCAGGACGGGCGCGGTGATATTCGGCTCGGCGGCGACGTGACGTCGCCGGGCGCGATCCGGTTGCAGGCGGCACGCGACACCCTGATCGACGGCAACGCGGTGTCGGCCGGAGACCTCGACCTGGCATCGCAACGCAACCTGACGATTCGCGGCGCCGCCGGCAGTACGGCGGGTAACGTCGCGCTGACGGGTGTCACTGGCAGCGTGACCACCAGCGGCAACGTGGTGTCGCCGGGCACGCTGACGGTGACGGCCGGCACAGACGCGGCGTTGGGCGGGCAGGTGCTGTCCACCGGCGCGCTGAACGTGACGGCGCAGAACGGCAGYATCAGCACGAGCGGGGAGATCGGCAGCAACGCGGGCCTGACGCTGACCGCTTCCCGCGACGTCACCGTGGGCGGCCAGGCGCAAAGTGCTGGCGACACCCGCATCCGTGCGACGCAAGGCAATGTGGCGATCCAGGGTGCCCTGACCAGCGATGGCGCGGCGGACATCGGCGCCGGCGGAAGCGCCGTCGTGGCGGGCAGCCTGTCCAGCGGTGGCAATACGACGCTGACGGCTGCGGGCGGATCAGCGACGGTCAGCGGCGCGCTGACCAGCCTCGGCAACGCCACGGTGAGCGGCGCGCAGGACGTGACCATGTCGGGAAGCACGCTCGTGGGCGGCAACCTCGGCGTGGCGGCGGGCGGCTCGGCGAAAGTGAGCGATCTGACGTGGATTGGCGGCGACGCCACGCTGCGCGGCAATGACGTGACGATCGGCGCGGSGGCCACCGGCCACGGCAACGCCGTGAACGGCAAGCTGGACGCTGGCGCCACGCGCGCGCTGACCCTGTCCGGGAACAGCACGGGCACGAACGTCTCGTTGAGCGGGGCAACCATCGTCAACCAGGGTGTCACCGCTGCGGTACAGACCCTGAGCGTGGGCGGTGGTGCCGTCATCAATACCGGCACGATGGCCGGCAACGCGGCGGCGTTCAACGTCGGCAACCTGACGAATCGGGGCACCATCGGCGGCCAGACCGTAGACGCCACCGTGACCGGGGCGCTCGACAACGCGTACGGGCTGATCGCCGGTGCGCAGCGCCTCGACGTAACCGCCGGCACCCTGGCCGCGAACCGGGGCGGCACGCTGTTCGCGGGCGACCTGACCGGCCAGAGCCCGCTGACGGGCAATCTCGGTTTCACGGTATTGGGCGGCAACGGCAGTTTCAATAACGCGAGCGGTCAGATCCTGGCGGGCAACAACCTGACGGTCAACGCGCTGAACCAGGTCTTCGACCCATCGGCAACGAGCACCGGCAGCCTCAACGCCAACGGCACGCTGACGCTGGGCGCGCTGGCCATCAACAATACCGGTACCTGGACCGTGCCGGGCGGCAGCGTGGTGCTCAATGCCAGCCAGGGCATCACCAACAGCGGCACGATCCAGAAGGCCGGCGACCTGTCGCTGGCCACGGGCGGTACGCTGACCAACACCGGGCAGATCGTGGGCGGCAGCAATGTCTCGCTGTCGGCCGGCAATCTGTCCAATACCGGCACGATGCACGCCAACGGTAACCTCGCGTTGGACGGCAACGTGACCAACCGTGGCGTGGCGGAGGCGCTGGGCGACATCGTCGTCACGGGTTCGAATTACGACAACACGGGCGCGAAGACGCAGGCCAACCGCGACGTGAAGGTCAACATTGCCGGGACGGTGTCGAACACCGGTGGCGTGCTCGGAGCGAACCGCGACATGCATATCGCTGCCGGGGTGGTGGTCAATGACCGAACCGGACCGGTAGATGCCGGCAGCACGACCGGCAAGGTGACGAACGACGCGCTGCTGGACTCGACAGTGATCGGCAGCTATCGGCCATTGGCTGGTGGCTATTGCGACGCCTGTACCGGCAATGAACTCGGCAACCCGCTGGATATCCGCATTGGCGATCTGACCCGGACTGCCGATGGGACGTCGATTTCACCGGTCATCGGCTATGTGCCGTACTACAGCGGCGGGGACGCTGGCGTGGTCTACCTGCCCATGTGGCACGTGGGCCCGAACGCACCCGTGCCGGGGAATCCGCTGCTGGCCCTGCCCACGGTGGACCGCACCATCGTCAGCCAGACGGATGGCGTGGCCGGCCAGATCATCAGCCGGGGCAAGCTCGACATCGCCGCCACATCGCTCTCCAACAAGGGTGGCGCGATCTCGGCGGGCGGTGACCTGACGCTGAACGTGGGGGCACTCGACAACGGCCGATCCGCCACGCTGGTCAGCAGCGTGACGGACCAAGTGAATGCGGGGGAACTGAGCGCGTTCCTCGCGCAGCTCAAAAGCATTGGGGAGCGTGTAGACGGGACCATCCCCGGCACGACCCAGACGGTGTTTGGCACCCCCTCGCCGGGTTGCCAGGGCGATAACTGTGGCGCGCCGCCGGTGACGGCGTTTCCGATGAACATTGGAACGGCCGCAGATAACTCAGCTGTCAGCGCGCCCACCCAGTCCTCGACCATCTACCAGCTTGGCAAGGCCGGCCAGATCACGGCGGGGGGCAACCTCGCCCTGACTGGCACCGGTGACCTGACCAATGCCGGGGACTTGGCTGCGGCKGGCAAGGTGACCATTACCACGCCCGGCACGTTTACCAACCAGGGCGTCCATGACATCCAGGTGACTACCCGCCAGGGGTGCGTGCCGGGTGCCGATTGCCCGGACGACAGCGCGCCGACGGTCCAGTCCGTCACGTGGCAGCAGACGCCTAGCACGGTGGCGGCGGGCCAGACGCTGACCATCAACGCGGCGAATGTCAGGAACCTTAGCGGCACGCTCGCCGCCCAGGGCAACGTGGACATCACGGCGGGCGGCACGGTCACGAACCAGGCCGGCGCCATCCAGTCGCTKTCGGGCGATGTGTCGATTACGGCGGCGTCGCTGGTCAACACCTCGCTCGACCCGGTGCAATTGCGCAAGAGCTACGGTGGCCAGAATCCGTCCTATGCGGGCGGCTGCAACCCCGGCGGYACCTATGGGAACAGCCAGTGCTCAGCGATGGAGGACGCGGCGGCAGGGCCGGCGGCGGTCATCAGTGGCGCGCGCGATGTCTTCATTCAGGGCGGCAGCGTCAACAACCACGGCGCGCTGATCAGCGGCGGCCGCAATGTCAGCGTGCAAGCCACCGGCGGCGTGGACAACACGGCCATCGCGCTCAATGCGGACTGGGTTGGTCGCTGGCAGGAAGACCGCAGCGGCGGCGACCGCTGGCACGATACCGGCGGCCGGGCCGCCATCGGCAACATTGCCTCGGGTATCCAGGCCGGCAATGCGTTGTCCGTGAGTTCGGGCGGCCAGATCGTCAATACCGGCAACCTGTTGGGTGCGGCGGTGGACATCACCGGCGCCGCGATGGTCAACGGCATCACAAGCCCGAACCAGCCGACGCCCCCGGCGGCCCCGCCGACTCAAGTCATTTCACTCGGCCCGCCGCCGGTGCCGGCCGGCTCGCTGCCGCCCGCGACGCCGACACCGGACCCGACCGAACCGTGGCAATTCACCCCAGTCATCGTGGCGACGCCTGCCGCGCCCACGGCGGGTGGGCCGGCCACCGTTGACTGGCACTTCAACGCCAAGCCGGACGGCACGCCGCTGACAGCGCCGACGAACACCGGCGGCCGTGCCCAATACGTCAACCCGAACCCGGCGACGGGCGTGCTGGCCGGCGTGACGCCGGATAGCCTGCTGGGCCAGTTGCCGCCGGAACTGCGGCCGGGCAACGTCACGTTCTACTACGACCCGTACACCGAATCGCAGAAGYTSAAYCAGGCCGCSYTGCAGCAGACSGGGCAGGACAGCTTCGTCAGCGGGCTGGCATGGGACAGCCAGAACAATCTCTCGGTCGATGACCAGGAGAAGCTGGCGCTGTACAAGAACGCGGCTGACTACGCCAAGGAACACAGCATTGCGCTGGGCACGGCGCTGACTGACGAACAGGTGCACGCGCTGGACAAGCCGATGCTCTGGTACGTGGAGCAGGCCGTCCCGGACCCGCGCTGCACGGTGGCCAGCACGGCCTGCGGCAGCGTGAACGCGCTGGTGCCGCAGGTCTACCTGCCGGACGGCTACGTCCAGGCGCTGGCGACGCCCAACGGCGGCACGATCAGCGGGCAGAACGTCAGCCTGGACATCGACGGACAACTGCGCAACAGCGGCCAGATCACCGCGGGGGATCTGCTGCAGGTGAAGGCGGGCAGCCTGGACCTGAGCCCGAACGTGGTGGACATCGGCACGAATGCGTACAAGGCGCAGGGCGGCTGGAATGTGGTGACGGGAACGGTGGTGCAGCCGGGCGGGTTCCTGTCGGCGATGCGCATGGACATCGACGCCGGCACGATCCACGCGGTGAACGACGCGTTCCGGATCACCCGAGCCGACGGCACGGTGGACGAGGAGGCCAGCGCGGCGCTGGTGGCGCAACTGAAGGAGAGCCTCGGGCTGAACTACACCGAGGACACGCTCCAGGACGACATTCACACCCGGTTTATCAAGGAAAAGAAGGGCTTCGGCATCATCGGCCAGATTGTGGCGATGGTCGCGGCGGTGGCGATCTCGATTGTTACGGCTGGGGCGGGGGCGGCGCTGATGGGCGTAGCCATGGCCCAGATGACGATCGCCCAGGCGATGATTGCCGTGGCCATCGATGCAGCCATCTCGGCCACGCTGTCGAGCATGGTGACCCAGGTCATCACAACCGGTTCGTTGAACATCGGCGCGGCGCTGAAGGCGGGCGTTGTGTCTGGCATGACAGCTGGGGCGACCCGAGGCATTACAGCGGGATTTAACCTCGGTGACACCGGTATTGGTAGCTTTGGCGACAATCTTGCCCAAGGTAATTGGGCGGCGATGCAGGATAGTGTCGTCAATTACATGGAGGCAACCGTCGTCCGCTCAGCGGTCAGTGCTGGCGTGAATACGATTGCTTATGGCGGGAGTTTTGGGCAGGCGTTTACGGGTGGGCTGGTAAGGGATGCGGCGGCGCTCGGGGCCAACGGCATTGGTGTGAATGCACCGGGCATTGGCATGCCGGGCTCGGATCCGTCGACGATCCTGACCAACGTATTGGGACATGCGCTGGTGGGTTGCGCTGCGCAAAGCCTGACGGGTGGTGATTGTGCAGGAGGCGCGATCGGCGGCGCGGCGGGCGCTATTGCGGCGCCGTTGATTCGGGATGTTGTCTATGCCGATAGCCCAGTACTCAACTACAGTGACGACAAAATTCGGCTGGCGGTTACCGTCGGTCTGGCAACGCTTGTAGGCGGGGCTGCGGGCGCGCTTCTGGGTGCTGACGTCAATTCGGCAGGGTTGGCGGCACAGAATGAAGCGATCAATAACGCTACGAGTCGATATCAGAACGTTAAGGATCCTCGTTTTCAGGCCAATGTAAAGGCGTTGGGCGAGTGTGTCGATCCGGTGTCCTGCCGCTCCAACGCCGCCTTCCTGGAGGCGCAAGTCGGAGTGCTGAGCGATGCAAAGATCGCAGSCATGTGCGGTGGCAATGCAGATTGTGTATCTGCACGGCAGGAGGAGCGAGGTCTGTATCAGCAGGCGTATGGGGAGGCACTGGCGCACCAAGACACCAACGTTGCGGCTCGGGATTTCTTGATCCGTGCGAACAATACGCAGAGTAAAGGCTATACCGCCACACAGATCGACAACGCACTGCTGCGATTCCAGCTTGGTACAAGCGACCCGACGAATCCTATTGATGCTTTCGTTGCCAAATCTATTCTTGGCAATGTTGCCCTTTTTGGAGCGATTAAAGGTGTCACCGGGGTGGACTCGGATGGAGGTGGTAGTTCCCGTGGGCCAAGACCAACAGCCGCAGGCCGAGTGCCGTCCGAAGCGGATCTTGTAAATCTGGCCAGCCAGCAACGTACCCAACATATTCTTTTGGGAGATGCCACTGGTGGTGGACATTTATGGCCGGGGGCTCCCGGGAAGACTACCTTTCCGTCCGTATGGACAGAAAGCCAAATCATGCACAATGTATCGGATCTCGCGACGGATCCGACAGCGAAATGGACCCAACTCACAGGTAAGGCGGGGGCTGACTACACCTCAAAAGGCGCCCCTGTCCGGTGGGCTGTGGAAGGCGTGCGGGACGGGGTGCAGGTTCGTGTCATCGTGGAACCTCGCGGTGAGGGAATCATTACAGCATACCCAAAGCAATGAGGCCGAAATGAGTAAGCATTCAAACGCAGAGTCGATTATTGCAACAGTACTGAACGAGGTGGCATCAGCKTTTCCTGACGACACGCCGAAGAATGTTCGGGAGCTACTCGATCATGGCGAGCCTGGAGTTGCGCTAGAGGTTTTATATGCGCAGTTGATCGAATATCAGATTGAGGTTTCACCTGATTTAAAATCTCGCATGCGGACGGCTGCTGACCTTATGGGAATGTCCATAGCTAATCTGGACGGAGCAAGTGAATAGCCTAGGTGTTGGGGGAATCTCGGGAGGTCTTCTACACGCCGGATCATTATCCAGCTTTCATCCTCTGAAAGGGTTGCCTGGATAACCGAGAGACATTAAGTTCTGTGTCCCGGCTTTGGGAATTCCATGAGCTTGCATTCGTGTATGCCAAGATATCAAGGTTTGCCTCGGAACGGACGGATCACCGCTACACTCTATCCGGTGAGCAAATCCACAAGTGCGCCTAGCATCCAGTTTAGTCGGCCGAGTGGACGCAATAGTCAGATGAAGATCAGGTTTTGACCTATGAATCAGCATAGAAATACATTTGCCGATTACATGGCTACGCTGCGGTTTATCGCCCACAGCGTCYGTATCCACGGTATGTCGCGTGGAAGATTGAGTGAGAGTGATGGCGACGGACGATTCCTCGCATTCTTCTCACGAGCTTTTTTGCGCGAGCGCCGATGGGCCGTAATACCGCTGTGGGAGGGAGATCTCCGGTCGTTGCAAACGGAAAGGGGAGAGCAGATTGAACTGTTGGCAAGACTTCGCGTGTTCTGTATGCAAAACCAAAGTAACGTTCTGAACGTCGCGRCGCTCGAAAAGGCTGAGTGGGAGTATGCGCCCGACTTCTCAGCCGTCACAGTAGCTACCCGGAAGCTCGATTTAGCCGTTGATAATCCAAATCAACTATTTGAGACAACGCCCAACAATTTGCCATATTGGGGTTCAACTTTCCTTTGGCCGGACAACGAGCGCTTCATGGTCTATACGGACGGTGACAATGTCTCGTTCATCGCGGGAGATGGAGTTGAGATCGAAGATTTGCTTGGCGTTTCGTATGCCTACTGCGCTGAACGGTTCGTCTCTTCGAATATCGCGAACCAGACGCAACCGGATCTGATCAACGCCTTCCTCAGATTTTGCGCAGAATTTGAGTAACCAAGAACGAAGGTTGATGTGTCAATTGTGCTCGATTCCGGGGAAACCAAGTACGTGCGCAGCTCGCCGTCGATGGGCTTGATGGTGGGTCGCGTGGTACTGGAACTGAAGACGCCGGAAAAAGCAAARGARGATCTCKCGTCGCTGAGCTATACGGGCGAYCAGGTCAAGACGGCYGCGAAGTAATAGGAAGTGTTGGGAGGGAGGCTCCGGCACCCTCCAAGCTGAGGCGTTGCGCCCTTAGCTGATTGGCTTATCAGGTCTACCTGCCGGACGGCTACGYMCAGGCGCTGGCGACGCCCAACGGCGGCRCGATCAGCGGGCAGAACGTCAGCCTGGACATCGACGGACAACTGCGYAACAGCGGCCAGATCACGGCCGGTGATCTGCTCCAGGTCAAGGCGGGCAGCCTGGACCTGAGCCCGAACGTGGTGGACATCGRCACGAATGCGTACAAGGCGCAGGGCGGCTGGAATGTGGTGACGGGCGCGGTGGTGCAGCCGGGCGGGTTCCTGTCGGCGATGCGCATGGACATCGACGCCGGCACGATCCACGCAGTGAACGACGCCTTCCGCATCACCCGTGCCGACGGCACCGTGGACGAGGAAGCCAGCGCGGCGCTGGTGGCGCAATTGAAGGAGAGCCTCGGGCTGAACTACACCGAGGACACGCTCCAGGACGACATCCACACCCGGTTTATCAAGGAAAAGAAGGGCTTCGGCATCATCGGCCAGATCGTGGC